>CANQAD010000045.1 GCA_947588735.1 uncultured Akkermansia sp.
TTGCCCAAAAATTGCCAACTCCTGCTATCATCATACTTCCCGCCTATGAAAGACATTTTCTTGGGACGGATGTGGGATTTTCGAGTTACGATTTTTGATTTTCGATTTGGGAAATTTGCGTGCTGGCGCGCTGGGAGGCGAAGTGCTCTGCCATTTTCGTCCGAAGAAAACGCATGGGAAATGGGTTCCATGAGCCCGGAGAATATTTGATTGGGACACGTGTGGTGCAATCGCATTTGGATGGAGTAGATAAGTGGAAAAAAACTCCGGCCGTCAAATCACGCTTGTTTCCGAACACGAAAATCGAAAATGGCAGTACGCTCCGCAGTGGGAATGAGGTTGACTCTTTCTCATACCTGAGTACATCCATCATTCAGAACGAACCTGCGCAATGCGCACATTATCAACAAATCGTAAATCGAAAATCGAAAATCATAAATGGCAACCGTCTCTCCTGATGCGGTTGCCTTGTACATTCTCATTGACATTTTGGGGACCGACGGCTATGCTGGCGGCATGCGGATTGTGACGTCGAAGAGGGAATTGCGTGCAGCGTTGGCAAAGAACGCGGCGAATCCACGTGTGCTGGTGCCTACGATGGGAGCGCTGCATGCCGGGCATGCCTCTCTGTTGAGCCAGGCGCGCCAGCTGGCCGGGGAGCAGGGATGTGTGGTAGCTTCGGTCTTTTTGAACCCCACGCAGTTCAACGAGGCGTCGGATTTGGCAAGCTACCCGCGTACTCCGGAGCAAGATGCCGAAATATGTGAAAATTGCGGGGTGGATGTTCTTTTTATGCCAGATGTTCAGCAGATGTATTGCTCAGACCGCAGCGTTCGCGTGCATGAGTCGTCGCTCTCTGCTGTCCTGTGCGGGGCAAGTCGGCCGGGGCACTTTGACGGGGTATGTCTGGTAGTGGCCAAACTTTTCAATTTAGTGCAGCCCACGGATGCCATCTTCGGGGAGAAAGATTTTCAGCAACTTGCCGTGCTACGCCGATTGGTGCGCGATTTGGACTTTCCTGTCGCCTTGCATGCGGCTCCCATTGTTCGCGAGCCGGACGGCTTGGCTGTTTCCAGCCGCAATGTCCTGCTTGCGCCCGAGCAGCGCGCTCAAGCCCCCCAACTCCATGCAGCGTTGCAGCAGGCTGCCACCGCCTTCCGCAGTGGAACGACTGTCGGCGACTCATGCCGTCTGGTTGTGGATCGTCTGAAGGATCTGCCGGGAGTCAAGGTGGATTATGTACGGTTGGTGCATCCGCAGACCCTGCAAGCGCTGGAGGAGAAATCTACCGGGGAACAGTCGGCAGTGATGGTTGCAGCCGTCTATTTCGGGGCGGTGCGCCTCATCGACAATGTCCAAATTCTCCCACGAACATGATTCAGGCCATCGATTTGCACCGCAGTTATGCCATCGGCTCCACGATGGTGGAGGTTTTGCGTGGACTTAATCTGCACATCAAATCGCGAGAAAAGGTGTTTTTGTGCGGGCCCAGCGGCGCGGGCAAAACCACGCTCATGTACACACTTGCCGGCTTGGAGCAACCGCAGCAGGGGCGCGTCCTCGTGGGTGGACAGGATATTTTTGCTCTCTCCTTGCGCCGCCGTGCCCTTTTCCGCAACAGGACCATGGGCTTCATTTTCCAAAATTACATGCTCATGCCGGAGCTCACTGCACTTGAAAACGCCTCCCTGGCTACAGCTGTCGCAGGGCAGGAGGCGACAGAGCGCGTGCTTGCACTGTTGGAGCGTGTTGGCCTGGCGAACCGTTTGCAACATCTCCCCTCTGAGCTCTCTGGCGGTGAACAGCAGCGTGTCGCGATTGTTCGTGCTCTCGCGCATGATCCGTCCATCATCTTTGCCGATGAGCCCACGGGAAATCTTGATTCGCGCAATGGAAAGCAAATCCTTGATCTGCTCTTTTCATTGGCGGACGAGCATGGGAAAACCCTTGTAATTGTTACACACGATGCCCAAATTGCTGCCCGAGGTGACCGTGTGCTGATGATTCGGGATGGTCGTGTGGCAGAGTAATATAGCGTGCGTTTTTTCAGGACGGAGCCATTCGCTTATGCTTCCGGCGTATGACGTAATTTTGAGTAACTTTCGCAGCTCGGACTTGACCGCACGTGTGCTTTTAGTGTAAAATAACGCCGTTCAACGATCTTTCGCATTATTATGAAGAAGTTCGCTACTACATTATCAGTATTGGCAGTTGCCGTCAGTTCTCTGGTGGCTACGGCCGCGGCGGAGGTGAAGATAGCCTCTGTGAATATGAGTGAGCTGCACATCATGTTTTACAAGCGTGTGGATGCAGAGAATGATCTGCGCAAGCAGGTGGACGCCATCCGCGAAGAGATTACCACGCGCCAGGAAAAGGTGAAGGCGCTCGAGCAGCAGCTGGTGAATATCCAGAAGCAGGCGGATCCTACCCTCTCGGATGCTAAGACGAAAGAGCTCCGCGAACAGTACTCCGCCGTGAAAAACGAATTTGATGCCGAGCGTCAGGAATTCGAAACGTTCGTAAAACGTCGTCAGTTGGCGATTAATGATATGCGTGCCCGTATGGGCGCTTTGCTCTCGCGCGAGATGCACGAGGTGGTGCAGGCCGTGGCGGCCGAGGAAGGGGTGGACTTCGTCATCGATTCCTCCGCTTTCAGCCAGCAACCCGGAGGTCGCGTTTTCCCGTATGTGAAGCCGAGCACGGATATCTCCGAAAAGGTTATCAAGCGGCTGAATGCAGATGCTCCTGCGGGATTTGATGCTCAAGCCGAGCTGCAGAAGGTCCGGAACGCTGCCCAGCAACAGAGCGGTGCCGCGGACGCGGAGGGAGCCAAAGCTGGTGAGGAAACTCCGGCTGTTCAGTAAATTGAATCCGGTTGGCGGGGAACGAATCGGGATATATTGGTTCCCCGCCGCCGTTTTTACAAGACATTCCGCGCATGACTCTCTCCGTAGCGGATATATTGCAACTCACCGGCGGCACATTGCTGCAGCCGAGCCAGCCGCAAGAGGCGCCGTCAATTACAGGGGTTGCTACCTTGGCTGAGGCTGGTGCGGGGGAGGTCTCTTTCTTTGGCAACGAGAAATACTACAAGGATTATTTACGGACAAAGGCGGCCTTGGTGTTGGTGCCGCGTGGGGTGCCGGACAGGCCAAAGGGCGTGGCGCTCATTGAGGTTGAGAACCCTTCGATGGCGTTCAACGCGCTGGTGGATGCTTTTTTGAAGGTCGGGAATGATTTTGAACCGGGCATCCACCCGAGCGCCGTGGTGGATCCCACGGCCCAGGTGGATGCCTCCTCGGTACGTGTACAGGCCGGAGCCATTATTGAGGCGGGTGCATGCGTAGGCGAGGGATCGGATATCGGTCCGGGTTGCGTGATTGGCAAATATGCCTGCATCGGTGCGCATTGCCGCCTGTATGCACGCGTTGTGGTCCGTGAGCGATGCGTGATTGGCAACCACGTGGTTGTGCAGCCTGGGGCCGTTATCGGGTCAGATGGTTTTGGCTTCTTGCTCAACAAGGAGACCGGGCGCTATGAAACCGTGGATCAGGTGGGCATTGTCGTCATTGAGGATCACGTGGACATCGGCGCCAACACCACCATTGATCGCGCTCGATTTGGACGCACCGTCATTGGTGAGGGATCCAAAATTGATAATCTCGTCCAAATCGGTCACAATGTCACTGTCGGCAAGCATACCATCATCGTCTCACAAAGCGGTATTGCCGGCAGTTCCCATCTGGGCAATTATGTGACCGTTGCAGCGCAGTGCGGCATTGCCGGGCACCTGCGCGTTGGCGACCAGGCAATTTTGGCAGCGCGTACGGGAGTGATGTCCGATTTGGAAGGGGGGCGAGCCTATTTTGGGTCGCCGAGCGCGCCTTTCAAGGAAGCTATGAGACAGTCGGCTGCGGTGCGCAAATTGCCGGAGGCGCTGAAGATGATGCAGACGCTCAAGCGTGAGGCGGAGGAGTTGCGAACTCGCTTGAGTAAGCGCAAGTTTTTCTGAGCTGAAAGTACGCCCATGTTCTCCGCTGAACTGTATCGTCCGAACGCTGCTATTATTTATCGCCGCAGTAACGGGGATGTGCTCATCTGCGAGCGTGTAAAGCCGCAGGGAGCCTGGCAATTTCCCCAAGGCGGAGTGAAGAAGGGAGAATCTCCCTTGGATGCTGCGTGCCGTGAGGGGATGGAGGAGACGGGCTTCCGCCCCAACGAGTACGATGTTGTGGCAGAGCATGGACCGTATCGCTATGATTACCCGCCTGCCGAGCGTGAGCGCGTGTTGCGCAAGCGAGGTATCCCGTATGCCGGACAGGAACAGCGCTATTTCCTGTGCCTCATGCACGATGACGCCGCTGAGCCCTGGTTGGATTATAAGGAGTTTTGCTCATATCGCTGGGTGCAGCCGGAGCAGTTTGACCTCACATGGCTCCCGGAGTTTAAGCGCGAAGTGTACCGCCGCGTGCTGTACGATTTTTTCGGAGTAGCAAGGCCGTTGTGATGGAGCCTGTTGCGTACATCCGCTCTCCGTACACTGAGAAGTTTGGCGTGCCGCGTCAGAGCGGTCTTGCTCCTCATGTTCAGGCCTCAGTTGTATTTTCTCCGCACATCACCCGGGATCATGTGCGTGGATTGGAGAGTTTTTCGCACATTTGGCTTATCTGGGGATTTCATCGCGTAGCAGAGAACTGTTTGCATCCAACCGTGCGCCCGCCACGGCTGGGAGGCAATACGCGCATCGGCGTATTTGCTTCGCGCTCGCCATTCCGTCCGAATCGCATCGGACTTTCTGCGGTTCGTCTGTTGGCGGTCGGGTCGGAACCAACGTTGCGTGTGGCCGGAGCAGATTTGGTGGACGGCACGCCTATCTATGATATCAAGCCCTATTTGCCGTATGCCGACTGCATCACTGACGCCAGCTCCGGTTTTACGGACGCGGAGCCGAGAGAGCCGCTTTCTGTGGAGCTGCCCGATCAGTTGCCACCGGGATTGCCTCCGGATTATCGGGAGGCGCTGTACGAATCCCTGGCGCAGGATCCACGCCCCGCTTATCAGGACGATCCCGAACGCACATACCACATGGTCCTTCACCCCTGCGAGCTTGATTTCACCGTATCTTCGGGGGTGCTGCGCGTTTCTTCCATCCGCCGCTTGCCATGAGCAATCCCTCTCAAGTTGAAAAGGCCGCCGCGCTGCGTTCCGGCGCGGGGGAAGCTCTGTGCATGTGCCGGGCTGGGAAGGTGGTGGGCTCGCGTGTGCGTGGTGAGCAGTCCCCGGGAGCGCCGTGGAGGGAGTCCACACTTGTCCCCATTTTTTCCGCCACTAAAACCGCATCTGCTGCTTGCTTTTTGCAGGCGTTGGCAGAGAGGGGAGGCAGCCCGGCCATGGAGCTTGGCGAACTCTGGCCGCATTTTCCTGCTCCGCACTGTACTGTGGAGCACCTGCTTTCTCACCAAGTGGGGCTGGCGGCGTGGGACATTCCTGCCCCCATTGATGATCTGGAGGCCTGTCGCTTGGCCGTGGAGCGCAGCAAACCGTTGTGGGCGCCTCCGCAGCATGGCTATCACCCGCATACCCTCGGTCCCATGCTCGACATCTTCATGTGCGCGCTCACCGGTTCGCGAATTGCCGATTATTGGGAAAAGCGCGTACGGCGCCCCCTCGGGCTGGATTTTTACATTGGCTTGCCGACACAACTAGCCGCGCGCGTGGCCGTTCTGCAGGCTCCTCGTGTGCATGGAAGAATGCCGGATACTCCTTTCTATCGCGCGTACTTTGATCCCGCCTCGCCGATCCATCGGGCCTTCAACAGCGTGACTGGCCTGCCATCTCCGCGTTCCATGAACACGTTGTTCGGGCTTTCCTGCGCGTGTCCCGCTCGTGGAGGTATCGCATCAGCTCGCGGGTTGGCTCTCTTTTATCAGGCATTGCTCGGGTTGCTCCCCAACTCGCCTTTTTCCGATCAGGTGTTGTGCTGGATGAGTCGTCCGGTGGTTGTGGGGCAGGATCTCACGCTGCTTTGTCGCACTTCTTTCACGTGTGGCGCCATGTGTGAGCCCGCAGAGCTTTTCGGAAACGCCGGTTTCGGTCATGCCGGCGCCGGCGGCTCCCATGCATTCGCCGAACCCGGCACCGGGTGCTCATTTGCGCGCGTCACAAATGCGATGCAACTGGGCATCCTGCCACGGAACGGAATCAAACCTTGTGATGTGCAAGCATCCTAAAAGTCGAACCGCGCGCCTGCGCCGACATTCCACGTACTGAGGCCTGAACGTATGTCGGTTCCGGCGTTGAAATAAAGAAGAGCCTGGTCGGAGAGCGGGACGCGCAGAGAAGCGCCAAGCTGGAGCGCCGTTTTACCTGCTTCAGCCGCTTGCACGGTGCGGGAGAATTTCGGATTGGCTTGCAGGGCGACGTCAGCTTCGCCTTGGGAATCGCCAATGTCTTGGGCAACGTTGGCCCGGAGTTCTACCTGGGCGACGCGATTGAAGGCTTCTTCACCCACTCCGGCTATGTAGCGGGCGCCCACTGCCAATGTGGCAGTCATCCAATCCTGGTCGCCCACCTCCAACCCGACTCCCTGACCTTCCTGTCCGGTTTCGCTGTAGCCTTTCAACACCGTCTTCATCACTGAGAGGTTTACCAGCGGCTGCACCATGCTCGTCTTCTCCTGATTTATTGGTATGTCGTAAGTGACTTCATACATGAGTCCGGCGCTGTAGCCGTCTGTACTGCCATGCGTCATGTAGCTGTTTCCGGCGTAGTGCACTGTGCGATTCAGCTTGGCTTCATTGAGCCCCGCTATCCCCACTATCGTATGCCCCCAGCGCTTGCGTTGGAAGCGAGCCATCACGCTCAGGTAGTAGCTGTCCAGCTTTCCGTCCGCCAAGTCGGCAACTCCTCCATCAATGTCGCCATACAGCGCGGTGATGCCGGCGGCTACGCTTGCCGTCTCATTCACGTCCATCTCGAGACCCACGGTGCCGCCCCAGGCGTTGTAGCTGTAGCCGGATTCATAGCCATTGCCGTCGTCAAGTTTGCTAAAGTCGCCGTTCGCCTCCACCCAGAAGTGCACATAGGACAGCTCCGTGTACGCATATTCCTCATTCAACCCCATGAGCCCGGCATGGTCGCGCATACGCGTCAGCTGGTTGCGCAGCGCGTCCCTCTGCGCTGTTCCCATGATCGGTATTGTGCTTCCCGCTACGGCAGCCATGGCTTTTGCTACTTCCGTCGGCTGTCCCTTGAAGGCATCCGCCGCCCATGTCATGAACCGGAAGTACTCCGTGGACGGATTAGCGGCGGACGAGCCTCGCGCTTCCCAGAGCAGTTCCGCTCCGGCCGTCGGGTTGTTCGCTCCCTTGCAAACGCTTGCCAGAGCATTCTCGTTTTGAGCTTCTGCGTATATCTTGAGCGCTCCGTCCTCGCAGACAATCTCGATATTCTTGAAGTACACATTAAAAGCGCCATACAGATTAAGCTTGCCTCCTTGCTTTCCGTCCTCCGTAAACTTGAAGTTATCGGCAAGTCCGTTCACTTCTTCAGCTATCGTCAGGCCTTCCAAATCCTCAGAAACTTTGAGACCAAAGGCGAAACCTGTGTCTCCCAGTGTGATATCTGTGCCCTTGTCAATCGTGATGCTGGTTCCTTTCAATGCAGGAGCTGCCCTGGACAGGTCACCATTTGCACCTGCGAGATTATAAATCACCTCCAGCGTCGAACCGGATGCAAAACTTACGTCCTTCGCCGTCACCGTTGTTCCTGCCGCAGCCTCAGTGCCATTTGTCTCCGCCATGATGGTGAGCGTGGAACCCTCCTCCACATTGATGTTGCCGTAAGCCGCGCCTTGCATCTTATCTTCAATGGATCCAGAGCCCGCTAAACGAAGCCGGGCGCCTTCTGTGACTGAGAGCGATACATTTTCGCTGCCGAGGCTGCGCAAAACCTGCGATGTTTTCCCTCCTGTCACTGTAATTGTCTGCTCGCTTTCCGCCGAAATGTTTCCGGAAAATTGGGCTTCAATACCCTTGTCGTTGGTAATTGTGAGCCCTTGCTCAAGAGCGAGCTCTCCACCGTCGACCACGCCCCTTGTCGCATCCATGACCCCGCCGTGAAGCCCGCTGATACGTGCACCCTCAGAGCTTACGGTGAGCGATCCCCACGATCCCGAATCCTCCTTTTTCCCAAGCCAGATGCCTATGCCATCAAGCTTCACATTTTCGCCCGTACCCGCTTTCCCTTGCAGTTGCAGAATGCCGGCGCCCTCAATTGTGCCGCCGACGGATTCTTTCAAGTCATTGCTGTCCCCCTCCACTGTCAGCATGCCTCCTATGTTCAGTTTTCCGTTCTCCCCCATCTTTCCCAAAGAACCGACCACGCTTTCCTTTCCCACCATGGAGAGAGTCCCTTCCGAAACCATGAGTTTGCCGTCGTGGTTCAACAGGTTTCCTCCTATGGTTAACGCCTCTGTGCCCTGTTTGTCGATATTGACGGAGCCGCCTTCTTTGGTATTGTTCACCACAATATTATTGGCAAACGTCGTGCCGTTCTTGACATTCTTCAAAATGACATCTCGGGCTGCTCCGGACCCGTTTTCGATTTTTAATTCTCCTCCGTTGCCTGAGCCCGTAGAGATGTGGGGCAGAGTGACAGGTAGATAGTCCTTCCCGTCATCGTCCTTTTTGTCTCCTGCCGCAAGAGCGAGGCTCATGTCGCTATCGACGAGAACAGCCTCCCACTTATTTTCATCGCTAATGAGATATGCCGGGTTGATGTCCCCATGCCGAGTGGACACCCATGTTTTGCCCGTATTGAAATACACCTTAAGTTTGCCTGACCACGCGTTCGGGTCTCCCGAGGCAATGACAAATTCTGTTTCGACTCCGGCTTCAGCAATGAAATGCTGGTTGAACCAGTTGCTTACGTCAGCCGCGTCATTCCAGTGGTCCCCTAAGTCTTTTTTTAATTGTTCCTCAAAACTGCCGTCCGTGAACCAAAGATAGTAGATCCCGTTCTTGCCCTTGAAATCGTCGGTGAATTTGAGTGTGATCTTTGAATCCTCACCACCAAATTGAACTTTCCTTCCAGGTTCGAGAAAATCAAACATGTATCTGCCGTTATCCTTTGAGGGCGTAAACGATGTGCTATCCACCCACAATGTCCAGCTTTTCAGTGTGAGTGGCCCATCTCCTATCTCGGAAAAATGCACCGATTTTCTAACGTCGTCCTTTACCGTCAGATCCTCGATACGATCCGCCTTCAATCCGCCCAACTTCACGTCTCGACTGATTTCGTTGAGGGTTACTTTAAATTCTTCAGCTGCATTCTCTGCGTACGCTAAATTCCCGCCGCCGTTGATGGTTACGTTTTTCTTGAAAAACGTGTGGCCCATATCTAATGTGCTCCCCCCATCTATGTTGATCTTTCCAGAGTCAGAGCCTAAAAGGTTTGCCTCATCGATGGACACAGTTCCTCCTCCTGTGATGGATACGTCAAAAGGACTACCTCCATCTTTCGGACCGGCTCCCTGCAGGGCAAAGGTCATTCCCTCCGCCACATCAAGTAGAACCCCGCCGTCACTTCCAGGGGCCCACGTGATTGTGTTTTCTGCTCTCAGAGTGAAGGACATGTCGTTTCCGGCCCCTTTTTTGATGGTCACGGTAACGTTTGGATCTTCACCTGAAATAGGACTTAATTTGATTTCATTTGCCTGGAGCGTGTAATCCCCGGTCCCCTCCTCTACCATAATGCCCCGGACGTGCAGGATACCTTCATTCAGACCCGTGGCATCAACTATTCCCGCTTTCCCGATTGGCTGCGTCCCTCCTCCGGACCACCGATCCTCTTCCGCAAGGGTCCTTCTTGTTCCCTCTTTGACAAAGCGAAGAGCAGCCCCTTCCGCATCGCCCCCTTCACCCGGCTCAAAGAAAGATTTCCAATGATCTCCCGTGATCTCATCATTAATCAATGATTGATCTGTCAGTTCTTTCGTTGCATCGTACGTTTCATAGATCCCTACCCCTCCATCTTCCGTCAAATCAAATTTGCCAGCGCCGCCAACTGTGTAGTAATCAGTCAACACACCGGTAAATTGTTGGGTATACGAAAGACTTCGAAAAGCTTCAAAAACTTCATTTCTCCTGTCAAGATTATCACGGTCACAGTATAAGTATAGTCTGGCAAAAAAATTTTCGGTCGGATTAAATGCGTCGTTGGGAGCGGATTTAAGCTGATAAGCTGTGCCATCCACAGAAATTTGCATTTGACGACGAGGGTCGCTTCTTCCATCGTCGTTCCCATCGTAAGAGAGGATGATCTCGTGTGTCCCACGTCCCAATGCAAGCACTTTCTCTGTTGCCCACTTTGCAGGCCATCCATACCCCTTTGCATATAAATAATTCGTGGGAGAAAAAGTAAAAAGAACGTCTGCCTCGTTACCTTGCATGGCCGAGGGATCGCCTGGTCTTGTGCCGAAAATAATCGGCTCCTTAAATGTGTGTCCGGGATTGTCAAAAGTTATCGTCACAGTCCAACTGTTAATGTCGGTAACTTTGTACGGCAAGCCCGGTCCTCCAATCTCTACGTAGTAATAGGTCTTACCCTCAAAAACCCCCTCTTTCCAGTCAGCGGCGACATTACCACCAAATACAGTTGTTTCCCTGGAAAACGTCTTAGCCTCCGCCACCGGGGACCCTACCATCACCGCCAATACAGCCGTGAGCAATGCAAGTGGTAAATGAAGTTTCATAATCGTATCAATGTTTCGAAAACACCTTTTCTAATCTAATCATACGGATTCTAAATTCGTGGAAATAATATATTTCGTTCTAATAATCAATATATTATATTTTTATACATGCCTGTTTCGTGATCAGGTCTTCGTCAAAATGCGAGGAAAGATGTGCATGGTGCACCGGAAGTGATTCCCTGATTTTCACCTTTGCATGTTCGTGCACCTGTACGGATCAAATCTCACCTATGGCACTACCTTTCATGAGTCCACCACTTCCTTTCCATAAAAAAACAGCGCGCCTGCATTTTTTTGCTTGAATACGAATTTAGAATTCGTACAATCAAGTACAACCCGTCATTGAGAAAACAGCTATGAAATTGCATTTACCATTGGGGCTTTTGGCAGCATTGGCAGCGACTTGGCTTGCGCCGACAAGGGTGGGGGGGGCTGAAGAACCCGTGAAGAAAAAATTTACCGATGCGAAAACATTCGAGAAAGAGGACTGGATCCCGGTGAGCACAGGCAATTACGAGCTGGATTTGGGGCTGACGCTCACGGGAGATAATTCATGGGTGATTAGCTTTAAGGTACCGAGAGGTACGACGTCAAGTCTTGGCTCGCAGGTATCGGGAGGAATGCCGAAGGAATTGAAAGGGAGGGAGGGAGATTTTTATTTTTACTTTGATCCATTTAGCAATGGCGGTCTCATTTACTTGGGGGGATTTGGATGGCTGACTAACAACCCCGACCTCAATTTCCAAATCAATGCGGCCAACGGGCAGTTCTCGATGTCATCGGACCGGTTTGAGGTTGTCAACAACCCGGCCGGAGCGCTCCCGGACTTTCCGACAACGGATACGGCAAAGCCTCGTTTTATGACACATGGAGGCATGGGGAAAGGGCTGTATAATTATACCGGCGGCCCGGATTCGGCAGGGTGGGACACGGCGCCGAGCATAACGAAGTTATACGCAAATGACTTCAACAACGGCGAGGAGTGCCGTTTTAATGTTCAGCTCACCTACATGGTTGAGTTGACGCAGGATGAATCTGTCTATACGCTTGCGGGTGCGGGAGAACTGGGGAAATATAAGGAGGGAGGAAAAGGGACGGGGTTGCTCTCAACGTTTGGAGAAAGTTCAGGCGTCCTCAATGAAGACAAAGGGGAGGACGTGGATTCCATGTATGGCGGCGGCTCGGATGGAACAAAGAAGCTGCGCTTTGTGGCGGCGGGAGAAAAGACGAAGAAGGGGGAAAGTGATGGGGCTGAATATCAGGAAATCACGACGGGAAAAGGGGGAGCAGTGACAGCGGGAGAATTGAAGATGTCCGGTGTCATTGTGGAGGAGAAAGCGACGGAGTACACCCTCTCATCCTCCGGAACCGTGACGTGGGGAACCGGGACCAGGTTTGAGATTCGGGAGAACTTTAAGATCGCCGCATCCGATGGGTTTGTCTGGCAGGGAGACGCCACCATGGAGGTGGGTAAGGACAAAGTGCTGACCATGGAAGGAACAGGTACGGGGAGTGCGGGAATACTCATGAAGGGAGCTGGCACTGTCGTGATCAGTGACGCTTCCACTCTCGGAGAAGGTGATGTGGTGCTTGACCGTGATGATGAACAGCTCGAAGGAGGCATCACGCTCGATCTGGGAGGTCAGGATTTCAAAAATGGCATCACCATCAACCACGCCGGAAATTTGGCGCGTGCCGGAAACAAAACGGCAGGAGCTGTGACGTTGAACCAAATTCAGGAAGATATCGACCTGGGAGGCTTGAGAGCTGACTTGATTCAAAAAGTTTCTCCCTTCCAATCTGGCGACCTTATTCAGAGCTTTCACGTGAAGAACATAGGTGCAGGGAAGCTTGATTTGAGAAGCTCACTGACACTGACGCCGAGTTTCCAACTCGACGGTTCATTCTTTTCCGAGTCGGCAAATGAAGCGGGGAAGCATTATATGTTTGAGTTTGCCTCCCCGGACGAGGGTGTGGTTTCGCTGGGTGACGGAGGCGAAGGCAATAAAATGAAGTTCGGGCTTTCCGATTCAGTGTTGAAGCAGTACGGGGAGTACGAAGGGACAGCTTATTTCTGGTTCACCAACGGTAAGCTTGATGGAATTGGACAAAATCCGGAGGATAAGACGGAGTGGTTTGATGAGCATTTCGAATTTAGCATTGAAGGTGATTCGATCCGGTTTTTCGTTGAGGGAAGCGAGAACACTAAGGATCATGGAAAGGTCAAGATACTCATCAGCAACAAAAAAGTTTGGTATTCCAGCGTACACGGGGAAGGATCGGATTTGCTGAATCGGACCGACCTGATTGGGGATGAAAGGTGGCAACAGATCGTCATCGACCAGGATACCACGATTAATATCGGTAGCAATCTTGAAGATGAGTTGACATTGAAAAAACTTCGCACGGACAATGAGGGACTTTCCGGCAAGTTGACAGTCAAAAACGACACACTGAAGGAGAAACGCCTTGTATTGAAATACGACCAATCCAATGGCCCGGATGGTTATTTCTTCGCCAACGATATTGAAATACAAGGGAAAACTTCCTTGGTGAAGGATGGTGAGGGGAAATTGACAGTGACAGGGAATTTGAATGGCAGCGAGTTAGAAGTGGCCGCTGGTGAACTGGCACTTGCCGGCAAGCAGAACAAGGCTAAGCGTCTCGCCCTTCAAGATGGGGCCACATTGGGATTGAACGGTGGAACATTGACGCTTGAGGGTGCGGAAAGCGAGACGAATTTAAATGCAGGGCGCCTCAAGGGCAGCGGCACGATTGAGCTCAATGATACCCAAATGAAAGTGGCTGGCGAAGTCATTGATGAGAACAACAGGCTCGTGATCCTTGCACAGGGAAGCAAATCCAAGTTCGAGATAACTGGCGGGGACGTGTCCCTCGCCGGGATTGAAGGAGCCCCGAACACGGACGAAGAAGAGGGCGGGACGATCAATCTCGGAGGAAACCTCACCATCACGGGCAATGGCATTCTGCACAACTTTGAGGGAAACCTTGATGCGACGGGGGCGCGGACAATGACCGTCAAAGGGGATGAAGCCGGACAGACCATCACTAGCGCAGGAAATGGCAGCATCGCTATCAAGATTCTTGAGGGGGCCTGTGTGGAGCTTTGCGGAGCAGGCCCCGTTGACGAATTGACCCATACAAAGCAGGCGACATACGGGAGCCTGGTTGTGGATGGGAAGTCCAGTCTGTATGTCAATGCGCCCGGGGTGGGTGCGGACGAGGCCGCCGGCACTCAGATCCACACGACTGGTGATGCTGAGTTTCAAAGTGGCTCGTACACGGAATTCCGGTACAATTTTGCCGGTGTGGGCGATCAATTGCAATCGGAATTACCTGTGCAACCACTGGTGAAAAGCGATGGGAACATCACCATCGGCAAGGACGCCAGGTTTACCCTCAGCAATATGGGCAGCATGTTCAATGTGAGTAACGCGGGAGATTTGAACGAGCTCGTCCTCATGGAAGGCAAATCGATCACATATGAGGGAGAGGGCGAGAGTCTCACGGTACTTTTTGAGCAGCGGGGAGCTTTCCTTGTCTATTACACAGACTTGAAAGTATCACTGAAGGACAACCAGGTAGTACTGTCTGCCAAATCACAAGATATTAACGTGTTCAGCATCCCTGCAAAAGGGAAACAGAACCCGCAGGCCGGTGCGGATCTCCTGTGGGCGGCACGCTTCTCGCCGGTTGCAGTGGACACCGATTCCACCCTCTACAAAACCATGGATAGCATAGCCTATGCCATGTCTGGTGATCCCAGAGGAGCAGCCAGAACACTGGCCGCGGTTGCCGGCAGTACGGCGCCTGTTCTCGGCACGGCTCAGAGGGATGCGCTGCGGGCGCAGATGATGCGGATGCGCGATCACGCGGGTATGATGGGGTTGAGCAACGATTACGCCTACGAGGAGTTGCCATACACGCACTTTTGGATGGAAGCCACGGGCGATTTCGCCAACGTGCAGGATGGCGGGGACTATGAGCCGGGTTACACCTACAATGCTTGGGGCGGCACGGTCGGACTTGAGTTGGATGTGAACGAAACAGCCAGTGTGGCTGCCGGCGTCACCGCCCTGTACGGAAATTTGGATGGCGGCTGCGCTGATACGGTTGATGGCAAGCTGGATAGCTACTATCTGTCTCTGATGGGACGCTTCACCGGGAAGCGCTGGGGACACAACATGGTGGGTATTTTAGGGCTCAGTCAGGCGAGGCTCAACCGCACGGTAAATTACGGCGCCGGTTCCTACAGTACGCATGGGAACACGAGCGGCTGGGTTGCCGGTCTCCTGTATGAAACAACTTATGACATCCCTCTCAATGAGGGAAAGACACGCGTAATTCAACCCCTGCTCGGCGCTTCCATCATGAAGACCAGCATGGACGGTTACAATGAAACGGGTCAGGAAGGCCAGGGTGTGGGGCTCAACGTAGGTGATCAGGATTGGCTCACTGCCACATTGGCCATGGGTGCGCGCTACATTGCTGCGGTGGGTGAGGAAACATTCAATCGGACTTCTCAGGCAGAAATGCGCGTCAATATCGCTCAAGATTTCGGGGATAAGCAAGGTGAAGCGGATGTGATGCTGCAGGCCGATCCGAAGATGGTGCGCCATGTTCGTGCTGCGGAAATTGGTCGAACCGCTTTGCAGCTCGGGGCCTCCCTTCGCGTACCTGTTTCGGATCGATCTCTTATCTACTTTAACGTTGGCGCAGACATACGCTCCGGGATGACCTCATGGAACCTTGGGGCGGGCACGAGATACGATTTCTGAGAGGATTCGTGAATCCCCCCCCTGCGAGAGCACGTCCGCAATCATTCACAGGGCTGCTCAGGCAGAGATGCCGCCAATCAGACGGCAACCTGAGGCGTTCGACTTCTCCTTTTTTTCCGGTGAAAGGGAGGGTGCCGCAAGGAACCGCTCGTCCCTGAGGAGATGGGATTGCGAATTATGCGGGCAGTGGGAAGTTCGTGTTGAAGGCGGAAACCTCAGCTCGGAGGGCGTCGTAAGCCCCTGGGGTTTCCCGCTGCTTCTGCTCCGCAAGGATGGAGAGGCAACGGTCAATGAAGAGAGCTACCTGGCAGACATCCTGCTCCTTCATCCCGCGGGTGGTGACGGCGGGAGTGCCGATGCGGATGCCGGAGGGGGTGGAGGTGCTGCCTTTGTCGAAGGGAATAGCGTTTTTGTTGACGGTGATGCCGACTTTGTCAAGGGCGACTTGAGCTTCGGCGCCGTTGAGACCCTTCACGCTGAGATCCACGAGGAAACAGTGGTTATCCGTGCCGCCGGCGACAATACGGTAGCCGAGCTCGGAGAGTTTGTCGGCCATGGCCTTGGCGTTTTTGACGATTTGGGCAGCATAGGTGCGAAACTCGGGCTTGAGAGCTTCGCCGAGGCAGGCTGCCTTGGCGGCGATGACATGCATGAGCGGCCCTCCCTGCATACCGGGGAAGGTGGCGCTATTGAGTTTTTTCGCCCATTTTTCCTTGCACATGACCAGCCCGCCGCGCGGACCTCGAAGGCTCTTGTGCGTGGTGGTGGACACGAAGTCGGCGTATGGAACGGGGGAGGGGTGCACGCCTGCGGCAACAAGTCCGGCAATGTGCGCCATGTCCACAAACATGATGGCGCCCACCTCATCGCAAATTTGGCGGATACGGGCGAAGTCGATGGTGCGCGAGTAAGCGGAAGCTCCGGCAAGGATGAGCGCGGGCTTCACCTCGCGCGCTCTGGCTGCCAGAGCGTCGTAGTCGATGCATTCGGTATCGGGATTGACGCCATAGTGTTCAACCTTGTAAAGTTTGCCGGAGAAGTTGGCAAAGAAGCCGTGGGAGAGGTGCCCGCCGTGAGCCAGATCCATGCTCAGGATGGTGTCGCCGGGCTTCAGACATGCGAGGTACACACTCATGTTGGCCTGGGAACCGGAGTGCGCTTGCACATTCGCGTGGTCGCAGCCGAAAAGAGCCTTGGCTCGGTCAATGGCAAGCTGCTCCACTTTATCCACAACCTCGCAGCCGCCATACCAACGCTTGCCGGGATACCCCTCGGCATACTTGTTGGTAAGCACGGAGCCCTGCGCCTCCATGACGGAGGGGGAGGCAAAGTTTTCGGAAGCAATGAGCTCAATGTTGTTGTTTTGGCGGCGACGTTCCTCATCAATGTAGCCGGCGAGTTCCGGGTCGGTCACGGCCAGCGGTGAACCGCTTGCCTTCAGCAGCCGTTGGACATGCCGTCCTCCTTCAAACTCGGCAATGAGCCAGGCGTGCAGGATGTCATCCAAATCATTCGGCGTGATGAAAGCCGAGGCTAAGCACATGACGTTGGCGTCGTTGTGCTGGCGGGAGAGGGCGGCGATTTGCGGGGTTCGCACCAGCGTGGCTCGCACGCCGCGCCAGCGGTTAGCCGCTATGCTCATCCCCAATCCGGAGAAACAGATGAGGATGCCGCGATCCGCCCGGCCATCCACCACACGCCGACACACTTCGTTGGCGTAATCCGAATAGTCGCACGACTCTCGGCTCATCGTACCGATATCATCCACCGTGTATCCCCACTCCCTGAGCATTTCCACTGCCGCTTCCTTCAAATCGACTCCCTTATGATCCGCTCCGATGACTATGCGCTGCTTTGTGTCCATACGCGGAGCATTATAGAGGGTGCGCGGAAAATGTCAATGAAATCACATCCGTCCCATGAAAAAACGCACATTTGTCCCAAGAAAAAGCACCCCCAAGGGTAGTTAACGGCACATCATACGGCATAAGTCATTGGTTATTTACGATTTGGGATTTGGGATTTGGGATTTGGGATTTGGGATTTGGGATTTACGATTTGGGATTTACGATTTGGGATTTACGATTTGGGATTTACGATTTGGGATTTACGATTTGGGATTTACGATTTGG
>CANQAD010000046.1 GCA_947588735.1 uncultured Akkermansia sp.
AAGCGGAGCCTTATTCTGAAATGTTGCTCCATAAAAATTTCACGCTATACCAAATTATGGTTGACTTCGTAAATCGTCAATCGAAAATCCACTTGCGCTCCCCCGCCAAGCTTTCTAACCGTCCCCGCGCGCGGTTCCACCCTCCCCCGTCGCTCCAGCTCCGCCCCCCCGCGCGCCAGCGCGCGAATTCCCCAAATCGTCAATCGTAAATCGTCAATCGAAAATCCACTTTCGCTCCCCCGCCGCTTTCTAACCACCCCAGCCCGCGGTTCCACCCTCCCCCGTCGCTCATGCTCCGCCTCCCCGCGCGCCAGCGCGCGAATTCCCCAAATCGTCAATCGTAAATCGCCAATCGAAAATCCACTTTCGCTCCCCCGCCGCTTTCTAACCACCCCGGCCCGCGGTTCCACCCTCCCCCGTCGCTCCAGCTCCGCCTCCCCGCGCGCCAGCGCGCGAATTCCCCAAATCGTCAATCGTCAATCGTCAATCGTAAATGACAAACGGGTTCTCCTTCATGACGCAACGATAACCGCTTGCTGGAATCGCTTTTTCTTGGGACAAATAATATTTGACATTTCCGTAGAAAGTTATACAATCCAGCTTGTTGGGAGGGACTCTGCCGTCTCTTTCAGCGCACATAAGCACAGTACTACTTATGAAAATGAATCATATCATGTCTTTGGCGCTGGCGGGCCTTGCGGTCATGCCGGCGGTAGCTCAAGCAGAGACTAAGCCCTGCTGTCAACCGGGCGCCCTGCTTCAGAAAATGGATTTGCTGAATCCGGCTTGTGATGCTCCTGCCTACAAGGTCAAGGCGAATCAGAAGGCAGGTTCTCAATGGCACGTGGATGTGGCTTACGGCTACTACAACGTCCACCGCAGCGAGTTGGGAGAGGACACCAACCTCAACTACGCTCTGCTGCACGGCCATGTGAATCAACGCCTCATTCAGGACGATGTCAACGGCGGCACGTGGCTGCATGTTGAGTTCATCGGCTCTTGGGGGCTGGATAAGGACACCGTGCATGACGGAAGTGACATCATTGGTTCGACCACCTCGTTCCAGCGCGACCTTGTCGGGGAGCACAACTTCTATTTCCCGGAAGTGTCCGTCAAGCACTTCTTCAACGGCAAAAAGGCCGCCATCGTTGCAGGTATGGTGAAGTTTGGCGATTACTTTGATGCCGTGGGTATTGCCAACGACACCTATACGTCCTTCATGAACTCCGGCTTCTGCAACTCCATCGTGCTTCCTCTCGTCGACAGCAATGTGGGCGCGCTCGCTCAGGTGCAGATTGGCAAGAAGAATTATGTGATGGCCGGGGTAACCCGTACGGGCACCCTCCCAGGCTACGATCCCATCAACTCCGATAGCGATGGCTACGTTGTGATGGGCGAGTGGGGACACTACTTCCGTGAGGGCAAGGGCGTTGTCAAAATCACTCCGTTCTTCCAGATGCTTGATATCAACATTGGCAATGGTGACTCAAAACATCATCGCAACGGGGGTGTTGTCGGCAGCGTGCAGTACACCATCAACGACTACGTGACCGTGTTCGTACGTGGCGGCGTAGCTGCTAAGCAGCAGTACGGCGATGCCGCCGAACTCACCGGCGGTCTGCGTGCCAAGCTCATTCCTTCTCGCAAGGACGACCACCTCGGCATTGCCTATGGCGTGTTCAAGGGACAAAATCCTGCCGGATGGTATTATACCGACAGTGGTGAGCCGCTGGCAGATAACTACCATTGCCGCGAGACGGTTTTGGAAGCCTACTACAACCTGCAGCTTGGTCGTTACTTCCGTGTGATGCCGCATATCCAGTACATCCATGACCCGGCTTACTCGGACAACAACGATTCTGTAGTCGCGGGCGTTCAGGGCGTACTCTCGTTCTAATCGCGCATCATCCGCCTTTCAACCATTCCACAGCGCATCGGATTTTCCGGTGCGCTGTTTTTTGAACGCCTTCCAGCACCCCTGAACCGGACGCCCGCAGCCCCTTTTCTCGGGCGACTTTTTACTTGCTGCGTCGCAATTCCCAGCAAATCGTGCGGGTGAAGAGCTCCCCTGCGCGCAGTTGGATGGTAGGAAAATCTGGGTGGTGCGGCGCGTCCGGCCATCCCTGAGCCTCCAAAGCTATGCCGCCACGCGGGGAATCACTCATGCCATCTCCGGTGTAAACCTGCAGCCCGGGGGCATCCGTGCTCAACTCCAGCTGCAACGAGCCGAGCGTCAGACAAGCTGCCCGTCGGACCGCATTGCCTCGCGCCGCGCTCGACAGCACGTAGTTGTCGTCCAACACCAACGGTCCCCTGCCCTTGGCGCTACCCAGGCATTGCGGACGCCGTAAATCAAAGTTGCCTCCCCTCACATGCTGTACGGAGCCGGTGGGTATATGCTCCGCCATGGGCGTATAATGATCGGCATCTATCTGCAAGCTGTGAGCATCAATGTTGCCCCTGCCTGCCAAATTCCAGTACACGTGGTTGGTAAGGTTGAGCAGCGTATCGCCCGTGCTGAATGCCAGCAGCGTGAGCGTCAGCTTTGTGTCCAACAAACCGTAGCACGCGCGCACTGCGACCTGACCGGGATACCCTTCTTCCCCCGCGGGAGACACCATGGAGAGCATCACCACCTCATCGCTCTGCTCATCGAGATTCCAATAGCGATGGGAGAATCCAACCTCGCCTCCGTGTAAATGATTTCTGCCGTCATTGGCGGCAAGTTTGTAATTTTTCCCCTTCAGTCGGAACGTTGCGCCGGCAATGCGGTTCGCCACGCGCCCGCAAATCGCTCCGCAATAATTCGTGTCTGCCAGCACCTCTGCAGGGCTCTTCGGCCCGCATACCACATCCTTGCTGCCCAAACGGAAGGAGAGCAGGCGCGCGCCATAGTTGCAGACGCTGACGCTCGCCCGCTTGTTGCGCAAGGCAAAGATCCGCACTCGCCCGCCTCCTCTTGCCTCTTTCCCAGGCGCTTTTTCTTGACCGTCCATGGTGCGGCAGAGGTGCCCCGACAGCTTGATTCGGCGCCGTGTTATTTAAAAGCCGTCAGGCAGGAACTTGCTGCTGCTCCCGCCGTACTGCAAATTGCCGTGCGTTCCCACAGGAATGGCGCCAATTTGCGAATAAATGGGCTGTATGACGCGGTATTGCTGCTTGTTGCCATCTGCTGCAATCACGAGCTCCTGCCCCTTGGTCTTGCCTGCGGCAGCCCCCACGCCACGCCCGGCAAGCGCTCCGACGACGCCAAATCCTACGGCCGATACAATCTGCCCTTTTCCGCGTCCCAGCAAAGACCCTGCCCCGGCGCCCAGCGCCGTCCCCAACCCCATACCCAGATTCTTATCCGAGGAGCTGGCGCTCACTTCTACCGTGCGTGCGGACACCACTGTTCCGGGTATTACCTGTGCCACCGCCCCCAGCGAATCCGCCGATACAGTGCTTAATGACGTCATATCCGAGCACGAGGTCATCCCCAAAATCCCGGCAGCCAGCAGCGTGATACAATGTATCTTTTTCATTTTAGAGTGTGTGGTTCACGAATCAACAACGGCTGAACCCGACCGGACGTTTCCTCCCTGCCCGCCTGTTCCGCCGAAGCTGTCCTGAAGTTAGCACAAAATTTTACACTTGCCAAGCAAAAAAAAAGTTGCTAAATTAACGTGCGTTCTTATGAAAGCGTTATCACTTATTTTTGCAGCGCTGGCAATCCCCGCTCTTTCGGCTCAGGCAGCTGACAATGCCGGGGTGATGGAATCCTACTTTCCCACGGCAGACGGCACCCTGCGAACCGGGGCCCAGGTTCGCGCCGTTCCGGATGCTGAAAGTCTCAAAGAGCCTATCCGCAAGGTGAATGAGCGTATCGCCCAGATCCCTCAAGACGAAAAAGTCTCTTTTATCAATGACTTCAACGCGATGCAGTGTCCGCAGTACAGCGCTGCTGTCTGGCCGGATCGCAAGGACTACGATGAGTTCGTGCAAGCGTGGGAAAAAACGCAAGTAGTCCCTGTCACCCAAGTTGCCATGGGACTGCAAAAAACGGATGACGGCACGTGGCGTGTGCTCTCCGTCACGGTAGATGCTCAAACAAAGCGGCAAATCCCGCTCACCGTAAGCGCCCTTCGCTACGATGCCGAAAAAAATGAGTGGATCTCCAATGACGGTCGTCTCACCCCGAAAGATTTTTCTGTGCCTGAAACCAGCGTCTTCGGCGCGCAGACCGGCACGGAATGGACCCTCAAAAAGGAATCTCCTCTCAGCACGCTTGTGACTTCCCTGCGGATTTCGCGCACCACGGACGGCAAGTTCGTGTACCTCGCCTATATCTTCGATGAACGCTCCACGGTGACCGGCAATTCCATTGCCCACGGCGATTACCTCCTGCGTTTCCCTGTTCCCACCCCGGGAGCTGATGTCGGCAAGCCCGGGCAGCGCTGAAGTTCCGTAACATGGGACAACCTATTGCGAACGGGAGCCCACGCCTTGGCGCGTGACAAGCTCCCGTTCTTTTTTCCCACAGTTCATCCTTCCCCTCATGAAAATCATCGCCGGCAGCGCCAAGGGCTTTCCCCTGCTCGTGCCCAAGGGGGAGGTTCGCCCCACGCAGGACCGTGTGCGCGAGGCGCTTTTCAATATCCTTACCCCCCTGCTTCCCGGCGCGCGCGTGCTGGATTTGTTCTGCGGCACGGGTTCGGTAGGACTGGAGGCTCTGAGCCGTGGTGCTGCATATGCCTGCCTCGTGGACGCCTCTGCCGCCGCCTGCCGCACAGCCAGGCAGAATTTGACGCGCACAAAACTAAACCACGCCATTGTCGTGCAGTCGGATTGTCTCTCGTTCACCCGTCGCTCTTGTGAGCAATTTAACCTCATCTTTGCCGACCCGCCGTACTGTAAATCGCCGGGGGACAGGGATATGATTGCCGAATTGCTGACCGGACGCGCGGCGGAGCTTCTGCTGCCGGGCGGTTATTTCATCGCCGAGGCGCAGCTCGGCTACGGCGTAGGCGACCGACTTACTCGGGATTTCTCCGGGTGGCGCATCGTGGATGAACGCAGCTACGGCAAAAACACCCTTCTCTTCTATCAGCCTGCCTCATGATTCGCCTCCTCCTCTTTGCTCTCTACAACATCGCTTATCCCCTCTTCTTGCTCATCTCCCTGCCGGGCTTTTGCATCAAGATGAGACGGCGCGATGGCTCCTGGCGCGATATTTGGGAGCGCATCGGTCTGTTTCGCCTTCCCGCCCGGCAGGAGCCGCAGCGCGTCATCTACGTGCATGCCGTCAGCGTGGGAGAGGTATTCATTGCGCTCAAATGGATACGAGATTGGCGCTCTCAGCATCCGAATTCTCCCGTGGTGCTCGCCACGTCCACCGCCACCGGGCTGCAAGTGGCGCGTGAAGCGAATCTCCCGCACCTCCGCGTGCTCTACTCTCCCGTGGATTGGGGCTGTGTAGTGGGCAGAGTTTTCCGCCGGTTCACACCGCGCATTGTCGTGCTCATTGAGGCTGAGCTGTGGCCAAACCACGCCCGTCTCTGCCGAAAAATGGGCATCCCAATGGTCATGCTCAATGCGCGTCTCTCCCCGCGCAGCGAAAAACGCTACGCTGCCCTGCGTCCTGTCTCGCGCATCCTTTTTTCCTATCTCTCCGCTTTGGCGGCGCAAAATGAAAACGATGCCGCCCGTTTTACCAGCATCGGGGTTAATCCCGCCATCATTTCCGTAACCGGCAGCATCAAGTTTGACGTACTCGGCGCGACGCCCCCCGCCCCGCGTTCCGACTTCGCGGAAATCCTGCGCCGTCTTTCTGTCGGCAAACCTGTTGTCCTGGCCTGCTCTACCCACGCTGGGGAAGAACTGCTCATCGCTGAAGCCGCACGATCTGTCGGCGCCTTCCCGCTCATCGTGCCGCGCCACATGGAACGCCGTACGGAGATCGTGCGCGATCTCTCTGCCGCCGGCTTTACGCCCATCCTTCGCAGCGCTGCAACCACCTTGCCCGCTACACCGTCCGAAGATGCATGCTACATCGCCGATACAACGGGCGAACTGCGCGATTGGACCGCCCTGTCCACCGTTGCCGTCATCGGCAAAAGCTTCCTGGCGGATGGCGGTCAAAATCCCGTAGAGGCCATTGCCGCGCATGTACCCGTGGTGGTAGGTCCGAAAATGAGCAACTTCGCCGATCTCGTCAATCTGCTGCTCAGTAAGCAAGCCATCCTCACCTGCTCAGCGCAGGACATAGCGGCCACCCTGAAGCGTATTTTAGACGATCCGCAGGCGGCGGCTTGTCGTGCAAAACTGGCGTACGAAACAGTGCATCTGCACTCCGGCGCCACCCATCGCAGCTCGCAGCTTGTTGAGTCTCTGCTCCCACCGGAACCTGCGCCCGCCACCCATTCCGTACGCCCACAGTAAGTCTGTGATGGACGTCCGGCGTCAACTAACTCAGTGCTCTCCTGGGGAGACCGCGCGAGAGAAGGCATACGTCAGTTGCAATCATCCGCTCCCCCGCCGCTTTCTAACCATCCCCGCCCGCGGTTCCACCCCTCCCCCGTCGCTCACGCTCCGCCTCCCCGCGAGCCCCGCTCGCCGAACTTCCCAAATCGTCAATCGTAAATCGTCAATCGAAAATAATCAACGTTTTGCGTTGAATGATGCGCCGTTAACAACTTATTGGGGATCGCTTTTTCCTGGGACAAATGCGTTTTTTGCGTGCGCTCGTGCGAATTGTGTTGACAAAGGGCCCGCTAAAAGGTATCCTGAGCGCCCCTGCTGATGCCGCCATACGAACAACGGAAGGCTGAGGGTCACAAAGCGGCACCTTCCACCCAACCGTTCCCCCTGATTTAAGGAGGAACAACGACATACACAGACATGATCAACGAACTCATCACCGAAATGGTGGAAGCCGGTGTTCACTTCGGCCATCAAACCCGTAAGTGGCACCCGAACATGAAAAAGTTCATTCTCACCCAAAAGAATGGCATTCATATCATCAACCTGGAGGAGACAGAGCGCTGCTTGGACAAGGCTGCCCAATTCCTTGGCGATCTGGCAGCAAAAAACAAAAAAATCCTCTTTGTAGGCTGCAAGCGTCAGGCTCAGGAAGCCGTGAAGGAAGCGGCTGAGGCCACCGGTCAGTATTACGTAAATTTCCGTTGGCTGGGCGGTATGCTCACCAACATGTCCACCATCAAGAAGAGCATTGCTCGCCTTGAGTACCTCGAGAATCTGAGCAGCCAAGCCGAATACAAGAGCATGTCGAAAAAGGAGATTGCTGCCCTCTCCCGCGAGCGCGAAAAACTTTTGCGCAACCTGCAGGGTATCCGCAACATGGGCGGCGCCCCCGATGCCCTCGTTGCCATCGGCGCCGATCACGAGGACATCGCCATCCGCGAGGCTCACATTTTGGGTATCCCCGTGGTCGTGCTTACCGACACGAACGGAGACCCGGACAGCGTGGAATATCCGATCCCCGGCAACGATGATGCCGTACGATCCATCCGTCTCATCCTCACTAAGCTCGTGGAGGCGATCAACCAGTCCCGCCCGGTGAAGGCATAACCCCTCTCTTTTCTCGTTATGGCTGAAATTACCGCACAAATGGTCAAGGAGCTGCGTCTGAAAACAGACGCAGGCATGATGGATTGCAAAAATGCCCTCGTGGAGTGCAACGGCGACATGGACGAAGCCGTCAAGTACCTGCGTGAAAAAGGCATTGCCAAAGCTGCTAAAAAGGCTGACCGCGAAGCCAAGGAAGGCGTGGTTGCCACTGTGGTGGAAGGCAAAGACGGCATCATTTTCGAGATCAACTGCGAAACGGATTTTTGCTCGAAGGGCGACAAGTTCAAGGCGCTCGCGGCAGAGATTGGTCAAGTGCTTAAATCCTCCGATGCGGCAACCTTGGAGCAGGCTTTGGCTGTGCCCATGAGCGGCTCAACGGTGGAAACTTACATCGCAGAACAATGCGCCTCCATCGGCGAAAACATGAAGCTGCGCCGCTTTGCCCGCTACACGCTGGATGGCGAGGGATCCATCACGTCCTACATTCACATGGGGGGCAAGGTAGGTGTGCTGCTGCAGGTTTCCTGCACCAAGCCGGAAACAGCAGCCGCTGCGGACTTTGCAACGCTCTGCAAAGACATCACCCTGCACATCGCCGCAAGCGCTCCTAAAAGTGTGGATTCCTCCTCGCTGGATCCTGCTTTCGTGGCCGAGGAACAGGAGATTGCCAAGGCTCAACTCATCGCTGAAGGCAAGCCTGAGGCTCTACTGGAAAAGATTCTTCCCGGCAAACTCAAGGCTCTCTACAAGCAGAGCTGCCTGCTCAACCAGGAGTTTGTGAAGGATCCCTCCATCACTGTGGAAAAGCTCGTGGAGCGCACGGGTCAGTCGCTCGGCGACTCGCTGAAGGTGGTTGCCTTTGAGCGTTTCCAGCTCGGCGCCTGAGTCCTCCGTATTTTTTCGGGCTGCGTAGATTGTTCAAAGCGACTACGCAGCCCGCTTCTTTTTTCTCATGTCCACGATCGCAGCTATCGCCACCCCAATTGGCGTGGGCGCACTCTCGGTAATCCGCATCAGCGGACCCCAGGCGCACGCTGTCTTGAAAGCTGCCACGGGGCGCGATGTCTCGCTTGCGCCGCGCGTTGCCACGCTGGTGCACGTGCGGGCAGCAAACGGCGAAACGCTGGATGAGTGTATGGCTACCTGCTTTTGCGCGCCTGCGAGCTATACCGGGGAGGATGTCGCAGAGCTCACCTGCCACGGCGGCATGCTGGTGACGCAACGTGTGCTGGAACGCCTGTTCGCCTGTGGCGCTCGGCCGGCGGAACCCGGCGAGTTCTCCCGCCGCGCCTTTGAAAACGGGAAGATTGATCTCACTGCGGCAGAGGCTGTCATGGACATCATCAACGCCGGGAGCGATTTGGCCTTACGCGCCGCGCAGTCCCAACTCTCCGGCTCTATTTCGCGTCCCGTGCAAGCGGCCATTGATTCCCTGCTCACGCTTGCCGCCCATGTGGAGGCCTACATCGACTTCCCGGAGGAGGACATCTCTCCGCAAACCTTGTCCGAGATGCAGACCTCGTTGAGAAGTGTCGAAGAATCGCTTACCCGATTAGCCGCCACTGCCGATTCCGGCCGTCTGCTGCGTGAAGGCGTACGTACAGCCATTGTCGGCGCGCCGAACGTCGGCAAATCGAGCCTGCTCAATCGCTTGCTCGGCTACGACCGTGCGATCGTCAGCCCTGTCCCCGGAACGACGCGCGACACGGTAGAGGAATCCATTTCCTTGGGCGGCATGCTCCTGAGGCTCATTGACACTGCCGGACTGCGAAACAGTGCAGATTCTGTGGAGCAGGCAGGCGTAGAACGCACCCACCGAAC
This sequence comes from uncultured Akkermansia sp., assembly GCA_947588735.1. Classification (GTDB taxonomy): domain Bacteria; phylum Verrucomicrobiota; class Verrucomicrobiia; order Verrucomicrobiales; family Akkermansiaceae; genus Akkermansia. The sequence continues at coordinate 9,391 of CANQAD010000046.1, forward strand.
GCTCCAATCTGCCGACCTTGTCCTGGAAGTGCAGGATGCCACTGCGCCGCTCGATGAGCTGCCGGATCACGTACCGGATCATGTGCCGCACTTGGTCCTGCTGAACAAATGCGATTTGCCCGAACATGCATCGCACCGTAACCAGTCTGGCATCCGCATTTCTGCGCTCACTGGCGTCGGCATCCCGGAGCTGCACCGGGCCATTACCTCCCTCATCGCCCCGCAATCTGGGGAGTATGATACAAATGTTGCCATCAACACACGCCACCTGCATGCCCTGCGCACCGCTCTTTCCTCGCTGCATGCTGCGGCCACAGGTCTGGCGCAACAAGCCCTGCCGGAACTCGTTGCCATTGATTTACGCGCCGCTCTGGATGCCCTGGGCGCCATCACCGGCAAGGTTGACACGGAGGACTTGCTGTCCCGCATCTTTTCCACTTTCTGCCTCGGCAAATAAAAATCCCGCAGCCAGTGAAGTCTGCGGGATGGAAGGCTGAACCTCGCTGTTCTGTTTACTTAAGCAGCATCTTGAAGTCCACCACGGCAGCGCGCTTGGCAGTGACAAGCACCGGGTTGCCGTCAATGGCCTTGATTTCAGGAATCTCAAGCACGAGTTGCTGCACCTTGCGAAGGGTGTCAGCCAGGGCGGCCACGGCTTTCGGAGCTTCGCCCCGGACACCATTGAGAATCTTGCCCACCTTGGTTTCCTTGATCATGGCATCAAAGTCATCCGCAGGCAAGATGCGCATCGTGGTGTCACGCATCACTTCCGTGTAAATTCCGCCGGTGCCGAACACCATCACGCGACCAAAGTTCTTGTCGCTGTTCACGCCGATGATGGTCTCGGTACCCTTGGAAATCATCTCCTGAATGAGAACGGAAGCGCCCTTGAGCTGGAACTTTTCGATCGAATTCCACAGGCCGCTCCAAGCCTCCTGGAAGGTGGCGTCGTTGTGGACGTTCAGGTAGATTCCCTTCATCTCCGTCTTGTGCAGCGCATCAGGAGCGGAAAGTTTGAGCACGACCGGATTCGGGAAGATGCCGTGGCAGAATTCCAGCGCTTCTTCCTTCGATGTAAAGTTGGCGCTCTTCGGGTAGTCGATGCCGTAGTGATCCATAAGCCTGTTGACGACCTCTTGCGGCAGAGAAGCGAGTCCCGCCTGCTGAGCGGCGACTATGGCATCGTGCAGCTCCTGCGGTATCGGCTTGGTCTCCACCGTGGCCAACTTTTTGCCGCGGTATGCCATCTGCGCCTTGAGCATGCCAAGCAGCCGCACCACATCCGCCGGGTACTCGTAGGTGAGCACATGCGCCGCCGAGAGCAGCTTGCGCCCGGCATCCACGTGCGCCCCGCCCACAAACGAGCAGAAGATATTGACGTCCTTGTACTGCGGAGCCAATCGGATGATGGCCTCGGCAGTGCCGGTTGGATCAGTGACCCGCTGCGGGGTGAGCAGCACGAGAATGTTCTTGTACTCGCCACTCTCACAGAGCACGCGCAGGGCGTTCTCGTAGCGATCCGCCTTGGCATCGCCCACCACATCGATGGGATTGCCCAATGATGCCTCCGGTGTCAGAACAGCTTTGAGCGCCTCGATGGTCTTCTCACTCGGACGCGCCAGGTCCAGTCCCGCATCCTCGCACAGATCGGAGGTCAGCACGCCCACACCGCCAGCGTTGGTGAGCACCGCCACCTGCCCGCCGAAGTCCGTGTGATTGCAATACTGCAAAATCTCGAGCAGTCCAAAAAGCTCGCGGTCGTTGTAGGCCTGAATCGCCCCCGCACCCTGCAGCGCTATCTCCAGCACACGGTAATTGGGAGCGAGCGAGCCGGTGTGCGAGAGCGACGCTGCCTGCGCCTTGCTGCTCTTGCCCGGCTCCATGATCACGCAGGGCTTCGTGTCCGACACATGCTTGAGTACCTCCAGGAAGTGGCGTCCTTGCTTAAGCGACTCCAAATAGAAAACGAAGGCGGAAGTATTGGGGTCATCCTTCAGGGCGTCCAGCAGGACATCCTCCCCCATCACAGCCTTGTTGCCGATGGAAATGAAGTGCGAGAAGCCGATATCCTTGCCCGCCGCCCAATCCATGATGGCGGAGCAATAGGCTCCTGATTGAGAGATAAAGGCCACGTTGCCTTTTTTCGGAAAGCCATCCGCAAAGGAGGCGTTCACCTGATCGTACGTGGAGATATGACCCAGGCAATTCGGTCCAAGCAGGTTGATCCCGTTGTCCAGACACTTCTGCGCAATGCGCTTTTCAAGCTCTTTCTCGCCCACTTCCGCGAATCCTGCGGTGATGATGGAAATGTTCTTCGTGTGGTTGATGACGCAGGCATCTATGACGGGCTCCGTGAAGCGAGCTGGCACCAAAATCACCACGAGGTCCATCGGCTTGGGCAACTTGTCCACGGAAGCGTAACAGGGTTTCCCGTACACCTGCTGCCCATCCAGTTTTGGGTTGACTCCGTATAATTCTCCAGTGTATCCCGCAGCGATGATGTTGTTAAAAACAACGGCACCCAGCTTGGAGGGGTTGTCCGACACGCCGACGACTGCTATGCTTTTCGGCTGAAAAAATGATTCCAATGACATGGCTCGTAAGTTTTGTTTATGAAAATGTGAGCCCCGCCTCGTAAGGGGGGGCTGCGCTGTTATCCTAGCACTTTGTCTTCCCGTTTGCAAGTCTCATCCGCATCTTTCACTCGAGAAACTGGAAAAATCCACATCTGTCCCAGAGCAAAGGCATCTGAAAGGAGTCCATCAACGGGGAAAATGCCCTTATTGGCTGATACTATCCACACGTGTCCCAATCAAATTTTCTCCGGGATCATTCAACCCATTTTCCATGCGTTTTCTACGGACGAAAATGGCAGCGCGCTCCGCCTCCCCGCGCGCCAGCGCACAAATTTCCCAAATCGTCAATCGTCAATCGTCAATCGTCAATCGTCAATCGTCAATCGTCAATCGTCAATCGTCAATCGTCAATCGAAAATGAAAATGGGCTTGTCAACGAGGGGGAGGATGAGTATGCTGGTGATGCAATGAAACTTTTGATTCGAGTACTGACTGCATGGATGATCATGATGATGGTGGCGGGACTTTCTGCCAAGGAGCCCCAAAATCACCCGAAAGAGAAGGGTGAAAAGGCGGCATCGGTGGAGAAGAGTGCGGTGGCGCAAGCCTTGACCGGTAAGCATGTTTTTAACGGCACGCCCAATGAGGAGGCAAAGTATTATCTCTATCTGGAGTGCGCCAGTTGGTGTGGTAATTGCCGCCGGGAAATGTCGAATGTGATAAGCGATTACGCTGAGATGAAGAAAAGCGGGGTGGAGGTGATTGTGTTGAGCTGCGATGACACTCAGGAAAAGGGTGAAACCTTTCTTGCCTTATATGGGGCTACCCTTCCTGGTATGATGGTGCAGGAGGGGAAAAGTCTTCCAGGTTTCCAGGATACTGGTATGATTCCTTACGCCGTATTGGTGAAGGCCAATGGTGATGTCCTGAAGGCGGATCACGCGACTCCGGTGGTTGAATCATGGCGAGAGCTCGTTGGCTCGGCAGAAAAAACGTCTGCTGCTCCGAAGAAAGAAAAGGAAAAGGAGCCTGCCGATGATTCCAAGAAGAAAGACAAAAAGAAGGGACTGAGTCCTGTTGCCAAGGCTCTTTCAAAAGCTCATACCTTCAACGGCGAAGTCAAAAAGGACGCGAAGGTTTATATTTATCTGCAATCTGCCAGCTGGTGCGGATACTGCCGTCAGGAGATGCCCGAACTTGTCGAGCAATACAAGACGATGAAGAAGGCCGGTGTGGAGCTTGTGTTGGTGAGTCACGACAACGATAAGCGGGAGGCCGGGGCTTTCCTCAAAGAATATAAAGCTAAGTTCCCTTCTTTTATGCCGACAAAGAAGCTGTATGAGAAAATTCCCGGATTGAAGGAGTCCAGCACTCTACCCCATGCGACCATTGTGGATTCCTCAGGGAAAGTGCTGCAGGACGGACATGGATCAATTGCGCTCGATTGGCAGAAATACGTGAAAAACGAGGATGAGGAATGATGTTTTTCTCATATCTTGTTTCCATCACTTCTTTTAAATTCGTTTGCCCTGAGAGCAGAATCCGCACTCCCATGGCAAAGTGCATTTGAACCCGCTCAGATGATCTCCATACTCCTGCGCCCCCTTCCCGGAACCTCCGCCGCCCACGCTCCGCTCCCCCGCGCGCAGCGCGCGAATTTCAATTTTTTAAATCGCACATGAGCGCTTGTAGCGCTTTGCGTCAGTCGCCCCCGACCAGTTTCATCAAGCGTAACATAAGTTTATACATCCCTGACCCTATGCAATCCGGCTTCTGAGGTGTCGGACAAGATCCTTTTTTGGCACGTCTGATAGCGTTCTGGAGCATGTCCAGAGATAGGGGCGTGTCCGAGTTGATCCGTTTTCCGTTCTGGAAAAAATTGGGGATATATCCTTTCTCCTCGAGATATGATTCGCTGAGGGCATGCTGTTTGGAAGGGCATTCTTCAAAATGCAGAAGCAGCCATAACTCAAATCGGGGGTTCGTTAAGGCAACGTGATGTTGTTTGCTTTCTTTTTCCCAATCCGCAAGAAGTTTCATATCCTCTGCATGATGGAAATTCTCATCGCGGTCCAGAACAATCCACACCTCATCACCGGACTCGAGTTCCACCGACCTCGCCTTTTTGAGTATATAAAAAATAGAAGAATGAAAGGCAATCTCAATCTTCACCTTCACCTTCAGTTTGTCCCTTAACTGGGTCACGATATTTTCAAAATAGGATGGCTCCGTATTTTCTCCCTCCGTGATAATGTACATAACTCTCGAAGGTCGCCGGAAGGAAATCCTTCGAGAGCATCTCGTGAACATCCTTTTCTCTCCCCTCTGTTGTCTTTCCTTTCTCTTCATGACTACGGCAGTCTGAAATTCAACAGTGTGGGGACTCCTCCGAAACGTCCGTCTAAATAACCTTTACGAAGATTCATATCCTGACGCACCTTAAAATCCGACAATGGAATAAGGTGCGATATGCTCTTTTTATCTTTTTCCACGAACCATATCTCATCGCGCCGCAATAGATCCTCCTCAAGCAGCTGGACGTTATGCGTCGTGAAAATCAATTGTCGATGCACTCCGTTACGTGCCTGTTCCAGATGCTTTCTCAGAAGCATATTGACCAAGTCCGGATGCAGTCTTCGATCCAGTTCGTCAATCACATAAACCCGCTGCTCACCCGATTGATCCAACAAAATCGGCAGAAGATTCAAAAACTGCAACGTCCCATCAGATTCTTTCCCAAGGTCAAAGTCCCGGTTCCGTCCGCCCTTATTCACCGGGTGCTTCGTCACCCAACGATATGCTTTCATCTCGCCTCCCTCCTTGACGATCTGAAAGGCTCCCGTCACGGAAAAAAGCTCTTTCTCCTTCGAGTGACGGAACTTCTCCAGCTCTCCCTCGGATATCATCGCCTCCTCCATCGATACAGGCACAAGCCCCAAACCTACGATACCTGTATCCGCCTTCCGCAAGGCTTCGCCGTACAGCTCCGGAGCTTCGTTCAAATCGCGACTCAAACATACTCGGTACCCATTAGCCCCAACAACGCATAGGGTGTGAGTCAACCAATGATAAACGCACCGAACACGCTCTCCAACCTCCGGAGTCTCGAAGTTGATGACCGTGTTCAAATACAATTTCGTGGTCGGCAGGGTCTCTCCCAACTGACGGGCAAAATTCTCTGCTCTCTTTTCCTGGAACGAAAAAGCTCGTCCGAATCTGAATTTCTTCTCTTGTGGATATCGTTCAAAAAAGAGTTCCTCTCTACCCCCATTCAATCTGAAAAGACTTTCCTCAACCACCTGACCGCCTTGACTCGACAACCGGTATCCCCACATTTCTTCTCCGAGAAGCATGACGATCTCACACCCGGAAGGAGACTCTGCCGAACCCTCATCCAACTCAAACGGAAAATGAACGACCTCACCCTTGTTCACCATGTCCTGCAACCATCTCAATGCCTGCACAAAGTTACTTTTCCCCGCCGCATTCGCACCATACATGGCAGCCAATGGCAATAATCTCACCCGCGAAGCCTTTGAGACAGGGAAACACGTGTTTCTCCCCTCGGGAATCCGCCCGGCTACCATGCTAAACTCTTCCTGATCCCGATATGATTGAAAATTAGAAAATGTGAAATTAACGAGCATATCTGCCTACATTTTCGCCATCTCTTGCAAAAAGTCAATATAAAATACGGAAATTCCGTACTTTTTTCAATAAAACAGTCACTCCAAGGAACAACAACCTCCCACGCATCTTTCTAACTCCTCCCCCCGTAACGAGCCCGGAAATTCCTCCGCCGCCCACGCTCCGCTCCCCCGCGCGCAGCGCGCGAATTCCCCGCATCGTCAATCATACATAGCGCCCGTGGCGCTTGGGGGTGAATTCATTTTACAGAAGCTTAGCCATGACGGACGGCAGATCTTCCACCATGTAGAGGGGAAGACTCAGGAGTCGATCATGGACGCCAAAACGAGCCAAGGAGGTGCGGATGGCAATTTTCGGGGCGTACTTCTCACAGTACAGGTTCAAACTTTTTGCCTGCGTGTTGATCGTAGCTTTGACTTCAATGGGTATGATCAAGTTGTCGTACTGCAGGATGAAATCAACCTCTGCCATATTTCCGGGGATACTCCAGTAAGCGAGTGAGGTCCACGGCTGCAAGGTTCGCAACATTTGACAGACGCATTGCTCTGTGAGGGCTCCCTTGAATTCCTTGTATTGTGAACGATCTTGCAGAAAGGTCCCGGGGTCGGGATTCACCATGGCGCTCATCAGACCGGTATCGCTCAGGAACAATTTGAAGGCATCCGATAGCCGATAATGAGGGAGGGGAAACTCCGGTTTGGAGATGCGATGCACGCGGTGAACCAATCCGCAAAGGTTGAGCCATTCGATAGCGGTTTCGTAATCACGACCGCGCGCGCCTTCCCGGATCCGGGAATAAGTGAATTTAGCCGATTGCCGCGCCAGCTGTGCCGGAATGCACTGCCACACGTCGCGAATACGTGCCACTTGCTGCTTCGTGGAGTATTTCGAAAAATCGTAGGCGTAGGCGCCGATAATATCATTCTGCAGTTGTCGGATCGTCTTTCCCGATCTCATCTGCGCGTAGCTGTTGACAACTTCAGGCATTCCGCCCACGGTGACGTATTCCTCAAAGAGCGAGCACAAGTTGTCGTGCGTCAGTTGGATCATTTCGGTATCTGCTTCGCGCAGTATTTCATCACTGGCCTTTTCTCCCAATGCCCGGAGAAACTCATGAAAACTCATGGGGAACAATCGGCGTATCTGGACGTGCCCCACCGGGTAAGACATACGCTGCCGGTTGAGAGCTACGCCGAGCAAACTTCCGGCTGCCATCACATGATATTCCGGAGCCCGTTCGTGCAAAAATTTAAGAGAATTGAGAGCCCTTTCACTTTCCTGAATCTCATCCAATATAATCAAGGTCTCGCCCGGCGTCACTTCTGCCCCGCTTTGCCGACTTATGCCTCTCAAAAGACGTCCCTCTTCATAATCTCCTTCGAACAAGCTGCAGGCGCTCGGTCGTTCACTCAAGTTCAGGTACGCCGTGTGCTTGTACTCCCTCTTCCCAAACTCCTGCATCACCCATGTCTTCCCCACCTGCCTGGCCCCTTCCAAAACAAGCGGTTTTCTCATCGCGCTCGTTTTCCATTCCTTCAATTCCTGTAATATGGTGCGTTCCATGAATACCTTATAACGCAATTTTTGCTCCCACTCAAGAAAAAAATTGGCTGAAAACGGCATCACTTTCCAAGTAAAATTGGTCGAAATTAGAACCACTTTTTGATTAAAATTGGCTGAAAACGGCACCACTTTGGGGCAAAAAAAATAGACCAAACCAGGCACAAGTCACCCGCACTGCTTCCCCCTGCCACCGATGCTGCCGCATCGCATCCCCCGCGCAACGCGCGCTAGCATCCACATCGTAAATCGTATGTCGTAAATCGTATGTCGTAAATCGTATGTCGTAAATCGTATGTCGTAAATCGTATGTCGTAAA
>CANQAD010000047.1 GCA_947588735.1 uncultured Akkermansia sp.
GGTTACCCCTGTATTTTCTACGGAGATTATTATGGCACAGGTGGAGAGGAATCCATTCACCGCGGAGTGATCGACACCCTTCTGAAGGTGCGGCGTGAGCGTGCCTACGGCGAGCAGTGGGATTATTTTGATGATCCGCATGTTGTGGGATTCGTACGTAGCGGAGATGCGCAACACGCGAATTCGGGCCTAGTTTTATTGATTTCTAACCAAGGAGATGGAGAGAAAGTAATGAACGTGGGCGGGCTGCACGCTGGTGAGCGTTGGATAGAAGCCACCGGCTGCTATCCTGATGAGCAGGTCACTATCGATCCTGAAGGTAACGCTGCCTTTCGCGTCCCCGCCGGTAAAGTCGCAGTTTGGCACAACATGGTCGCACCTTGAGACGGTTGAGCGAAGCTGCAAAACTCATCAGCAGTAAGTGGGAATCTTGTCATTGATCTGCTTTTAGAACAAGCGTGGAAGTACAACGCTCTGTCGGCCCCGATTGAGGGAGGTCTGTCCGAGCGCGTGCGGGCAGAGTGAGCGCGATTTTTCTGGTGAATATAGACAAAATTCCTTCTGTTTTGAGACCAAAATGAAGTAAAATTTCTTTGGATTTGAGAATGCGCATTGATTATCAACGTATTCTTAATGAGGAGGTTTATGTGCGCAAAAGATGGGTTCAAGCCCCCAATATGCAATGGTCTCGGAATCCATAGATTGGGCAAGTTCCTTCGATTTTGCGACCGGATAGGACAAATTTTCCTTTGGATCTGGGAAGTGAAACGAACAAAATTCCTTCTGTTTTGAGGCCAAAATGAAGCAAAATTCCTTCGATTTTGGGAAATTATATTGACAAATCAGCGCATTATGGTTACGATGAAAAGCGAACTGAAGCCATGAAACGAGAAGCTATCAAAAAACTGGAAGAATGGCGCAAGAGTCCGCGTCGCAAGCCCTTATTGCTACTGGGGGCACGGCAGGTGGGAAAAACGTGGCTGGCAAGGGAGTTCGGCAAGGAACAGTACTAGGAGGTAGCCTATGTTCGTTTCGACAAGTCGTCGGCAATGCGAGAGGTCTTCGAGCACAGTTCGGATGTAAAACAACTTCTGGCAGATGTTCAGCTGATTTGTGGGGTGGAGGTACGCCCGGGCGAAACACTGATCATTCTGGACGAAATTCAGGAATGCTCGGCGGCGCTGTCATCGCTCAAATTCTTCTGCGAGGAAGCGCCGGAATACCATATCATCGCCGCCGGGTCGCTGCTGGGCGTGGAGCTACATCGTAGCATAGGCTTTCCCGTGGGGAAGGTGGATCGCGTGATGCTTTATCCGCTCACCTTCACCGAATTTTTGACAGCTACAGGCCATGAGCGTTATGCAGAATTGCTGCGAAAGCGGGACTGGAAAACCGTCACGCGCTTCCAAAACGTGTACGAAAACCTGCTGCGGAACTACTTTTACATTGGCGGTATGCCGGAGGCGGTCAAAGCGTATTTGGAGACCGGTCAATTCGTGCAAGTGCGAAAAGTGCAGATGGGGCTGCTCGAGGATTACCGGGCCGATTTTAGTCGACACGCTCCGGAGTCCGAGGTGGTGCGTCTCTGTGACGTATGGGACTCCATTCCTACACAGTTAGCTGATAACAAGCGTTTTGTGTTGGCGGATATCGTGCGCGGTGCTAAATCGTCCACTTATCGCGCACCTATCACATGGTTACAGGAAGTCGGCTTGCTTCATGCAGCCTACAATGTGAGGCAACCGCAGTTGCCTCTCTCCGGTTACCGAGATGAACAATTCAGGCTTTTCCCTCTTGATGTCGGTCTGCTGGCGGCACAGGCCGGACTGCCTTCCGCCGTGTTGGTGGAGAAGAATGCGGTGTTCAGACAATTCAAGGGAGCGCTCACCGAGCAGTACGTCTTCCAGCAGCTGCTGGCAGAGTGCGGGCAACATCCCTACTTCTGGCTGGCAGAGAAGGCGCAGGCGGAGATAGATTTTCTGCTGGAAACGGAGCGGGGAGTGGTGCCGCTGGAGGCGAAGTCTGAGCTGAACCTGCGCGCCAAGAGTCTGCGCAGTTACTGCAAACGCTATAATCCCGAAAAAATCGCCCGCACCTCCATGCTCAGCTACGGCGTGTCTTCCTACGCCTATAGCGACACAGACGGGACCTCGCGCAGCTGCACCTTGCTCGACATCCCCTTGTTTGCCATCGGCCAACTTCCCGCCGAGCTGCTCCGTTGATGCACTTCTCTTCTACTCCGTCTTCTCACCTGCAGGGTAGAATTGGGGCAAGGTGGAAACGCTGAGCAAGAAAAACCTCGCCCAGATTCCTTCCTGAGCGAGGTTTGAAAGTTGACGAATGATGAAGAATGACGTCAGAAGCTGATGGCGATGCCGAGACGCAATCCAGGATTCAGAATCTGCTGTTTTATTTTTTCTCCGTCTTCAGACGGCTCAGCTGTGGATCCGGAGAGGGTGGCGGCTATCACAATCCCAGCGTTAGAAGAAAGATGGATGTTGGTTCCAACCTCGACGGAGTAGGCAAAACCGACCTCTGAGGTAGAGATGGAACCTGAGTCATAGCCTGGAACTGTTTCTGTAGCCTTTACGTGTTGGCTTACGATGCCAAGATTGAAGCCCCAGAAGAGAGAGGCCGAATCTGAGATGGCGGTTTCTCCTCGGTATCCGGGCATGAAGCAGAGGTTGCTGATTTCAAAATCGAGGTTGTAATCAATATAGCGACCGTAGCCAGCATATACCGTATTCACCTCGTCATTGGAACCGAAAGAGTATCCGATACGGAATGTAATGGCGTTTTTGGGGTTGATGTGGTAGAGGAAAGTCAAGTCTACGCCCGCAGTGTTTACCTCCGGACCATTTCCTTCGTATCCCGAATAAATGCGCCTCGTTGCAAAGTTATATGAACCGGTAACTTCTACACTGAAGCTTGGTTTCCTTTCTTGACTCATCAACGCGACCGTAGGGGCCGGTGTCACTGTTGGAACCGACACAGGCATCATCTGACTTTGAGCCTGTCGAACGGGAACTACTGTTTGTCCAGAAATTGCCGGAACGTAGGTGACGTTTCCCAATTGGAAGACTTGCCCAGGTACGACCGAAACTGGCTGAATATACTGCTGCGCCAATGCGCACGGAAAAACAACAGCTGCCAAGATGCACGCTGTCGTAAAATGCTTAAAATGAGCTAATAACAAATGGGGGGGGTAATACGAGCTTTCATAATAGTAAGTTGCACTATATGTGACAACGGCGTCATCCTACCATATTGGAGAAAAGATGCAAGGAAAAAGCATCCAATTTTGAATTTTGCTCATGCAGTTTTTCATCCTTTTGCATATGATGCTGTAGTTTGTGGCGATTTCGCTATGCGGCATGAAGCGAAAGTTTCACGGTGCATGTCTTACTGGACGATAGAAAAGGCAGGGCAAATGCATTTGAAAGGAATCAGGTGCCGGAGTAAATGTTCGAAAATGTTGACAGGGCTCATTTTTCGTACCAAAAAGATCATGATATGGAACGCTCCTTTAACCAGATTTTTTTCTCTTTCCTGCAGATTTCAATGATTCAAAAAATCTTCGTAATGCATGTAATATAAACAAATTAACATTGAGTATCGTAAATGGCAAACGCATTTTCCAATGCGTTTCCCCTGTCCGTATAGGTGCAAGGATTGACAATGAAGGGAGTCTCGTGGTATAAGCGCGAGGGGGGAAAAGGACTGCGAAAGAAAGGTTATGATGACGCTTAAGATATTTCGGGAAAAGATAGCGGCGGGGGAGCCGCTAGAGGGGGAAGAGATGATTTCCTTCATGCGGGCGCAGAGTGACGCCGCTCGGCGCATTCTGTTCGAGCTGAACAACGCCTATCACTCGTCGGAAGAAGTGCGAATGATATTTGCGCGACTCACGGAACAAGAACCGGACGACACCTTTACCCTGTTCCCTCCCTTCTATACCGATTTTGGGCGCAACATTCACGTAGGGAAACATGTTTTTATCAACTCATGCTGCCAATTTCAGGATCAAGGTGGCATCTACATTGGAGATGACTGTTTGATTGGTCACAGCGTTATCCTGGCCACACTCAATCACCATTTTGCTCCCAAGCAGCGCCAAAATCTTTCTCACGCTCCTATTTGCATAGGGCGAGGAGTGTGGCTAGGAGCACGCGCGACGATTTTGCCCGGGGTTACCATTGGTGACTACGCTGTCGTTGCTGCAGGAGCTGTGGTAACCAAGGACGTACCGATGCGAGCCATCGTAGGCGGAGTGCCTGCTAAAACTCTGCGTAGTATAGACGGTTAGGGAGAACGGGATCCCGCCCACTCTTGTTATGGCGCCTACGTGGCATGATTCACCGAGTCATCTCCGATTTTTAGAACGTATGTCGCCTCCTCACGGAGGCTTGAATTAGGACATCTGTGAGAGATGAGGTACTGCTTGACAGTTATTTAGAGTATGGGCAGGCCTTCTAGCCTTTTTTTGCAGAATAGCCAATTTCAAAAATGTTTGCTTGTGAAACTCCTTGACAAGGGAGGGGTTGAATGGTAGCCTTGCAGCATGGTACATGTTCGCGTGTATGGCAGAGAAAATCTGCCGAAGCAGGCTTCTCTCTTTTTGCCCAATCGGGTTGATGCGGCGACACGCGAGGCATTGGAAGCAGAGCTGGGCGGACCGAGGAAAGTCGTATATGTGGTTGAGGAAGATTTGCAGCCTGACGCGTCTGTTTTGAAAAAGGTGGGCGCCGAGCAGTTGGTGAGTTTTCGCTTTCGCACGAGTAAAAGTCGGGAACTGCGCGAGCGCTTGATGGTGCATTTAGCAGCGGGGCGTCACGTGGTGTTTTTGCCGGGGCGTCCGGCGCAGGTCATGGGATGTCTCTCCGATGTCCCCAAGCCCTTTTTGATGCAGTTGGGGGCTTTGCATATTTCCCCAGTACCGGTGTTTGCAGGCTTTTATCGCAGGAGCATATGGTCTTCCTGCACATCGGAGGCAGCCCACGACTGGGCGGCGCTGCACATCATGCCAAAGTTGACTCCCGGACCGCAAAGTGGGGAGCGTACGTTGGAGGCGTGGCTGCAGGCATCTGCCGCCGAGTTCGAACGCCACCCGATGCTGGAGGTGTCCTTGGGGCGTTTATTGGTGGAGGGGTTCAAGCGCAATGCGCATTCTGAGCTCATTGACGGAATGGATGGCTCGAAGCTCGGATACGTCAAATTGCTGGGCGTTTCTCTGGCATTGGCCAAAGAATTGAAACGACGGGTGAAGGCGCCGCGACTGGGCATTATTTTACCGCCGGGTAAGGGAGGCATGATTGCTAATTACGCCTGTATCTTTGCGGGAATTGTTCCGGTGAACATCAATTACACTTCGTCCGAGTCCGCTATGCACAGCATCGTGCAGCAAAGTGGCATCGAGCATTTTATGACGGCGCGGGCTTTCATGACCAAGCTGCCGCAGTTCTCGTGGCCGGCGGAGGAAAAGCTGCTGCACTTGGATGTATTGCTCAAAGGAATCGGGCTGACGCGTATTGCTGCATGGGTGGCTTTCGCACGGATGGCGCCGGCTTCGCTCATCGTGCGTACTTTCAAATTGGATGTGCGGCGTGGCAATGACGAAGCCGCGCTCATCTTCACTTCCGGTTCTTCCGGCGAACCGAAGGGCGTGCCTTTTACCCATCGCATGATCATTGCCAACATGTGCCAGCTGCTCAGCAAAGTTTACCTGCCGCCGGGCAGTCGCTTCCTTTGCAGTTTGCCTATTTTCCACAGCTTCGGACTCACTGTCTGCACTATGCTCCCGGCGGTGTATGGCTTCAGCATGGTGACTTATCCATCCCCCTTGGAGGCAAAGACGCTCAACGAGCTCATCGAGAAGTACCAGTGCGTGTTGGTGCTCACCACGCCTACCTTTGCGCGGGCTATGCTGCGGCGCGCTCACCCGGACAACTACCGCAGCGTGCGCTATTTCATTGTGGGCGCTGAAAAATTGCCGCGCGACTTGGAGGCAGAGTTTCAGACGAAATGCAAGGTACACCTGCTGGAGGGATATGGGCTTACGGAGACGGCTCCGGTATGCTGCGTGAACTTGCCGGATGCGCCGCCGTCACCGTTCAGTCCCTATTATGTGCCGGCGGATCGGGAGGGGGCCGTCGGACAAGTTTTGCCCGGGCTTGCCGTGCGCATTACGGATCCGGACGATGATGAGCGTATTTTGCCGCTTACGGAGCAGGGCATGGTTTGGCTGAAGGGCGCGAATGTTTTTCGCGGCTACATTGGCTCAGATAAGCTGAACGAGGGGCTTTTCCGCGATGGCTGGTTCAAGACTGGAGATCTGGGCAGCGTGGATTTGAATGCTTTTCTGAGCTTGGGCGGACGTCGTTCGCGTTTCTCTAAAATTGGCGGTGAGATGGTGCCGCACGAAGTTGTGGAGACCGCCATTCAAAACTTTGTGCAGCTTCCTGTTGGTTTCCCGCAAGATGAACGCGCCGTCTGCATCGTCGGCGTGCCGGATGCGCAGAAGGGAGAAGCTCTCGTGCTGCTTTCATGCGTGCACAGCGGGAATTTGATTCAGGCATTGGATGCGATTCGCACCCATCTTATTTCCGCCGGTATTCCCCGTCTCTGGTGCCCCCGGGAAATCATCCCTGTGGAGGGCATCCCGATGCTGCCGACCGGAAAACTCGATCTGCGCGGGTGCAATATGCTGGCGCAAGAGGCGCTGGGCATGACCAATTCCGGCAACTGAATCGCGGCCTTTCAGAGCTGCATTTTGCCGGGATTGAGGATGTGCTGGGGGTCCAGTGCATCCTTGAGGGCATGGTGCAGCTCCATGGCCACGGAACCCACCGCACTGGGAAACCACATGGCCTTGGCCAAGCCAATGCCGTGCTCACCCGTGATGCTGCCGCCGTGTGAGAGCACCCAAGCGAAGAGAGAGTGCAGCAAGGCATCCGCCTCCTTCCGTTTTTCGTGACCGAGTTCATCACGCGGCACCATGATATTCGTGTGGATGTTGCCATCGCCGGCATGTCCGAAACAGGCCACGGGGATACCGCTTTCGCGCTGCATACCCGCGCAAAATTCGACAAAGGCGATAAGCTGCGAACGCGGGATGACGACGTCCTCATTCAACTTGGTAAGACCGGTTGCTTTGAGACTCTCGGAGAAACCGCGCCGTACCTGCCAGAGCGTTTCCACGTCTTCTGCAGTACGGGCGAGTCGCGTATGGGTGGCGCCGCATTCCTTAAGCACGCGCAGTACGCTCCCGGCTTCTTTTTCGACAGCGGCTTCGCTGCCATCCAATTCTAGCAGTAAGTGTCCCCGGGCATCTCCAGGGATCACATCCGTTCCCAAATGCTCGCGCGCGGCCTGCAGGGTGTAGGTGTCGGCAATTTCTATGGCGCAGGGCAGATACCCCGCTTGCAACACGTCCTGCACTGCTTTTGCCGCCGCGGCAAACTCTGGAAAAATGGCCTGGAGCGCAGCTCGAGCCGGTGGAGCCGGAATAATGCGCAGAATGGCCTGTGTGATGATGCCGAGCATACCCTCGCTCCCACAGAAAAGCCCGACGAGATCAAAGCCTTGCTTATTTTTGTGCGTGCGACCGCCGCAGGTCAGCACACGCCCATCCGGGAGTACCACGGTGAGTCCCAGCACGTAGGCCCGCGTCACGCCGTACTTCAAACAGCGCGGACCGCCGGCGTTGGTGGCGATATTGCCGCCGATGCTGGAGTCCTTGCGTGATGCGGGATCCGGCGGATAAAACCATCCGAGGCGAGCACATGCATTCTGCAACTCTGCGGTGTGAACACCCGGTTGCACCACGGCCACGCCATCCTGCGGGTTCACCTCCAGGATGCTCTTCATGCGATCGGTGGAGATGACGATGCCTCCTTGCACTGGCACGCAGCCGCCCACATAGCCAACGCCGCCGCCTCGCGCCGTGACGGGTATCGTATGCTGCGAGGCATAGCGCATGATGCGTGCCACATCCTCCGTATTTGTCGGGAAAGCAACGGCATCCGGCATAGCGTGGGCAAACCACTTGTCGCTCGAGTGCGCGCGCCGTACGGTCTCGTCTGTGCAGATCAGCTTGCCAAGCGCTTCATGAAGATTGGACGGTAATTGACTCATGGTGTAAAAGGGTGAGATCAGTCGCGGGCAGTTCCCCAGCGACGGTGCAGCCATACCTCGGCCGGAGAGAACAAAAGCTTGTCTGCCAGCAGCCCGACCAAAATGATGATGAACATGACGCCCACCACCTGGTGCATGCGCTGCAGCTCACGACCGTAGTGCAGATATTGTCCGATGCCGAAGCCGGAGATGACCGACACGTAGATTTCCGCCGCCATGAGCGAACGCCATGCAAAAGCCCAGCCTTGCTTCATTCCGCTGACCACAAATGGGGCCGAGGCCGGCAAGGTGACAAAGAGCAGCGTGTGCAGCGGTGAGGAGCCCATGGTCCGTGCGGCTCGGGCGTATATGGGCGGCACATTCCGAATGCCGTTTTCGGTGGAGAGCAGCACACTCCACAGCGTTCCCATGATCACCACGAAGAGGAGCGCGGCTTCTGTTTGCCCGAACCAGATGCAGGCCAGAGGCACCCAGCACACGCTCGGCAACCCTTGAAATCCTAGTCCCAGCACGCCCACAGTGTTGCGCACCATGCGGAAACGCGCTGCAAGCATACCGAGTGGCACGCCGATAACGAGTCCAATGATGTAGCCGATGAGAAGGCGGCGCAAGGTGATGAGCATGGAGAGCGGCAATTTGCCGTTCACCGTGTTGTCCCACAAGTACTGTGCCACCAGACTGGGGGAGGGCAGTACGTAGGGCGACCACAACGTGCAGTGAAGGCCCATAAACGAAAGATCCCCGGTGATACCTGCCCAGATAAGGATGAGCAGGAGAAAGAAAATGAGGGTTTGAGTGATGTTTTTCATGCGGGGCAGGGGGTTAGTCGCATTCTCCGGCTTGGTGGTATCCCTTGAGAGCCGCCGTGATGCGTTGGGAAAGATCGGCCAGGTCGTGGTCATTGATGTTGCGCGGGCGCGGGAGAGAAACTTTAAACTCCTCGCGGATGCGTCCCGGATGCGGGGTAAACAGCAGCACTCGGTCGCCGAGGCACACGGCCTCGCGCACGTTATGCGTCACGAAAATGATCGTCTTCTTGCGCTTCTGCCAGATATCCTGAATATCCCCGTAAAGCTGCTCGCGCGTCATGGCGTCCAAGGCAGAGAACGGCTCATCCATGAGCAAAATTTTGGGGTTGGGAGCCAGGGAGCGCGCCAGCGCCACGCGCTGCTTCATCCCGCCGGAAAGTTCATGGATGTTGGCGTGCGCAAAATTGTCCATCTTGACGAGATAGAGGTAGTATTTGGCTACCTCCAGCCGCTCCTGGTTGTTCAGGTTGGGTTTTTGTTTGAGCCCGAACATCACATTGCCAATGACGTCCAGCCATGGGAAGAGAGCGTGCTCCTGGAACATGACGAGTCTGTCGCGCCCGGGTTCCGTGATGGGGGAACCGTTGATGAGCGCCTTCCCGCCGTCCGGCTTTTCAAGCCCGGCAATGATGTTCAGCAACGTTGATTTTCCGCAGCCGCTCGGTCCCACGAAACACACGAATTCGCCCTCGCGAATGCTGATGGAGACGTCTTGCAGGGCAACGACTGTGCCGCCTTGGGTTGCAAAGGTCTTTGTAACGTGCTCCACGCTGAGTCGAGCCGTTGGAAAATCGTGCAATTCGGGATGGGTGGAGCTGTCAGTCATGGTTGTTGAAGTGGGGCGTAGAGCATGCCTTCCATGGGCGGTACGCGGTCCAGCAGGTCGGTCGCTTGCGCGTCTTTGACAAATTGACGCAGCCCATTTAAGTCAATTTCATGTGTGAGGGTGAGACGCTTCCACGCGCTGCTCACTAACTCCGGATCCACGGGAGTTTGGGTGAGTTCGCTGAGTTCAGCTGCTACGCGTTGCTGAGCTTCCTGAGGGTGGTCGAGTACCCATTGAGTGAGGTCGCGCTGGGCGCGTATAACGGCCGCAGCTTCTTTCGGATGAGCTTTCAGCCAGGCCTCGCGTCCCGCCAAGACGGTGGTGACGACATTTGGTTCCTGCACCAGCAGGTGCGCGCCCGCGTGCTTCTCCATGAGCGATACCCATGGTTCCACCGTCCACGAGGCATCTAACTTGCCTTGTTTCATGAGCTGCAGTTGGAGGGAGGACGTGGTGGGACTTACGCGCACATCCCCACCACCCTCCAAGGTGCAGGTGAGTCCATGCTTCGCAAGCCACGCTCGACAGGAAACATCCTGTGTATTGCCGAGTTGAGGGGTAGCGATGCTTTTGCCGCGAAAGTCGGCTGGGTGGGAAATTCCGCTATCGGGACTCACCAGCAGCGCAGCTCCACCATTGACGGCCCCGGTGAGCAGTCGCAACTCCCGCCCGGAAGAGACGGCATAGGCATTGATGGCCGGGCTTGGACCGATGTAGGTGAGATCGACCGTGCGCCCGAAAATGGCTTCAGCTGCGGAAGGACCTGCGTTGAATGTCTGCCATTGCACGGTGTAGCCCGGCAGGTAGCGTTCAAACCAACCCTTTCCCTCGCGGCTCATGTTCCGCGCCACCAGCGCCTGCACGTGCGTGATGTTTGGGAAAGAACCGATGCGCACCACGCGCTCCGCCCCATCCTCCTGCCGACATGCGGGAAGACTCAGCAGAATGGCAGCAAGTGCAACCACAAACACTCCACTCGGTTTCACCTCCACGATCATAGCAGACTTTCCACTTGACGTCTAGTTCAGATTGCGACAGACATGCTGCCCGCACCCGAACAAAAAAGAGTGTACCTAAAAGGGGAAAAACGAGCATGAGATTCATCACTCGGAAAGGAATAGTGCACCATATAGTCTGTGTGACGGGCAGAGAGAAAAAACAAGGGGGTGTTGCTGATACCACGGAAGCGATGCATAAATACGAAATGATAAATGCTTTCGAGAGACGAGTAGCCTTTATCGCCAGATTCGTTTCTCGTAGAGAGCTTGATCTCTTCACTCTCTGAATGATTATCACCTTCACGGCCACTCTGTGGCGGCTTTGCCTGGCATGAGGTAAAAAACTCTGTCGCTAATTTAATCCATCTCATCTCTGAAAGGTTGCAACCTCTATTTTATTTGTCACGGTTGGCCATGTAATTCTCATGTCAAGCGTAGGAGTGTTTGTAGAAAACGTGCCGGTATTGAGAAAAATTAGCAAAAAAGTACAATGAACAGATGAAAAAGCTTGCCAAAGGTGGGTAATATGTGTATCTTTGCGGCGCACGAGTTTTACAAATCGGTCGTAGGTCCTTCATTTTCATCGAAAGCAGAGCTCGTATGAGGGGAAACCCGGCCAACTATTAACCGCCATGTCAGATACACAAAACACCGAAGAAAGGGAGGTCATCCAATTGGCCCATTTCGAGATACCGGACACACTTAAACGCGTCGAAGATCCGGAGGATCCAAATCATACCACTTTTATTGCTGAACCCATCGAGACCGGCTTCGGTCACACGTTGGGTAACTCGCTGCGTCGCGTCTTGCTCAGCTCGCTTGAGGGGGCTGCTATCACCAGCGTTCGTATTGCGGGCGCTCAGCATGAGTTCACTTCTCTCCCCGGCGTTGTGGAGGATGTGACCGAGATTATTCTTAATCTCAAAAAAATTAAATTCATTCACCACGGCAAGGAGCCCCGGACCCTTTCCCTGCACGTCACCAAACAGGGTGTTGTCACCGCTGGTGACATCCAGGAAGATCACATTTATACCGTCGTCAACAAAGATCAAGTGATTTGCCATCTCGACCATAGCACCATCTTTGACTGCGACTTTGAGGTGAATGTTGGGCGTGGTTTTTATACAGCTGACGACAACAACGAGAAGGATCGCCCCATTGGTGTCATCCCCATCGATTCCATCTTCTCCCCGGTCACCCGCGTAAAGTATGCCGTGGACAATGCCCGTGTGGGGCAAATGACGGAGTTTGATAAGCTGGTCTTGGACATTTGGACGGACGGTCGCTTAACTCCGGCAGATGCTATGCTGCAAGCTGCTAGCATTCTGCGCCATCACTTGGATGTCTTTGTGGAGAGTGATTCACGCAGCGTGGCTTTTGATAAGGCTAACGATGGCGAAACAGACGCCAATACCGCTCAGCTACGCAAGCTCCTTGCGATGAGCGTGAATGAAATTGAGCTTTCCGTGCGTGCTGCCAATTGTCTTAACAATGCCAACATCACCACCGTAGGCGAGCTGGCCATGAAGACGGAAAGTGAGATGCTCAAGTACCGTAACTTCGGTAAAAAGTCTCTCAATGAGATTAAGGAGAAGCTGGTGCAATATGGGCTGTCGCTCGGTATGACGTTTGATCCAAGCCTGCTTGCTCCGCTTTCGACACCGCAGTCTCGAGTTCGCGAGGCTGCAGAAGAGAGTCACGGCACCGACCTGCAGGAACTTATCACTCACAACATTGAGGCCTTTGGATTGGATGACGATGATGAGATCAGCGAGTAATTTATCTTGATACACAGAATACAAATACCATGAGACACGGAGTAAAAAAGGTCAAGCTGCAACGTTCAGCCTCGCATCGCAATGCCTTGCTGGCTAATCAGGCCTGCAGCCTCATTAACCACGGACGTATCACCACTACGCTTGCCAAGGCTAAGGCCCTGCGGCCATACGTGGAGAAACTTATTACCATGGGCAAAGTCGGCTCACTTCATGCTCGTCGCCTTGCCTTGGCTGAGCTGCCCCAACCTGCATCGGTTAAGAAGCTCTTTTCAGAGGTCGCGGAGGCTGCCAAGGATCGTCGAGGCGGCTATACACGGATCGTAAAGCTTGGACAGCGTAAAACGGATAGCGCCCCAATGGCACTTATCGAGATTATTGATTTATCGCGCGGGGCTGCTGCTTCGGCTGAGGATACTGCCACCGGTACCATTACCGGCAATGCTGAACCGACCGCTCCCGAGCAAAAGACGGGCGAATAAGCCATAAACTTGTCCTTGCTCTTTCAATCTGGCTCTGCATTCGTATGAGTGCAGAGCCCTTTTGTGGTGCGTCACGCACGACATGAAACTGGGGTGAAAGTCCCCAATGAACCGTTGACGGGGCGAGATCACAAAGCCCAAAGCAACTGCGGCATGGTAACGTGGGGTGGGGAGGAAGCCGGAAGCGAACACAGACAGGATGGACAAGAATCGGATAGAGGGCCAAAGCGCACGAGGTGAAGCAGCCTTGGATTACTCTGTCAAGAGTGCGCATGGTAAATCCGACCTGCACTGTGAGGGAGCTGCATGTCTTATCCTGAGAGACCGTTGCTATCCCCCGCGAAGAGAGAGAGAGGAGCAACGGGAGTCAGCAGCGGTCATAGTACCCAACCTCCAAAGGGCAAGGATCGAATCCAAACTGGATAAGTCAGCCGGATATCCATGAATATAGAGCGGCAGAGTCGGGGCGTCACATATCAGGCAGAGTTTAGTTTCACCAATTCCAACCTTGCTGAATTTGAAGCGTGATTTGTGAGTTTTCCATCCTTCGGCAGGGGCATTTTCATTTCAGACTTTACTCCGGATCCGTTCCTACTTATCCGGCATCAACTCTTCTCATGCTTCTCGCGGAGAATCCTGACAGTTGTGCAGACGATGTTCATTTCCTTGTCGAGAACGGGGCGAAAGTGCATCGACGTTCTTATGCCGATGGATTTGCATTGGGTGTTTATTGCCGATGCCAACGACTGGATCTAGCGCTGGCTCTTATTTCGCATTTCTCTGAAATACGCTACGAAGATGCTGGACACACCATTTCTTCCCTTCACCTCGCCCGCCAATATAATCTGCCTGGCTTGTTCAACTACTACTCGATCTCGGTGCAGTGGACGAGTAAGTGTTTGTGGTGCGTCCGAGGCTGATTTGATGCGTCGCGTTTTTGGCAATGCGCATAAATGATTGTAGGGAAGAGTTGCCGCGATCTCACCCACTCCTTTTTTACCGCTTGTTTGGTTGCCTCATATTTTTCTTGTGCGAATCCGTTTGTCGTGCTAGAACAGCATCAAGCGCGGCTCCCACCTCCTTAAAGCCGCCGAATGAATGGGTGCATGGCTTACGGCGAGGTGCAATGCTTCCCGTCGTCCCCCGCGCTTGAAATTCTCCTCCCGCTGTGCGTCTGGCAAGTTTTTGGTGGATAAAACTTGCTTTCATCCCTGACTGGCTCATAGACTCCCCTTAAAGTTGCCTCAGGAGTTGGAGTTTGACTCGTAGAGGTACTGGTTGCCTTGGCACGCGTCAACTCCGGCTCCTTCTTTGTTCAGATAAAAGGAAAGCTCCTCAGCGTGTTCAAGAACGGGTTTTACACAGGCACGCAAGGAGCTTTCGACTGTATTGTACTTATGTGTATGGAGAGTCAGGAATAAAAAGAAAGTGTTCTGATGAATTCTGACGTTTTTCTTCTGATAGGCCAAGACTCATTTAATTCTTTATTTCTCAGAGTATTATAAAATTCCATTTTTAACAAAAAGACTAAGTATCTCTCGCTTCATCTCCTCGTTATTTGGGAGCAGTATGAAGGAATCTTGATTCTGTTTTCACACCTCAGAGAGAACATTATGCTCTCCCAATGCAATTGAATTTCATCATTTTTTACGAAACGACGTAATGAAAATTACTTATGAATGAAATTCGGTGAATATCTCTTTTCAAAAGAGATGTCAATCTTCTTTTTACTAAGATTTTCATTTTCTGCTTATTAAAGAATAGTGCACTTATATTTCTGTTTCGCCGTTCTGTTGTTTTTTTTGGTAGGCAAAAATGTTAAGCTTTTACATTTAGATTTTATCAAAAAGTGAAGTGTATATCTCCTTTGAAAAGAGATAGAAGGGTGGAGCGGAGCTGTATCCGTCGAGGTTACGCAAAATAGGAGGGGATAGGGAGTCTGGAGCTTCATATTCCTTTTAACGGATGGGAGCGCAATGGACAACGTCAACGAAGTAGATATTCTTGAGAATATTCTCATGCAGAGGGATAAGCGTCTTCTGCCGGAGTTGCTTGCTGATCGAAGTTCGGGGAAAAATATTATCTGGGCTACGGCTATCTACGCTTTCCTTGGTGAGGGATACGAGTTCCACGATGAAATCACCGTTGAGAAAATAACAGGTGAGAATGGACTCCTCATTCGTCCTCGTGTAAAGAAAAGTTTGCAGGAACAGATCTACCGCAGTCGTGAGAAAGGAGAGATCTTTACCCCCGCGTGGATGTGTAATTTTCAGAATAATGTCCTTGATGAAGAGTGGTACGGGGAAGCGAAGGTTTTTAACCGGGAGCTGGAGAAAGATTGGCTTTCCGTTGCGCGTCCGGTGCCTTTTCCGAGTCCGACAGGAAAAACATGGAAGGATTACGTGAGAAGCAGGAGAATGGAAATCACGTGTGGAGAGGCTCCGTACTTGGTGAGTCGGTATGATGCGACCACGGGAGTCGTTATCCCCGTGAAGAATCGGATTGGTATTCTCGATCGCAAGCTCCGAGTCGTGAATGAGAATACGAAACGCAAAAAGGATTGGTATGTATGGGCACGGCAGGCCTTTTGCAGTACCTATGCCTACGAATGGCAGGGAGATAGTCTGCTGCTTGCGCGTGAAAATTTGCTTCTTACTTATCTGGATTATTTTAAAGATAGATGGGACGAGTCGGAAGAGCCGGATGCGGATGAGTTCTTGAGAATCGCGGAGATTATCTCATGGAACATCTGGCAAATGGATGGGCTCAAGGGTGTTGTCCCTGACTCGTGCCATAACGAGGTTTCCCAATCAAAAGATTTCTTTGAGGGGACTAAAATGGTCGTCAGTCCGTGCCCCGGTTGTTCTTCCGGTAACATCAGGGAGCATAATGGCATTTTTTGTGTCCTCCGAGATTGGGAGGCTCGTGGTGAAACGGAACCTCTACCGTTTGTTGCTTTTCTCACGCATCTTAAAACTGAACCTTCAAACAATATGAAACTTGATTTTATAATTGGAAATCCGCCGTATCAAGAGGAGACAGTGGGGAATCAGAAAACTTTTGCGCCACCGATATACGATAAGTTTATTGATGAAACATATAAGGTTGCTCGCCGTGTGGAGTTAATTCACCCTGCACGATTTTTGTTCAATGCGGGTGGTACATCAAAAGTGTGGAATGAGAAAATGCTTGCAGACCCGCATTTGAAAGTGCTTTATCATGAACAAAACAGTGCCTGCATTTTCCCTAATACTGATATCAAAGGCGGTGTTGTTGTCACATACCATGATGTTGATAAAATTTTTGGTGCTATTGAGATTTATACAGCTTTTGATGAACTGAATGCTATTCTGCAGAAAGTAAAAAAACATAAGGCGTTTTCGTCTTTCAGCAAACTTATTTACAACCGAGGGCTTTATCGTTTTTCGAAGGAGATTTATGAAAAGTATCCTGTAGAGATGAAACAATTTTCAGATTCCCGGATCAATTCAAATTCATTCGAACGGCTGCCTGCATTATTTACGGAGGAGAATCCAAATGACGGAGAACAACGCGTACAAATATATGGCTTATTGAATGGCAAACGAGTGTATCGTTGGTTTAGAAAAATTTATGTAAATTTTGTCGACAATCTAGATAAGTATAAAGTTTTTGTTCCTGCCGCAAACGGTTCAGGTGCGTTAGGCGAAGTTTTGTCTACACCCGTCATCGGGCAGCCCGTCATCGGGCATACAGAGACCTTTCTGTCGATAGGCTGTTTTGATTCTGAGAATGAGGCGGAAGCCTGCTTGAAGTACGTAAAATCCAAGTTTGCAAGAGTTATGCTTGGCATCCTTAAAATCACACAGCATAATTCATCTGAAAAATGGAAATATGTCCCCCTCCAGGACTTCACCTCAGTTTCAGACATTGATTGGACGAAGTCCATCCCCGAAATCGATCGACAGCTTTACGCCAAGTACGGGTTGAATGAAAAGGAAATTGAGTTTATAGAAACGCATGTAAAGGAGATGCAATAAAATGAACGCAGTAAAGATAAAGTCCTTCGCACCGGTACGTCCGATAATTTATTGTTATTCGACGCCTGGGGTAACATATCATGAAGGTTGGGTCAAAATAGGGTACACGGAGAGGAAGGTGGGAAAACGTATAGGAGAACAAACTGGTACGTCTGATATCGATTATCATGTGGAATGGCAGGAGCTGGCACAGTACAAAATTGGTGAACCGGACTGGTTTACGGATAAAGATTTCCATAACTATCTTGAAATAGAGAAGCAGGTGGAACGGAAGAAAAATAAAGAGTGGTT
>CANQAD010000048.1 GCA_947588735.1 uncultured Akkermansia sp.
TTACTCTAGCATACTTTGAACTTCTTGGCACCCTTTTTTGTGCCAAGAACCTGTTGCATTTAATTTTGCGATCCACAGTTCGTATTCCGTTTGGAATTTTTGTGTGACAAGTGTGGAGAAATTATGTATAGTGCGAAGTATGACTCAACCGGATTTCTTACCTGTACGCGATTTGGACAGTCGGGCGATAAGACACTTGCCGAAGAGGGGAGGAGTGTCCACCGGCGATGTGGATGTGGATGCGCAGCTCAACGAGGTAGCTCAGAAGATATGCGGAAGGCATGACGTGGCGGTGGTGAAACGTTTACTGGGGGCAGCGCTGGATGCTGCAGCGGGAAATATCGATGAGCATGACTTGGAGATGATGAGCCGAACGCTCGATGAGATGCTGGCAGCCGATAAGATGTTTCTTCCTTACCGCAATGTGCGCAAAATCACCTGTTTTGGTTCTGCTCGAATCAAGGAGGACGACCCAGCTTATCAGCAGGCGCGCCAATTTGCTCAGTTGGCGGCAAAACAGGGTTATATGATTATCACCGGCGGCGGACCGGGCATCATGCAGGCTTGCAACGAGGGTGCTACGGAGCACTTTTCCTTCGGTTTGAACATCACGCTTCCCTACGAACAGCGCGCCAACCACGTGGTGGAGGGAAGCGAGAAAATGATGAATTTTTATTATTTCTACACTCGCAAACTCAATTTCCTGAAACAGACGGATGCGCTCGTGGCTTTTCCCGGAGGCTTCGGCACCATGGATGAAATCTACGAGTGCATTACCCTCATGCAGACCGGTAAATCCACGCTGTTTCCCATTGTCCTTTTGGATCCGCCGGGCGACACTTTCTGGGGGCGTTGGGAGCATTTCATCCGCAAGGAGCTGTTGGCGGCCGGACTCATTTCCCTAGAGGAAATGAGTCTGCTCTATGTGAGTAAAAGCCCGGAGGACGCTCTTTCTGTCATCGAGCGTTTTTACAGCTGCTTCCATTCTTACTACTTCAGTGGGGAGTTGGTGAGCATACGCACTACGCGTGAGCTGAGTGATAAAACTCTTGACTGGATTCGCGAAACGTTCTCCGACCTCATTCCTAAGGCGGATTTGGTGCAACTAGGTCGCGATGAAAATGACCCCGAGCCACGACTTGTGCAATTGCCTCGCTTACGTTTTACCCTGCGTCTGGGAAACTATGCGCGCCTTCGCGAGCTTATAGACACCATTAACGATGATTAATCAATTCCCGTGAAAAGAGACTTCATCTCCGACGCCTCCGGCGTTGTTCACATAGGGTGTCTGCAGTTCACGTGTCTGGCAATTCGGAGCCCGGTCTAGGCTGGGTTTCAAGAACACGAGTGTTTTTGCTGGGCGCATGGCGGTGCTTGGTACCTGTATATCCATCATGATATTCCCGGCATCGCTCCTCTTCCGCTCAACCTGAATACTGTTTGCTTGTGTTGTCAGACGAGTAGCGCGATTTGGCGCACAGCAGCAGGGTGGGGCAACACCCTCTGTCGCGCTACAAATTGTGCACAGCATGATAGAGGATGCAGACGTTAGACGAAATGAGGAGGTTTCTGGCGTACGAGGCGTAGTGGTTATGCGCTTGATATGCTCGCGTCGCCGGAGAATCGAAAGGATTTTTTGCGCTTTGTGGAAAAAGTGTGCATCGGCCCCGATCCTGCAAGCTGAACTTTGAGCCTCTGCACGATATGCGAAATCAGATGTGTTTTTCGTGAACAGCGATGGTTCTGATGGCGAGACATGCTCCCTCCTCGAATCTTGAGATATCAGCTATGTCATCGGTTCGCATGCCCCTCATAGTAATTTGTCCATTCAGTCCACATTCGTCTTACGCTTTTGATCTGCAAGGCTCAGCAAATAACGACCGTAGTCATTGTTCATCATCGGTTTAGCAAGTTCACGCAGACGATCCGAATCAATCCACCCATTCCGCCACGCTATACCCTCCAGGCACGCAATTTTGTAACCCGTTCGCTTTTCAATAACCTCTACGAAAGTGGATGCCTCAGAGAGAGAATCATGAGTCCCAGCGTCAAGCCAAGCGTAGCCCCGACCCATAACTTGCACCCTCAATCGGCCCTCGGTCAAATAGATTTGATTAACCGTCGAAATTTCCAGCTCACCGCGGGTCGAAGGGTGGATTTGCGCGGCAATTTGCACCACATCATTTGGGTAAAAGTACAGCCCGACCATGGCTAAGTTTGACCTAGGATGCTGAGGCTTTTCCTCTATAGATAGGCAATTCCCTTGCCCATCTAGCTCTACGACACCGTAGCGAGCTGGATTTGCCACACGGTAGCCGAAGATGGAGGCGTTCCCCTGTTTGGTGTCTTCAACAGCTCCTTTCAGCAGTTCAGAAAGACCGGCCCCATGAAAAAAATTATCGCCCAGTACCATGCACACGGCCTCATCCCCAATGAAATCGCGTCCGATAATGAAGGCTTGTGCCAGACCATCAGGTCGTGGTTGAATAGCGTAGGAAAAGCATATACCCCATTCTTTGCCGTCCCCGAGCAAACGCTGGAAATTGGGCAAGTCCTCCGGTGTCGAAATAACCAAGATTTCCCGGATGCCGGCCAGCATAAGCACCGAAATCGGGTAGTAAATCATTGGTTTGTCAAAAACAGGCAACAGCTGCTTGCTCACGCCTTTGGTGATGGGGTAGAGACGTGTTCCCGATCCACCGGCTAGTACAATTCCCTTCATAGTGATAACTTCATTTTGACTGCAAATGAACGATTGGCAAGAAAAAGCTCATCTGTTGCGTAAGTAGCGTACTGCACCCTCACCAATAGAGCGGGCAAGGCTTCGCGCATTGTCGGGGTTGTTGAGAAAACGGGCGTGTAGGGGGTTAGAGAGAAAGGCGACTTCGGTGATAAGCGCTGGTACCCAGGAATCGTTGCACGTGTTGAGCCAATCGCCGCCCCCTTTATGTCCATCTGTTCGGACAATGACGCCGCACGGAAAACCTCCGTTTGGCATTGAGCGGTTGAAGATGGTGCGGTTCAAGTGTTCGGCCATCGCTATGGCCATAGACACGCCGACTTTGTTACAGTAAAACGCCCCTTTATTGGAGACTCTCCATGTGTCAGAATCGCTGTTGAGATGCAGAAAGATGACAGCCGCTGGTTTCCAATCCAGAGCATAGTCAGCGCTCAACATACCAACAGCCATGCGCTTCGGGTGGTGGCGTGAAAGATACACCGCCGTTGGCTGAGGAGTCCTCACTTGAATGACACCGGCGCGTTTGGCGGCAGTCGCCAGCGCAGGATCGGTCGGTGTATCACCGCGGTTAATCACCAAACATTTGTAACCCGATCGTTCAATGACGTTCTTCACTTCTCCGGCGTACTTGTACCAAAACTCGCATTCCTCCAGCGCACCGCCTTGAGTAGCATCCGGAGTGCGCGCTCCTTGCCCTCCTCGGCCGGGAGCATAGTAATGACCAATGTCGAGCACCACAGTACGAGATTCGAAAACTTGCCGCTGCATTTGCTGCTGGGTGCATTGTACAGTGAGCATGTTTACGAACAAAGCGATCAGGAGAAGCAATGAAATTTTCATGCTGAGGAAGAGGTTAGAGCAGCAGCTGCCCTTGGTCACCGCGTACCATTGCTACGCCCAGTTTCGAGTAAGCAGCCGGCATAGCTTCTCGCCCACGCGGAGTCCTCTTGATATAACCCTGCATGATGAGGAAAGGCTCGTGGACATCCTCGAGTGTAGAGGAGTCTTCACCCAGCGCAACCGCCAGCGAGGACAGGCCAACCGGCCCTCCATCAAATTTGTAAATCAGCGTTTCCAAAATTCGCTTGTCCATCTCATCCAGTCCGTCAGCATCGATGTCAATCATCTCCAGCGCCCCCTCCGCTATATCGGCGGTGATGTTGCCATTGGAGCGCACTTGCGCATAGTCACGAACCCAGCGTAGCAGGGCATTGGCCACGCGGGGAGTGCCTCGGGAGCGACGCGCAATGGCCTCCGCCCCCTCCGGGGTGATAGAGATATTCAGCAGTCCGGAGGATCGGCCGAGAATGCTACAGATCTCGGCCGTAGTATAATAATCTAAGCGGTTGGCAATGCCAAAGCGTGAGCGTAGCGGGCCGGTCAGCATGCCGCTGCGGGTTGTCGCGCCGATGAGAGTAAAGGGTTTGAGACGCATATTTACGGAGCGTGCCGCCGGCCCCTGATCAATCATAATATCCAGTCTGAAATCCTCCATGGCGGGGTACAAGTACTCTTCCACTGCAGGGGTGAGACGGTGAATTTCATCAATGAAGAGTACATCCCCTTCATCCAGACGTGTGAGCAAACCGGCCAAGTCCCGAGCTTTTTCAATTTGGGGGCCAGAGGCGATATAAAGGTTGCGCCCCACAGCATGAGCAATAATGTAGGCGAGAGTCGTTTTGCCCAATCCCGGCGGCCCGCTGAGCAGCACATGGTCGAGCACGTCGCCGCGCTGTTTGGCCGCTGTTACCATGAGCATGAGTCGCTCCTTTACCTTTTCTTGCCCGCAAAATTCGCTGAAATCGGGTGGGCGCAGGTTGACCTCTTGTTCACCAGTGGGAGTTTCGGACAGACGGGAATAGAGGGATGGAGAAGGCTCGGGCATATCGGCAATCAGGTGTCAAGCGTAGATGATGTAATCAGCTTTGCGGGGCTTAGCCTGCGTGACACCCCCGGCAGCAGCGTGGCCTATAATGCAGATGCCCAGCCCCTCATAGCGGACAGGGTCGATTCTCCAGCGCTTCAGAATGGCTTGCCCCTCCGGCAATTCGAACATCTCCTTGCCTCGATTAATCCAGCAGGAAGCCAATCCTACAGCATGCGCTGCGAGCATGAGATTGCCCATTACCAAACTTGCATCTTGCAGTGGAGTAGGCGCCTCCTTGTCAGCCAGCACAAAAATAGCCACCGGAGCCCCATAGAACGGGTCCACAGATTTGCCCCACACACGTCCGTTGAGAATTGAAAGCTCCTTCATTTGTGCCGCATCTGTAACTACCACCATTCGAGGAGACTGTGAACCGTGCCCGGTAGGAGCATAAGTTCCCGCCTCGAGAACCTTTTCCAAATCTCCACGCCTTACCGGTTCTGCCGTGTATTTCCGGCAACTGCGCCTTTCTTTGATGTCAATGAGCGTTTCTTTCATACTTCACGCCACGATTCTACACCTTTTCCCTCCGTGAAGCAAACTTTTATGTGTCGCATTCAGGGCAACCGCATTAGGGAATGCGTTGTCTTTTACGATTTTTGGATTATGAAATTATTGTCTGTTAATAATATGAGTGTTGTGCGTTTTTTTTGAATCGTGAACGTATGCAGGAAGCTCTTTGGAGCCATTATCGTGATGACCGCTTGGAGTCATGATTCTTGATGCGTATCAACGATGATGTTAGTCACAAGAGCCTTTCCTCCGTTGATGAACTTCTCCCAAATGCTCTTACCTCGGTTTAGATCCTGTTTTTTGTTGCAAGCAGAAAATGAGTATGGTATAAGAGATAAGCTTTTAATGAGACTTCGGGACATAGCTGTGCTCCTGACGATGGGGGTGGCATGCGCAGGCGAGCCAGCGGCTCAGGCGAAACTCAGTGCTGTGCGTTGTGTTTTTTCTCCTCCGCATGACGAAAGTGGACGGCGCATGGAGCTGCGTGTAGAGGTAGGCCCCACGGAGCCAGGGTGGCGGGTGAATGAAGCTGGGGCTCGTGCACAGAGGATATGTGGCACGGACCAATGTGGCAACATGCTCACTAGTGCTCCCTGCGCGTGGGGAAGGCATATGGATAATCCTGAGGCACGCATCGCTTTCTTCGTTTTTCCCCTTTCGGAAAGGGTGGATTATTTGCTGGTCGATGAAGTGCTACATGTTCAGTTGGCTCGCGAACCACGTAAACTGGAGGCGTTAAACATTAGCATGGTGAAACCAACAGATCTTTCTGTTCCAGATGTGGAGGGTACCATTCGTTGCGTTCCGGCTGAGACGAATGGAGCTGATGCAAATCGCGAGTCAGACGGTTCTCTTTTACGGGCGAATCTCACCCTCATCTGCCCTGCTGGTTTTAGTATTCTGCGGGTGGTGCGTGTATGGAACTCCTCCGATAAACAAGCCGACGAAAGTCCGCTGCCTGTCACTCAGGATCTGGAAGTGCGTCACTTTACCACCAATAAGGGCGAGAATGGTACGCGCATTGTCCTTTGGAATGCTCAGGAAAATGAGCGCCTGCAACTGGAACTTTGCTCCGGGCAGAGCACCGTGCACGTGCCCTTGCACTTTCGCGCCATGCTGGGTGACGCCTCCACCAGGATGCTTCAAACATCCCCATGAAAACATTACTGTCCATCATCCTGTTATTCGTTTGTTTATCACTCTCTGCTGAGCAGCTGGAAGTTCGTGTACAGAGCATTGAGTGTTGCTACGATGTGCCAGAGGGACAAGCGTGTTGTACGCTACGACTGCACGTACAACTGCCGGCTGGAGCTGCCTTTGTATCATCACCACATGGAGATGAAGCGGCTTCTCCGCTTGTTGGGGTGGATGCGGAGGGGGGCGTGATGATTGGGCAATTCCGTACCGTTGAGTCCTGTATGGAACGCTGTCGCACGCTCGTGTATGATTTTTTTGTGCGTCCGCGTGGCGGGTGGATAGAGTTTGATACTTTCGTCAACATTCTTTACTCCACGTCTGCTTTGCGGGTGAATACGGAGGCTTTCGACCCTCGTCAATCCGGGACCCTGCGCGTTTTTAATCATACTTTCTTCGTCAAACCTCTGCCTGCTGTAGAAGAAATGCCCCGTGCTGCCCTCTTTTGCCTTGAGTACGAGATTTCACCTCTTATCGCCTCCATTTCCGTGGGTGTAGAGGATGGTTCCTCTTGCCATTGTCGCCTCATTGAAGGAACATACAGTGAAGAGGCTGACATGACACGCGCCACCTATCTTCTTAACCCCGTCCCCGCGAAAAAAACAGTTCTGCAACTTTCTTTTTTCTACCCGCCAACTTTGCACACCATTCCGGTGCGATTTCGTATCCACCCCGGACTTGTTTCTGAGCCTCCAACAACTGGTTGAACCTCATGCGGTAGTTTATCTCATTTTCAAATGTGTACAAATTATGCATCGAGTGCTTTATTAAACTATTTGGGCAGAAAAAGAGAAGAAAATGGAAATTTTTCGATAAGTCGGGTGATTTGCTCCAGAAGCTGGGGAAATGACAGGATCGGGAGTCGCTGGTGGAGTGCCTGAGACATGGAAAGATTTCATACGGTTTCAAGGGGATATTTTCATGGCAACTTGCCATCCAAGTATTCAGGGCAACCGCATTTAAAAGAAGTTCATCAACGGAGAAAATGGCCTTGTTGGCTGATATTATTGTTGATACGCATCAAAAAATGACAACAAGCAGTCATCATGATGATGGCTCTCAAGAACTCTCCCTCCTACGTTCATGATTCGAAAAAACTGCGCAACGCGTACATGATCAATAAATCGTAATTTCTGCATCATCAATCGTAAATAGCAACCGCATTTCCTAATGTGGTTGCTCTGCCAGGCTTGATTGGGGGCTTGACATAATTGGCAAAATCTGGTAGAACGGTTGCATGAAAGGCATCATCACAGGTGTTGTCGTGTCCGTGCTCGTTGCCATAACAGCAGCGGCGGATGTGGTGAGTGACTTACGCCCGGCGATTCGCGATGCAGCGTTGCAGAATGGCGTAGATCCCGTGCTGATGGAGGCAATCATACGGCATGAATCGGGCAATGCAACTTCCCATGCGGCGCGTACTAAAAATAATCTGGCAGGCATCATGGGGCGGCGTGGACAACGCATCTATGCCAACAAAGAAGACTGCGTACGGCACTTGGGCTCCATACTGGCAAAGTACAAGGCACGTGGACGTGTGACTGTAGCGCAGATAGGTCGCATCTATTGCCAGACCCGCAGCCCGTGGGCGTCCTGTGTGCGTTCGTTTATGAACAATATTCGTCGTGGGCGCTGGGGAGATGCAAGCATTTACGACCAGCCTGCCGTCCAAAAAAGGGGAAAATCCTGACATTGAACGTGCTTAGGGAAGCCTCCGGCGCAGAGCATCTGATTGTTCTGGATCAGGGGACAGTTCCAGGAGGGCGAATGCGTCGTTTCCAATCTCTTCCATTATTTCAAAATCTGCCTCCGATCGAATGAGGTAGTACTCTGCACTGAGAAGCCGGGCATAATCGCGCAGGTCACGGTGCAGCGGCTGAGAGACAAAGTCGCGCATCTCGTCACTTAGCGAGGGAGGCACCGCTCCAGCTCCGTTGTTGTTTAGTACAGCGACAACCCGCTTCCCTGGAGCTAGTTGTGGTAGGAACTGGGCGGCTGCAGTGTCACGCAGCAGTGCAATATCCCCAATGAGTGCGCAAGCAAAATCCGTATCTACGCAATTACCCATAAAAGCGGAAAGTGCCCCATCTGCACAGCCAGCAAGTTGTGCACTGTGCACATACAGCGTAGGGGCGCGCAGCTGAGCATAATTATTCCAGAGTTGCGTGGTGCTTGGACTGCCAAGGTAGAGTACATCCGCAATGCAGGCTTGCTGAGAGAAAGCGCGCACAAGAGCCGCATCACTCTCCGGGTAGGTGAGCAGCAGTTCTTCGATCAGTGCAGCATAGCGATTCCCTTGGGTACGGTAGTCATCGACATCCCCGATACGTGGAACATCATCCAGAGCCTTGATAATTTGTTCGGGTTCACCCTCAATCACGGTGCTAGGACGACGGAGCCCGGAAAAACCGGTGCGGGTGATGGAGAAAACACGCGTGCTGGGCATCTCCTCCAGCGCATGCCAAAAGGGGCAGGACGGAACAGCTCCCAATCTCAATACATTACGCGGTGGTGCATTCGTCAGCAAATCACTACCACCGCTCAGCAGTAGCTCGCCCACCTTTTCACGCAAGCCGCTTGTAGCGTCGGCCACTACTGGTACTCGCAGTGTGCGCGCCAACCACAGAGCAGACTCCTGTTCGTCTGGATCTAGAGCTCCGAGCAACATCACCAGATTCTCATGCCTTGCCTCAAAACGTAACAGGCGAGATAATTCTGCCAGTGAGCCGCGAAAAGGCGGCCGCAGTGGAGCATCTGCCACATCAAACAAGAAATCCATGGACAGAGCATCGTGTCGCATGTGTGCGTGGTGCAGCATGTCTTCTACACAGCAGAGACGCAGATGAACCGGAAAACCATCCCGGCACAAATCAACCATATCTGGCAGATCAGCCTCGCTACAAGGCATGTGCAGGGTGAGCGTGGGCGCATAGAGTCCAAAAAGGCCATCTTGTTCGATATGACCAAATGCTCCGGCTGCATCTGCGGGTTCCAAGTCATCGAGGGTTACCAATACGAGGGGGCGGCGTTCATAAAATGCCTCCATGACTGCTGGAAACGCGCACACAGCATTGGCACCACTCCCCAGCACTACGCCTACGCCACGTCCGGTCGCTTGCATGCGCCCCAAAGCAAAGAAGGCCGCAGCCCGTTCATCCTGTACTTGCCAGCGGTGGACACCCGGACATCCAGCCAAGGCTGTGAGCAGTGGAAGGTTAAACGCCCCCGGGCAGCACACCCACTCCGCAATGCCTGCTTTGGCACATTTGGCGATTAGCATGTCCATTTTCAGACGTATTTATCACGTCATTGCCCAAAATGCAACTCATTTCAGGTGCTGTACAGGGCAAACGCATTAGAAAGAAACTCATCAACGGAGAAAATGCTCTTGTTGGCTGATATTATCATTGATACGCATCAAAAAAATGACAACAAGCAGTTATCATGGTGACTGCTCTCAAGAAATCTCCTGCCTACGTTCATGATTCGAAAAAAAATTGCGCAACGCGTACATTATCAATAAATCGAAATCGTAAACAGAAAATTATCAATAGCAATGCCTTTTCTCATGCGTTTGCCCCGAGGTACTGTATCCAGAGGCAGTTATTAGGCGGCTTTTCGGGCTTCACATTTCCCCTCAGTAATGTATAATGCGGGCATATGGAGCAAAGAAAACCCATGTGGCGGGCATTCTGGAGTTTGGTGGTTATTCAGTCGATGAATTCGCTGAATGAAAAAGGAGTACAGTTCTTGCTCATTGCACTTGGAATTTGGCAGGGTACAGCATTGCAATATCCCCTTTCTGTCCTCATTGTGCTCCCATTTGTTGTCTTTTCACCGCTCGGCGGATGGGTAGCAGACCGCTATTGCCGGACTCGGCTGCTGCAGGGTATGGTACTACTGCAGGTGGTGGCCTTGTCGGGCATGACGCTCGGCCTTTTTGCGCAGAGCGTAGGAGTTGCAATTGCTTTTTTTACTGTTTTTTGCGTGCAGGCTATGTTTTTCAGCCCTGCCAAGAAGGGCTTGGTGAAGGATATGGTTGGCTCGCATTACATTGGCTTTGCTAGTGGAATTCTGGAGATCAGCTCAATGCTTGCCTTACTGCTTGGGCAGATTGTCGCTCTGGGTGTCGTCTATGGTTTGTTAAGCCGCTGGGGGGATGGAAGTGGTTGGGTGGCCGCTGGTTGGCCATGCGTGGTATGCACATTGTTAGCTGTGGGCGTTTTTGTACTCAGCCTTTTCTTGCCCCGTTTCCCGGTATTCGGGAGACGCCCTTTTTCATGGGAAATATGTTGGGAGCACGTTGCTCAACTGCGCTTGCTTTGGAATGATCGGGTGTTACGCTTCAGCGAGGTGGGTATTGGTTATTTCTGGTTTATAGCCGGTGTGATGATGCTCATCGCCTTACAAATGGCGCAGGATGCCCAAGGCAGTGCAAATAGCTCAAGCATGCATTTTATGCAAATCCTTGGTCAACAGCGTGATTCGGCTTCCCTTATCGCTTGGATTAGTGGTGGTTCGATCCTTGGGGGGGCACTCGCCTCATGTCTCTGTGCACGTAGTATCCGCACTGGCCTCACCACACTTGGCGGCGTAGGAATGTGCGTGTCGTGTCTTGCCCTGGTCTGGCTGCCATACGGTCATCCTCTTTTCTACGTAGCATTGTCTTTGGCGGGGTGCATGGCTGCAGGGTATTTAGTACCGCTCAATGCACTGCTGCAGGACCACGCCGACGATGATAAACGCGGAGATGTGATTGCCGCAGGCAATTTGGTGGATTGTGCATTGGGCATGCTGGCGGTAGCGGTGCAGTTAGGTATGCGTGCCATGGGCTTGAGTGGACAGGCTCAGTGCGCGGTGCTCGCGGCAGGATCTGCTGTGGTTACCCTCTACTTGATACGCGAATTACACTGCCATAAACGCTCCTGAGTGTGCTGCATGGCAAGACAAAGCATTCACCCCTCCATTGTCAGAATGGAAGGGGAAGAACACGTACAAACTGCATGCCTGCGGTCGCAGCGGCGCGTATCCCCGGAGCGGCATCCTCGAATACGATGCAGTCGCGTGGAGGAACGCGCATGAGCTCAGCAGCTCGTAAAAAAATATCCGGAGCGGGTTTGCCGTGGGGCACATCTTCTGGAGTGACAATGATCGGGAAGAGCGTCTGCAGGTCGGCCGCGCGGAGGGTCTGCATGGCGCCGGAGATGGTGCTTCCTGTGCCGATGGCATACGGGATGCCGCGGCGGCGCAATTTATGCACCAAATTGATCGTCTCCGGAATGACAGGCAACTTCTCGCGCGCGACAAGGTCGGCATAAAGGGAACGTTTGGCATGGGCCACCTGTTCCGGCGGCATGGAGAGTCCATGCTTGCGGTTCAGATCCTTCACGATGTCTACGGCAGCCATTCCTCCGTGAGCCAGGAAGTCATTCCAATCAAAGACGGATGCGTTTGCTCCGGCATCGTGCAACGCCTGGCGCCATGCCCGGAAGTGCAGGGGCATGCTGTCCACCAGCGTGCCGTCCAGATCGAAGATATAACCGCTGAACCAACGCTCCGGCAGAACCACGCGCGGTGTATGGAGAGAGGTGAACGACATCAGCCGTGGATATCCTTCACGAAGTCATCCAAATCACTCTGTTTGCCAAAGAGGACGAGCACGTCTTCCTGTTGGAACACCATGGCGGGGTCGGGTGTGCCGATGACGGGTTGTTCAGGCTGTTCAATCAGGGCTTCGTCCGGGGGCGTTTCGCTGGGTTTGCCACGGCGCACGGTGATGAGGTTGAGGTGGTATTTCGAGCGCAGACCGGATTCCATGAGGGACTTACCGATCCATTCGTCGGGCAGTGGCACTTCGGCGAGGGAGTGCGTGGAGTCAATCGTCGTGAGACTCTTGAAACTGCGGTTGATAAAGCGTCGCGCCAGCTGGCGAGCAGCCACGTCTTCTACGCGGAAAAGCTCGGTGACTCCGAGCAACTTGAGCATTTCCGACTGAAGTTCATTGACTGATCGTACATAGAGATGTTCGACTCCCTTGGTGATTTTGAGATGAGCGGCGATGAGCAGGTTGCGCTCGAAACGTTCGCCCACGGCGACAATCACGTGCGTGTTGCTCCCCAGGTCCAACTTGTCGAGGAGATTGTCGCTGGTGGCATCTCCGATGATGGGTTGCGTGACTTTGTCCTTGATATCATTGATAGCGGATTCGCACTCATCAATAGCGGTCACTTCGTAACCTTCATCATGCAGGTGCAGAGCGAGGGCGCGACCGAATTGACCGATGCCGATGATAACGAATTTTCTGGAATGAGCCATAGTTGTATGTTGGTGTAGGGGTTAGTTGAGCGGGAGACGCGTTTCCGGAAAACGGAAAGGTTGCGGGGGTTTGGGAGTGATGAAAATGAGCATGAAGGTGAACATGCCCATGCGACCAAAGAGCATGTTAAGCGTGATGATGAATTTGGAGAACGCGGAGAGGTCGGCAGGATCAATGAGTGAGTAGCCGGTGGTGGTGTAGGCGCTCACTTCAAGGAAAAGCATGTTGAGCAAGTGGGTTAGTCCCGCGTGGCTCTTGTCCGCCCCATTGCTCCACTCCTCCACCAACAAGAGAAGCATCGTGGTGATAATGATCCAGAAAATGGAGAGCACCACGGTTGCCATGGCTCGCTCCACTGTGGAGCGGGCAATGCGACGCTCGTGGATCTGGACATCCTGCTGGCCGCGCAGCACGCGAAACACCTCGAGCACACAGATGGCGACCACCGGGGCAAAAACGCCGCCACCCGTGCCCGCCGGGTTGCCGCCCACAAACATGAGGATGCACAGAAAAAGCTTGTACACGGGGCCATACTCCGTGATGTCGGTGAGATTGAAGCCAGCCGAGCGTCCAACCGTATTCCACAAGCTTTCCCAGAGCGAGTGCCCCGTCACGGCGTGGGTGGAGGAGGGTTCCAAAAAACTCAGAAAGGTTAATCCGAGGAAACCTCCCAGCAGCACGATGGCGGTGACGCGCATGACCAACCATGAATGCGTGCTCCAACGTCGCGTGTTCTTCTTGTGGTGCAAACGACGTCCCAGTCTCGCCAAGGCTTCTCTGTAGATGCCGAAGCCCAAGGTGCCGGCGATGATGAGCAGCAGCATCACCACTTGCGCCGAGTAACAGGAGCTCACGCCGCTCTGCGCCATGTTGTCCGGGAAAAGAGTGATGCCGACGTTGCAGAAAGCGGAAACCGAGTGGAAAATGGCGTAGAACAAAAGATGAGCTTGGTCCACCCCCTGCACGCCTTCCCACATGTTGTACAGGAGCAGGGCGCCGACAGCCTCAATGCTCAGCGTCACGCCTACCACTGTGCTGAGCAAGGCCGGGATGGTGCGCAGGTTTTCCTGGTCTAACATCGAAGAAACGGCGCTGCTCCCGCCTACACTGAGGCGATTGCCGATCATCATCATCACAAAATAGGTGAACGTCATCACTCCCATGGCGCCGATTTGGAAATCCAGAAGCACGATGAATTGGCCGAATTGGGAGAGCTCGGCTCCCACGTCAATACAGGTCAGTCCGGTGATGGATGTGGCGCTCGCACAGGTGAAAAGCGCATCGATGAAGGAGAGCGTGCTGCCGCTGGTGTGGGCGTTGGGCGTCATGAGCAGGAGAGTGCTTCCCAGCACCCAACCGGCCATACCCAAAAAGAAGATGATCACCGGCGACCAGCGGTCAGTTTTGGTGAGTCTCTGCACCCCTCCGGAGCGTGCGTCAAGTACGAGTCGCAGCATGCGCTCCGATGAAAAAATGCTTTGCACAATACTTAGCAGCATTGCTGTGAACAAAACCCAATACAGATTATCCCGCGGCACGGAGAGCATGACGGCACCTGCCAGCAGTAAGGAGTTGAAGGTAACAACACCCAACAGGAAACAATCCGGGCGAGAGGGAATACGCTTCTCAGCTCGCCGCAGCGGAGGACGCAGAATGCGGGCGTACACACACGCAGCATTGACCCACACCAGCATCCCCAGCAGAATGTGCAAACCCTGCGTGAGCATTTGCCCCTGTACAAAGCCCATAACCCACAGCACCACGAACAACGAAAATACACCGGAGAGCCCTTCCGTCAGTCCGAGAGCCAATCGTTTCTTTTGGACCTGGTTCATTGCACCAAGTGATTCCAAGGTCGGAGTTTAGCACAATCAGTCGTATAAAGCAAGACTTCCGATAAACCCCCCAGGGCAAACGCATTTCCTAATGCGGTTGCCATTTGAGATTTACGAGATGTGAATTGCGATTTGTTGATCATGTGCGCGTTGCGCGTTTTTTTTTTTTTTTTTTTTTTTTTTTTTTTTTGAACCATGAACGTATGCAGGTTGAGTCTTTAGAGCCATCATCGTGATGACTTCTTGTTGTCATAATTTTTGATGCGTATAAACAATGACATCAGTCAACATGAGCATTTTCTCCGTTGCTTCACTTCTATCAAATGCGTTTGCCGTGATAAAACCCGCATTGTCTCAAAAATAAAGCCTCCGCAGGGTCGTGTGAAACAAGGAGAGGGAACTTTTCCGAAAGCCTGATTACTACCCTGAATTTTTTTCTTCACAAGTGAGCAATTCGTTCTATAATGAGCAGCGTAACCCATCACTCACCTATGAAGATTTGGTTTGACGGAAAATTAGTCGATGAAAAAGATGCCAAGGCATCCGTTTTTGACCACGCGACACTGTACGGCGATGGCTGCTTTGAAGGAATTCGCTTCTACTCCGGTAAGATTTTTCGCTTGGAGGAGCACATCGTACGTCTGTTCAACAGTATGCGCTATCTGTTGATTGATTGCCCGTGGAGCTTTGAGGAGGTGTGCGCCGCGACGCAGGAAACAGTGGATGCCAGCGGGATGCAGGACGGGTACATTCGCCTGGTGGTGACGCGTGGCGTGGGCGACTTGGGACTCAACCCGCGCAATTGTCCCAAGCCGAGCATGTTTATCATCGCGCAAAACATCGCCCTTTATCCAAAGGAAATGTACGAGAATGGCCTGAGCCTCATCACCAGCTCGTATCGCCGTCCCAACCCAGATGTACTTTGCCAGCAGGTCAAGAGTCTCAACTATCTCAACAGCATCTCTGCCAAAATTGAGGCGGTGCAGCAGGGCGCGGGCGAGGCCCTCATGCTCAATCAGCGTGGGAATGTGGCTGAGTGCACCGGAGATAACATTTTCATCGTGAAGAACGGGGTGGTGATCACCCCGCCGCTTACCGAAGGTGCGCTCGGCGGCATCACACGCCATGCCGTGCAGGATATCTGCGCCGAGCTCGGAATACCCTGCGAGGAAAGAGTGCTCAACCGCTTCGACATCATCTGCGCGGACGAGTGCTTCCTGACCGGCACGGCGGCGGAGGTGATAGCTGCCACCAGCTTGGATGGTCGCACCATCGGCACAGGACGGGCAGGAAGCGTCACCAAGCGCATTCTGGAGCGCTTTCAGAAACTCGTGCGCGAGTGATCCTTCCCCATGGAGACACTCTACAGCGGGCGTTTCGTGAATCTCGTGTGCGATGGGCGCTGGGAGTACTGCGAACGCGTGAAAAATACGGCGGCAGCCATGGTTTTTGCGCGCACGCGCGACCGGAAGATCCTGCTGGTTGAGGAGTATCGCCCGCCCATCCGGCAACAGAGCATTTGTTTTCCTGCCGGTCTCATTGGCGATGCCCGGAAAGAGCGGGCGGAGGATGCGGCGCGTCGCGAATTGCTGGAGGAAACTGGTTATGAGGCGGGCCAGATACGCTTCCTCTATGCCGGGCCCTCTTCGCCAGGTATTACGTCCGAATCCATTTCCTTTTTTCTGGCGACGGATTTGATGCGACGCGGGCAGGGCGGGGGAGTGCAGGGGGAACATATCACCGTGCATGAGGTGCCGGAGGATGAAATAGACGAATGGCTGGAGGCTCAGCGCGCCGTCGGCAAGGCTGTGGATCCCCGCATTTACGCCGGGCTCTACGCCCTGCAACAATCGGATAAATGACGTTAGATTAAGCGCTTGACAAATACTTTGCACTTTGCATACAATGCGGGTGCAAGAGGGACCGTTTCCCTCATTCACACCATGAAAACGAAGTTTCTATTTTGCTTATTGCTCGCGGGAGGAGCTCTTGTCGCCGTGATGGGCTGCGGTGAGGGAAAGAAGACAGAAGGAACTACGATCAGTACAGAGGAAAATTCCGTCGCAGTTGAAACTGAGCCTGCCAAGCAGACCACTCCATCGGGAGAGCTCAGCCCGGTCGCAGCAGTGCTTGCGAAATCCCCTCTTTTCAACGCAAACCCGGATTTGCAGGCCAAGTACTACATCTATCTGGTGTCAGCCAGCTGGTGTCCTCCCTGCCGGGCCGAAATGCCTGAAATCGTTTCGCTGTACAAGCAGATGAAAGATAACGGGGTGGAGATTGTGCTGGTGTCGGCAGATGCTACCCAGGAAAAGGCTCAGGAATATCTTGCAAACTTCAACGCGACATTCCCCGCCATGATGCCTGGTGAGGATGGCATGACAAAGCTGCCCGGCTACATACGCCCCCGCACCATACCCCGTGCCATCGTTGTGACAAATGACGGCAGGCTTGTGAGGGAAGACCATGGTGCTATCATCATGCAGTACAAGGATATTCTCGACCAGTATGAGGCCCGGAAGCCAAGTTCGGCGGCTCCAGCGTCTGCTGGTGAAGAGGCGAAATAAAACAAGGGGCGGTTAGCGGGCAAGCGATGGTTGGCGCTGCGAGGATCCTCTTGCTGCACGTAGGTGGTTTTTTTGTGAATTGCAAGAATAAATGCAACATATGACAGAAAGAGTTGAGGTCATGCGAAGAGAGGGGTAAAATAGTGACGG
>CANQAD010000049.1 GCA_947588735.1 uncultured Akkermansia sp.
GCATGCAGGCAAACATTTTGCCCGTGCGACCAAAGCCAGTCATCACCTCATCGCAGATAAGGAAGATGCCGCGTTGCGTGCAATACTCCCGCAGCTCGCGCAGTAAGCCGGGACGCCAGGGAGTCATACGGTTCACGCCTTGGATGATGGGCTCAATGACGATACCTGCTACGGTGTCTGTATAATCGGTCGGCAGGGCTCGCAATTCATCCATTTCTCGCACATGAGTGACCTGCATTCCAAAGCCCCGGAAGCGGGAGAAAAAAGTACTCACCCCGCCAAGAGAAGCTGCGCCCATGGTATCGCCATGGTAACAGTTGGAGAAGGCGATGAAGTGGCGGCGTTGCTCACGACCGGGAGTTTGGGAGCAACTTTGGAAGGCCATTTTGAGCGCGGTTTCGATGGCTGTGGAGCCATCATCTGAGAAAAAGACGCGAGTGAGCTTACCGTCGGGGAAAAGCTGTGTGAGTTTTTCTGCCAATTCAGAAGCGAGAGCGTGACCAAATCCCAAGTAGCTGGAGTGGCAGATAGTAGCGGCTTGTCTTTGGATTGCCTGCACAATATGAGGGTGGCAATGACCGTGGATGTTCGTCCAAATGGAGCTGTTGCCGTCGATGTAGCGGCGACCGAGCGAATCCGTGAGCCACACGCCCTTGCCGGACTGCAGCATGAGCACTTCGGCCTCGTGTCCCCATAAAGCTTGAGGCGTAAAAGGATGCCAACAGTGCGCGAGGTCCCGCGCAATGGCACGCTGTGTTAATTCTTGAGGTGATTGTACTGTCATACGAGAACTTTGCAAGCCCGGCGCAGCGCACAGAATGACTCAATTATTGGTCATCTTCTTGTTTCTGATCAACGCGAGGGGAAAATCGCATCAGTTCTGCTGCGAAGGTGAGTGGGATATCCCCCGTGGGGCCGTTGCGATTTTTTGCAAGCGCGAGATTGGCATCTGTGCCTACATGTTTGCGCTCTTCGTCATCCCCTGCGTAATAGGCAGCTCGATAAAGCAGACCGATCATATCGGCGTCCTGCTCAATGGCGCCGGATTCGCGCAGGTCACTCATCATGGGTAACCCTTTCGTTTTTCCTGTACGGTTTTCAGGACCACGGTTGAGTTGAGCAAGTACGATGATGGGGACGGAAAGCTCCTTGGCGAGACCCTTGAGCCCGGCGGAGATTTCCGCGATCTCACGTTCACGACTGTTTTGAGCCTGCTTGGTGTGGGAACGCATAAGCTGAAGGTAATCCACACCGATAGCAGCGGTATCCGGACGCTCTTTGATGACGCGGCGAGCCTTGGCACGCAGTTCGGAAATGGAGATGGCGGCTGTGTCATCAATGATGAGGCTGCTGTTTTGGTATTCGTTGATAGCTTTGTTAATGCGCTTGAAGTGAGCCGGAGTGAGGTTGCCTTTCACAAGATCACTGCGACTCACACCGCTGCGCGCATAGAGCAAGCGTTCCACAAGTTGCACACTGGGCATTTCACAGGAGAAAATGAGCACAGGCTTCTTTTCGTCCAGTGCCAAATGCTCCATGATATTGAGCAGGAAGGAGGTTTTACCCATGGACGGGCGAGCGGCAATCACGAAGAGCTCACCAGGCTTTAGCCCGTTAATCATGCGGTCGAGCACGTCGTAGCCTGTGGGGAGTCCCAGCACTGTACCGTGGTGATCCATCATTTTTTCCATGTTGCTCATCGCCGTCTGGATATCCTTCTTAAGGCTCCATTGAGTGGAGGTGAGCGAGG
The DNA here is from genome assembly GCA_947588735.1 of uncultured Akkermansia sp. Classification (GTDB taxonomy): domain Bacteria; phylum Verrucomicrobiota; class Verrucomicrobiia; order Verrucomicrobiales; family Akkermansiaceae; genus Akkermansia. The sequence goes on from CANQAD010000049.1 coordinate 1,751, forward strand.
ATTTGCGGATGTCCATCACTTCCTGCTCAGCAGAGTCGAGCAGTTGGTCAATTTCCGTCTCTGCTGAGATGGCAAGCTCGTGCATTTTATTACCGGCCATGATCATACAGCGTCGCAGATATTTTTCCTTGATGGTGGCAAAGTGGGCTTCAAAAAGTGCAGTGGAACTAGCCACGCTGAAGATATCCGCCAACCCTGAATTGCCGCCGATGGTCTCTAGTTTTCCCTCATCTGTCAGCGTTTGCGCTACAGAGGCAATATCGATGGGCAGGTTTTTCTCATATCGTTCGCGGAAGATATTCCAAAGAATGCGATGGGCGGGGATGTAGAAGAATTCTTCGCTAATGCCATCAGCTATGCAACGCGATATGATGTTGGTGGGGTCGAGAGCCATCATGCAGATGAGGCTCTTCTCCAGGGCAGGAGCCTGGGGCATGGTAATTGGCTCTTGGGAAGGTTCTTGTTGCGAGGCGTGACTGACGTTTTCCTGATTCATGGATGGAAGCAGCGGGAGCATAGCAACTTTTTCCTATTTTGGCAAGACTCCCCATACATTAGGCGTCCCCCGAGGATGCGTCACTGTTTTCAGCTGAAAAGCTACGTACGCCATCGACGAAAAAATGCGAGTGCCACGCGGTAAGAAAAAATCTTAACTTTGCTGAAGGAAATTAGCTTAGCGGGCAAGTACGGCGGGGCTGCCACTATTGCCACAGGCAGAAATGGGGCGTATGGCGAGACGATCCACTGCCGAAAACATAGCAAAAGGCAGGACGACGCGCCGCCGGGAGCCGGGGAGAATGCAAAGTGTTGTCCATCGTCCTGAACGGCGGGCTTGGATTACCCATTTGCGTGCGCTGGCATCGACCGGGGTCCATGCAATGGAGACTCCACGTCCTGGCAGGTCGGCCGCCTGTGCCAAGGGAGCACCGGGGCGTGCCGAGCCGCTCCATGGCATAGCTGGTGGTAAGGCAAAACCACGGTAGCGGGCGGCGATGTGAGTCTGAACCCCTCCACGGTTGGAGGCAATGGAGTTCCAGCTCCAGAAAAGCTGCCCTGCGCTCTGGCGGGCAAGCTGGCGGGAGATGTCGATTTGACTGCCTACTTCTGAGGCAGGTCGAGTTCGATCCTCCGAGGAAAGAATGCGGGCGGTGGCAATACCGGGCCATACGGGGCGGCGCGGGTTGACAGCGGACCACCATTTCATGAGAACGGGAAAGCTTTGCGGGCTGTTGATACGCCAGTAGAGCTGTGGGGAGAGGTAATCTACCCAGCCGTTGGCGAGCCATTTGCGCGCATCGCAGGCCAGATGCTCGTAGGCATTCACACCGGCAGGTACACCGGCGGGATAACCTGGCTGCCAAATGCCAAAAGGACTGATGCCTACGCGCACCCAGGGCTTGGCGGCTTTTACGGCTGAGTAGAGACGGCTTACAAAAGAATTGATTGCGGCTCGACGTTGAGCTGGAGTGAGGCCATCCGCGATGTTGTGGTGTGGTGGGTAGGGGTAAAAATAATCATCCAAGTGCACGCCGTCAATATCATAACGGCGCACGACATCCATAATCACCTGCAGCACGTGTTGTTGAGAGGCGGCTGCGGAAGGATTGAGCATGGTTGTGGAGCCGGCGCGTTTGATGAGATCCGGCCGACGACGCGCGATATGACCGACCCCAACGGGCTTGCCGCTTATTGTGGCGCGGAAGGGGTTGAACCATGCATGGAGTTCAAGTCCGCGGCGGTGGGCCTCAGCAATGGCGAAGGCGAGCGGATCGTAGCCTGGGTTGACACCGGGACCGCTCAGCCAGCCGCTCCATGGTTCCAAGGAGGATTTATAGAAGGCATCGCCATTAGGTCTCACTTGCAGGATAATGGCGTTGAGTTTAAGCTGAACGGCTCGATTGAGAATGTCGAGCAGTTGCGCTTTCTGCTGTGCAGCGGGGAGTCCGGCAGAGGATGGCCAATCCAAGTTGAATACTGTGGCTACCCAGGCGGCGCGAAATTCACGGGCAGGCTCACCAGCGCGTTCATTCACTTGCTGCCATGCCGACGCGGGGCTTGCACCCAGCCAGACCAGCGCGAGCAGTACTTGTAGCCCGCGGCGAAGCATGTGACATGCCTCCGTCATGCTCAGAAAAGGAGCGGGATGACGCCAAGCACGATGAGCAACAGTGTGCCGGCCGTGAGTACAGCGGTGCAGAGCGGTGAGAAGGTGACGGGAGCATCGTTCTGTTGCGGTTGATCCCAGTACATGGCCCGCAAAACCTTGAAGTAATAGTAGAAACCCGAAGCGGCGCAAATAATCATGATGGGAAGCAGCCAATGGACGACATGATGCGGGCGAATAAGCGTGGAGACGAGCGCTTGGAAGGAGCTAAGCTTGGCCAGGAAGCCAGCGGTAAGCGGCACTCCAGCCAACGAGGCAAAGCTGACTGTAATCATGAAAGCAGTGCGAGGGTTGGATTTGCCAAGACCACGGAAAGCGGATATATCTTCACTGCCGCGTTGCATGCGAAGGGTGGCCAGGGCGAAGAAAGCCATGAGAGTGGCGATGCCGTATGCAAGCAGGTAATTAAATACCGGACTGATGATAGTAGGTTGGAGTGTTACGAAAAATACGAGGATAAACCCGGCTTGGCCAATGGAAGAATAACCAAGCAACCGCTTGGTATTTTGCTGTGGGATCGCACCCAGATTGCCTACCAGCAGGGTTGCTGCTGCCACAACTGCGAGTAGCACGATGAGCCCCTGCATCATGTCGTTCACCGTGGTGCGGAGGTAAACGAAGGGCAGCAGGATGATGAGCAAGGCCACAAAACCTGCCAGTTTTGAGACGACCGCCAGGAAAGCTGACACCGGGGTAGGCGCACCTTGGTACACGTCAGGAATCCACGTGTGCATTGGTACGGCACCTGCTTTGAAAAAGATGCCTGCAAGCAAAAGCCCCATACTTACAAGAATACCAGCCGAAAGGTGGGGATTGCAGAGAGCAGCGAGGACAAAACGCGGGTCACCTCTGAAAGAGCCGGTCGTGCCAAAAAACCACGCTGCGCCCATAACCAGAAGCCCGGTGCTCACTGCACCCAAAATGAGGTATTTCACTCCGGCCTCTACCGAACCTTGATTGCGCCGAAAATAACCTGCCATCGCGTAAGAAGCCAGTGTCACCGTTTCCAGAGCCACGAAGAGCATAATGAGGTCACGTGAGCGAATGAGCGCGCACACGCCTGCGCAGGCCAACAGGGGTAGAGCGGTGAATTCGGCTGCCCCATCCTCGTGTTCGCCACCCGCCACGGATGCGTACACGAGCTTACGGTAGTCATATGCCATGAGCAAGCAGACGGCTGTGGCTGCACAAGCCAGAGTGGAGAACAAAGAAGAAGCGGAGCTGCCAGCCGTGAAGCAGGCAAGCCCAGTCGAAATGAGTGCGCCGAGAATCGGGAATACCTTCTTGTTGAAGCGCGGCAGAAAAGCATCTGCTATCAAAATAAGCAAGGCAAGCCCTACCAAGACAAAAGTGGGAGTGAACTGCTCCCAAGTGTAGGAGGTGCTGATCAGGTTAATTGTGCTCATGAGTAAATGTGGCGGTGGAAATATAAAGATTTATGCGAGAATGCCGGGGACTATGCCGAAAAGAACCAGGGCTGCGCTCAGCAGAGCAGCGGAACAGATGTCTGCACCGCTTAGCGGGAGTGTAGCGCGTTCGCACACAGGGGTAAGATCTCCAGCAAAGATGCGGCGAATGGCGCGCAGCATATAGATAGCGCTGATAACCAAGCCCCATAGAGCAAAAACCAAGGTGAGCTGCACAGGTCCAAGTCCCCCGAGCATATTAGACAGGTTGTTAAGCCAATCGTAGCAAAACGAGCCGACTGTTCCAGGCTTCCAGTCCATGAAGCACGAGACGAAGATGGAAAACTCGCCTACAAAGTTGGCCAGCAGGGGCAGACCGATAGAAGCCATGCCGGCCAAGCCGAAGAAGAAGCCGAGTAGGGGCTGCCTGCGGCCGAGACCTCCCAGAGCTGAGAATTCCAGTGTGCCAGTGCGGCGTTCAATTTGCCCGGAAAGCAGGAAGAGCAGGGCGATACTCAGCCCGTGCGCAAGCATGAGCATACCTGCTCCTTGATAGGCTAGCGCATTTGATGAACCGGAGAGCACAAAGACGGCTATGCCTAAGAAGATGTAACCCATGTGCATGACCGAGGAGTTGCCGAGCATAGAATCCAGACGAGACTGAGCAATTGTGACGCAGCCTACCCAGAGCACGTTGCCCAGCAGGAGGATGAGCAAAAGGTTTATCCAATCACCAAAAAATTGGGCGCTGCCCGATCCAAATATATAAGCAACAAGGATGAGACCATACAGACCGAATTTCTTGAGCACGCCGGCGTGCATCATTGCAATGGGCGTAGGAGCGCTTGCGTAGGCTGGCGCCGCCCACGAGTGAAACGGGAAGAGGGAAACCAACGTGCCAAAACCTAATAGAAGCAGCCCGGCTGTTAAGCAGGCCGATGCTGGCAAACGCCCCATAGCCGCCATGACCATCATCTCCATGAACTTTGTTGTCCCAAGCTGCATGTAAAGCAACACAAGACCAGCCAGCAGAACCATGGAAGCAAGACCCAAATACAGTGTCATCCGCCAAGCGATAGTGCGACGCTCGCCGCGACCGTACAAACCGATCATCACAAAGGTAGGGATAAGGGCTAACTCATGGAAAGCGAAGAAGGCCACAAGATTGTCAGAGATAAATGCCCCCGTGGCCCCGGCAGAGATGAGAAGCGTGGAGATGCTCCAGCTGCGATCTGCAGCGGCGTCCGGCGCTCGCATACCCAACACAGCGGCTAAAGTGACCAGCACAGTGAGCAGGAGCATGGGCTTGCTGAGCGGCAAGGAAAGGGTAAGCGTTGTGGGCAAGTCGCCGATGTGCGTAAGCCAATCGCTGCCTGCCCCCATACTCAGGGCAACAATGGAGCCAATACCCAGACCGAAAGTGAGCAGAGAGCTCACCAAGGCTGTAGCCCGACCAGGAGTGTGCAAAAACCCGATGAGCACACTCGCTATCACAGGAATGAGGATGAGCCAGATAAGCATGGTGAGAAAGATAGTTTAGAAGAAAATGATGAGGAGAAGCATGAGAATGAGTACCCCCAGCGAGGTCACCACGGTGTAATTGCGCAGCGAGCCTCCCTGAAGTCGTCCCAGCAAGCGACCAACCCATGCTGTGAGCAACGCTAGCCCTTGCCCGATAAGGCGACGGATAACGCCATCATCTAGGCAGGAGATGAGGAAAGTGAACCAGCGCTGCACTCCATCCACCAGCACGTGATCATAAAAAGCATCAATATAGAGCCGTCGCCGTAGCACTTGGGAAACACAGTTGGCGCCTACGGGATCGGACTTAGAGGAGAGCGTTTTCGACTTGCCATAGATCAACCAAGCCGATCCACCGCCTACAATGAGCGCGCCCAGCCCGGCAAAAAACGTTACTCCCCACTCTGCATTTGAAGTGTGGAACCCAGCATAGGGCACCAGCTGATCGGCCACAAAGCCATAGCCGGAGATGATGGCGAGCACTGCCAAAATGAAGAGCGGCACCAGCATGGTGGGGGAGGCTTCTTGAGCTTGCTCTGCTTCATGCGTTCTTGCGTCACCGCAAAACGCAATCAAACAAAGCCGCACCATGTAAAAAGTGGTGAGGGCAGCCACGACCACGCCCAGCACGAAAAGAGGCATGCTACGCTCCCAAGCGGCTTCCAGGATGCTTTCTTTCGAGAAGAAACCGGAGAAGCCGGGTACAGCGATGAGCGCGCACGTGCCTGCGAGAAAGCAGAGCACGGTGAGCGGCATTTTCCGCCGAAGCCCGCCCATTTTCCAGATGTCCTGCTCGTGGTGGCAGCGCACGATGATGGCTCCGGCAGCGAGGAAGAGCAGGGCCTTAAACCAGGCATGCGTGTAAAGATGGAACATGGCCGCCTCACCCGCCAGCAGGCCAACGGCCATCATCATGTAACCAAGTTGGGAGAGGGTGGAATAGGCGAGCACGCGTTTAATGTCATCTTGCTGGGTGGCCATGAGCGCCGAGAGAAGAGCGGTGATGGCGCCGATGCCGGCAATCACACAGCAGGCAGTCTCGGTGAAGGCGTCCAACCCCATGCTCACTTGTAGTCGCACGAGCATGTATACGCCCGCCGCCACCATGGTCGCAGCATGAATGAGTGCGGAAACCGGAGTGGGGCCCTCCATGGCATCCGGAAGCCAGACATGCAGAGGAAATTGGGCGGATTTGCCTACCGCGCCGCAGAAAAGACAAAGGAGAGCAGCCGTGAGGACAGGAGAGCCCGCCTCCACTTTCATGTGCCCCGCCATGTCTGCGTAGTGCAGGGAGTCAAAAAGGCCGAGGGTAAGCAAAATACCGATGAGAAAGCCAAAGTCGCCCACGCGGTTGGTGATAAAGGCTTTTTTGGCAGCGTTTGCCGCGCTGTCTTTGTGGTACCAGTGGCCGATCAATAAGTAGGAGGAGAAACCTACCATCTCCCATCCGATGAAGGTAAGGATGAGGGAGTTGGCTAAGACGATGCAGCTCATGCTGAACATGAAGATGCTCAGGCCCGCAAAGTAGCGGCTTTGATTGGAGGGATCGCCCTTCATGTAGCCGAGCGAGAAGATGTGTACGAGTGCGCCAATGCCGGTGACTACGAGCATCATTTTCATGGACAGGGCATCCATCAGCAGACCGAGACTGAGGTCGAACCCCTGCACCGGGAACCAGACATAGGAGTCCGGGGCGCCTGTTTGCAAGCCGCACAAGTAGGCTACGCAGAGTGCCATCGTGGCCAGCGCCGATATGATGGAAACACATGCGGCTACCCGTGGTCTGCGTGCCAGTACAAGCCAATCTGCTGCCGCCGCGACCAGCGGCAACACGAGAAAGAGCCAAGGTAAGTTCTGCATCATAAGTTAGTCTTTCAATGAGGTGAGAGATGTACTTTCCACACCGCGCCGCGCACGGAACATGGCAACGATAAGAGCGAGACCTACCGCAACTTCCGCCGCGGCTATCGCCATGACAAAGAGTGCCAGCACTTGCGCATCGTACACGGGGACACCCTCCAGCCCCTGTGCGCGGGAAAATGCTACCAGAGATACATTTGCCGCCGTGAGCATGAGCTCAAGACCCATGAGCACCACCAACACATTGCGGCGCATGATGGCACCGCCCAAGCCGATGGAAAAGAGGAGGGCGGAGAAAATGAGGTAATGGGATAGGGGAGTCATAGCTTGAAAGAGAGGTTAATCACGACAAAGTTTGCGACCCACAGCCACGGCGCCCAGCGCCCCAGCCAGCAGCGCAAAGCTCAGAATGACGATACTCATGTTGTAACGGGTGAAGAGGGTCTTGCCCAACAGGGAAATATCCGATTCTCCCTCTTTCATGGACATCGGCGGGAGCATTCCACCGTATTCCGATGGAGTGGTCGGAGGATGTGTTGCCTGAGCTCCTTGAGAGACAGGACTGAGCTCACTTGCATGCTCCGCCAGCACATGCACCGGGCAGCGACCTTTTGTCGCTCCCGGTAGCCGCAGTGCAGCGGATGAGATCGTGCCTGCCATCATGCCCGCTACCACGACGCCGACGATGCAATAGAACCAGTTTCCAGCAGCGGGCTTCTCATCTTTGAGATTGAGCATCATCACAATGAAGAGGATGAGAACGAGGATGGCACCGGCATAAATGATGAGCTGTGCTATGCCCAAAAATGTCGCGCCGACGCCAAAGAAGATAGCTGCAACGAAAGCGAGACAACAGGCCAAGCTCAGCGCGCTGGAGACCGGATTGCGCAGGACCACGACTCCCAAGGCGCTCACCAGTGCCCCAAGTGCGAAGATGTAGAACAGTATGGCTTGAATGGCAGGATTCATGACTATTTATATTGATTCCATTTGTTGATGAGACCCTTTTTCGTACCTCCGAGTTGGTAGAGCTGCTCTTTGTGACGGAGGGCCTGCTTGCGGTCCGTTGGGGTGATGAGATATTCTTTGGACAGGAAGATGGCCTGTTCCGGGCAGACTTCTTGGCACATGCCGCAGTATATGCAACGGAGCATGTCAATTTCAAACTCCGCAGGGGCCTTTTCTTGTTTGGGCGTGGGAGAGTTGGGGTCTACTTTGCCGGGCACAACGCGGATGGCACGCGCCGGACAGATGAACTCGCAGAGTTGGCAGGATACGCAGCGTTCGCGTCCATCTTCACCGCGCACCAGCGTTGGTGCGCCGCGGTAGTAGGGGGGCAGATAGGCATCCCAGCGCTGCTCGGGGAAGGGCATGCAGGCGCCGATTCCCGCACCGTTGAAGTCCTTTTTGCTGCGGCTTTTACCGAGCAGGGAGAGCACCAAGTGGCGCAGCGTGATGACCAGCCCCCTTGCGAGCTCCACAACATAGATGCGATCCAGCAGGGAAAACTTAGGACGCTTGACAGGAATGTATGACATGAGCAAGAAAGGTTATTTGACGAAGTAGAGGATGAGAGCAGTGAGGACGATATTGACCACGGCGAGCTCAATGAAAACGAGCCAGCAGAGCTTCATCACTTGATCCCAGCGGAAGCGAGGAAGCGTCCAGCGTACCCATACGAAAAAGAAGATGAAGGCGAGCAGTTTGACGAGGAACATCAGGAACTGGCAAATGACAGCCACCCACTGATTCCAAGCCGCCAAGCTTTCATCTGCACCGAATCCGATGGACCAACCGCCCAAGAATAGCGTGACGACCATAGCAGAGCCGATCACCATGGCTGCGTATTCACCCATGAAGAAGGAGGCGAACTTCATGGAGGAGTACTCTGTGTGGTAGCCGCCGACCAAGTCTGTTTCGCATTCAGCCATATCGAAAGGAGTCCGGTTGGCTTCTGCAAAGATGCATGTGGCAAACATGAGGAAACTGAGAGCCATGGGTATCCAGAGTACCCAACGTTGAAGGCTGAGGCCTTCGCCCCAAAGCGGCAGCAGGGTCCAACCATCTGTCGCTTGGGTGCTCACTATTTCCTGTAAATTAAGTGTGCCAAACACCATGAGCAGGGGAATGACGGAGAGCCCCATGGCCACTTCGTATGAGATCAGCTGAGCTGTAGCACGCAGACCGCCCAAGAAAGGGTATTTAGAGTTGGACGACCAGCCGGCCAGCGTAAGACCATACACCGAAAGTCCGGATACGGCAAACACCCACAATGGACCGATATTGAGGTTAGCCACGCACATGGAGATATCACCGAAGGCAGTATTCACTTCGGAGGCAAAGGGTACTACCGCGGCTGCCACCAACGGTGGACCAAGTACCAGCATGGGCGCCAGGATGAAATAGAACTTACGCACATACGAGGGAGTTATTTCCTGCTTCAGGAAAAGTTTCCCACCATCTAGGCATGGCTGTATGAGGCCAAAAGTGGGGATTTCGCGATCGAGTCGCAGCCAGCGGCAGAGGCGCGCGATGCGTCCATTTGGCGGGCAACCAAAGAAATGCAATAAGCCGGCGAGCGGTTGCGTTTTCTTGCTGCCGAAGGGGCGCAGCAGGAAGAGCGGCAACCCCGCTCGGTTGGGTCCTGGGCGATCCTGAATCCACCCGGCCACGCGGCGCTCTATCCACACGGAAAGCACCACAAAAGCCAGAATCACGGCAAACACAAGAGCCAGTTTTGCCACTGTGGTGAGCAAGTAAAACCAAGTCGGGTTGCGCAGTATGTCACAGCACCATGTCCAGAAGCATTCCATGATTATTTTGTGCGGTAAGTTTTTTCAGTTGTTAAGGTTGTTTGGCGTGCTCGCGCTCGATCAGGGGGATGGTGACACCAGTTTCCAAGATTTGGCGACCAGAGTTGCCAATATTTGCCCACGTGACACCGGAGAGAGCCTCAAATTGCTCGGCCATTTCCTCCAGAATTTCCATGGAGCTGGTGGCGCGGGCGGCTTTGAGAGGTACATCACCACATTCTTGAAGTAGAGCGCGTAGAATGTCCCAATCGGCTCTGGCTTCGCCCAGCGGGTCAATCGCTTGATTGAGGCGTTGGATGCGTCCGGTCACGTTGATCATGGTGCCGTGTTTTTCAGCAAATGTGACGCCCGGAAGTACAGCGTCCGCCTCCTGGGTCGTGGGGCTTTCGCTGTGAGCCATCACCAGCAGGTAATCCAGCTTGCGGAGTTGTTCAGCAGGAATCCCGGCTTCAGCCGTTACATCCTCACCGAGCACGATGAGCGAGCGAATCTTGCCGATTTTGATGCCGCGGACAATGTCGGGCAGGGTGCTGCCATCTTTTCCTAAGATGAGTTTGGCGCCGGTTGTGTTGGGATTGCGGTCGGCCGAGATGAGCATACCATCATTTTCCCCCACGCGCGGAACGATATCCAGAGCCTTGACGCCAAGAAGATCGGCCAGGTGTTTCGTGAGGTACAGCTCTTCGTTGGTGAGGCGTGCTGAGGCGATGATGGCGAGTTCAGAACTCTTGCAACGGCGCAATTGCTCGGCTACCGCTCGCAGCAGCGGTTCCCATGCGGCAGGTCGTTGTTCAGTTTGTTGATCCGTGCGGATAAGTGGAGTGAGCAAACGTTCCGGTGCGTTGATGTATTTGTAGTTCAGACGGTGGTCATCCGGCATCCAGCAACTGTTCACGGCATCATTTTGGCGCGGGGTAATGCGGTACACCTGCTGTTCGCGGGTCCAGATATTGATATTGGTGCCAGTGCCGCAGTTCACATCAATGGTAGGAGTACTCTTCAAGAACCAGACGCGCATTTTGAAGCGAAAATCCTTGGAAGTCATGGCGCCTACGGGGCAAATATCCACCACGTTCATGGAGTAGTTGCTGTCCAGCGTTTTGCCGGGGTAGCAGGCAATGGCATTGCGTCCGCCGCGGCCTACTACACCGAGGACTTCCTCCCCGACGATTTCCTTCATGAAACGTACGCAACGGCGGCAAAGCACGCAGCGTTCCTGATCCAAGTTCACACGTGGACCGATGGAGAGATTTTTCCCTTTCTTAATTTTGCTCTCGGTGAAGCGGTGGGTAAGTTGGCCGTAGTCTGCCGTGTATTCCTGCAGTTTGCATTCGCCTGCCTGGTCGCAGATGGGGCAATCCAGCGGGTGGTTGGTAAGCAGGAACTCCAACACGGCGCGGCGCGCTTCAGTGCAGACGGTGCCATTGGTGCGGATGCCCATATTTTCAGCTACCGTGTTGGCGCAGGCAACAATGGCTCGTGGCATCCACTGGATGGTCTGGTAACCATCATCATTGTAAGTGGGTGTGGCGCCGGGGGCGAGACGCGGAGGCATACCCTGCTCCACCAGGCACATGCGGCAGGAACCCGCCACGCTCAGCTTGGGGTGGTAGCAGAAGCAAGGCACATGTACGCCTACGCTGTTGCAGGCATCTGCGATGCGAGTGCCTTTGGGGAAGCGATACCAAGTGCCGTTGATTTGCACATTGACCTTACCTTCGGCGGCGGCCGCGTCCTTCGGCAATATTTGCTGTTCTGTACTCATGGGTCGGCAGTAAGGGTTAGTCTTCTCGGGTCAGGTATTTACGCGCCTCAGCGGCTTCCGGGTTATGGGGCTTGAAAGCGTTAATGGGTCTGGTGAGCGCCAGGAACTCTTCGCGGAATTTGGTGGTAAACGCTTGGACCGGCCACGCACACGCTTCGCCGAATGCACAGACGGTTCGTCCGCAGATATTGTCTGCCACGCTCTTGAGCAGGTCCACATCTTCCGGGGATGCCTTGCCTTGGCAGATGCGCGTGCTCAGTTTGAGCATCCACGGGTTGCCTTCTCGGCACGGCGTGCATTGTCCGCAGGATTCCCACGCAAAGAAGCGATTGAGGTTGCGCAGCATTTCGGGCATGCTTCGCGAGTCGTCCATGACGATGACACCGCCCGAGCCGCTCATGGAGCCGTGCTGGGCGATGCTGTCAAGGTCCATCGGCACGTCAAAGATAGTCATTTTACGGACACTGCCGTCAGGGTTGCGCCCTTTGAGCACCTCGTCACAGCGCATCACCTTGGCGCTGGCGCCACCGGGAATGATCGCCTTAAAACTGCGACCGGGTTTTGGTCCGCCGCACAGTTCATAGAGCAAATCTCCGTACGTGATGGAACCGGAGATGATTTCGTAGTATCCCGGTCTTTGAACATCGCCGGATACGCCGATGATACGCGTGCCCGGACTGCGGGTAGCGCCGTCGGCTGCATATGCTTCGCCGCCTCGCATCAGCACTTGACGCACTTGGCAGAGCGATTCCACGTTGTTGACGATGGTGGGACAGCCGTACAGACCAATGGCAGCGGGGAAGAAAGGAGGTTTGATACGTGGGTAGGGGCGAACCCCTTCGATGGAATTGATGAGGCCCGTTTCTTCACCGCAGATGTACGCTCCGGCGCCGCGGTGAAGAATGATGTTCAGATCATACCCGCTGCCGAGGATATTTTTACCCAGGAAGTTGTTTTTTTCGGCCTCTGCCAAAGCACGCTGCACAATTTTGGCAGCTTCCGGGAATTCCTCGCGCATGTAGATGATGGCGTAGTGGGCTTGTACAGCGTAGCAGGCGATAATCATACCCTCCAGCAGCTGGTGCGGATCCTGGTGTACAATGAAGCGGTCCTTAAAAGTGCCAGGTTCAGATTCGTCGCAGTTGCAGACAAGATACACGGGCTTGGTATTGCCCTTGGGGATGAAGGTCCACTTGACGCCTGTAGGGAACCCTGCGCCGCCACGACCGCGCAAGCCGCTCTTTTTCACCTCATCGATGATGGCCGCTGGTTCCATTTTGATGGCCTTTTTGAGAGTTTCGTAGCCGCCGTCTTTGATGAAACAAGCAATAGACGGGTCATAGCCCACGCGATCAATATTGCGAAAGATGCGGCGAGTTTCTCGCAGGTGGGGTTCGTGCCCCGGTTTGTAGGTGATCTCACTCATGGTCGTGTCGTCATGCTTTCTTGCTGTATTCCTCTATCAGATCATCCACTTTTGCCTGATCCATTTGCGAGTAAAGAGCGTCGTTGACCATGAGGTTAGGTCCGAAGCCACAGGCCGCCAGGCATTCTACAGCCTCAATGCTCCACAATCCGTCCGCGCTGACAGCCATGGGCTCCTCCTCCGTCATGGCTTTCGGGTCGATGCCGATTTTCTCACAGACATAAGACAACAGTTCCTCGCCGCCGGACAGAGCGCAGGCAATCGTGTGGCAGACGCGGATGTGCCACTTGCCCGGACAGCTTGTGCGGATACCGGGGTAGAAACTCACAATACCCTGCACGTGGATAGGCGTGGATTGGCACATTTCTGCAATCCAGAGTACGCTTTGCGGGCATATGTAACCGTGCTTCTCCTGAACCAGGTGAATCAAAGGCAGAACAGCAGATTGCTCTCTGCCCTTCGGGTACATGGCGATGTATGCCTTCGCTTTTTTGGTGAGCTCGGGGGTCACCTTAAAGGGCGGGTAATACTTTTCCCCCGGAGAGGGTTTAGTTTCTGCGAGAGCCGCAATAGCATCTGGTTGCTCTGTCATGGTGTTAGGTAAGTTGTTTTTTTAGCGGTCGCATTCGCCTTGCACAAAATCGAAGGAACCGAGAATGGCGCCGATGTCGCTCACCAAATGGCCCGGTAGCAACTCCGGCAGCATCGAGAGTGTGCAGAAGGATGGACTGCGCATTTTGAGGCGGTTTGGAGTACCACCTCCCTGAGAATCGATGAAAAAGCCCAGTTCCCCTTTCGGGTTTTCGGCGGCGAAGAAGACTTGCCCGGCCGGAGCGTTCACGCTCTGCGTGCTCACCATGAATTGGCGGATGAGTTCCTCCATGCCCTGCAACGCATCCTCCTTGCGGGGGAGTACGCCGCGTTCATTTTGCACGCAGATGGGACCGGTCGGCATGTCTTCGCATACCTGGCGAATGATGCGCACGGACTGCAGGATCTCCTCCAATCGCAGTTGGAAGCGTGCATAGCAGTCGCCTTCCTGTGCCACGGGCACATCAAACTCATATTTTTCGTAACCGAGGTAGGGGTTTGTTTTGCGTAAGTCGCGCTTGACGCCGCTGGCGCGCAAGTTGGGACCAGTCATGCCATTCTGCAGTGCCATTTCTCGAGTGATAACGCCCACTCCTACCAGACGATCGATAAAGACTTTGTTGTGCAGCAGCAGACGTTTAAGTTCATCCACGGTCTTTTCTGCCGAGTCACAAAAGTCAAGCACTTCTTTTTCAAACCCTTTCGGCAGGTCGCGCGTTAAGCCGCCGATGCGCGTGTAGCTGGAGGTGAAGCGCGCTCCGCAGATCTTCTCGTAAAAATTGTGCACCTTCTCCTTCTCCTCGTAGCAGTACAAGAAAGCCGTCATGGCTCCCGTGTCCATGGCGTACACACCAAGCCCGAGGAAGTACGAGGAGATACGTGAAAGCTCGGCGCAAAGAACTCGAATTGCCTGTCCCCGTTCGGGCAGCTCCCATCCCAGCAGCTTTTCCACCGCGCAAGCATAGGCGATATTATTGCTCATGGGTGCCAGATAGTCAAAACGATCGGTGTACGCCACAAATTGATTGTAATGGCAATTCTCGGCAATTTTTTCCATGCCGCGGTGCAGGTAGCCAATCACCGGATCGCAACTCACGATTTCCTCCCCGTCAATCACCAGCTTGAGCCGCAGCACCCCGTGCGTTGCCGGGTGCGAAGGCCCCATGTTCAGAGTCACCAAATCATGCGGCATGTCCGCATCTTCGCTCAGATACTCCGGCCCGGCTTCGGATGGATTCGGCACTTCAATTACCTTGGTCGTCTTCATGATCTGCTTCTGCCCGTTTTGCGCCC
>CANQAD010000050.1 GCA_947588735.1 uncultured Akkermansia sp.
GCAAGAGGAAAGGAAACAGTGCAGAGAACTTTTCGAGAGTTTTGAGATTCGCGCTTGTACTCATCAAACAGTACAAGATGCGTCATGAGGGACTGAAAGTGCCACTCCAGAGGCTGAGGGCAACGTGGGATACGGATGTACTCGATGATATGTTGTTTAGCAACGATTTGGGACATAAGTGACCCTCTTGTCTCCTCCCTTAAAATGAATCCAATTTTCAAATGCGTTTGCCCCGGGCAGTGAGGGCTTGATTTTGCCGAGGAGAGGCGTATAATGATGGTCCCAAGGAGAGGACACCATGAAGATTTTTTCCCCAATAGTTCTCATCATGCTTGCAGCGTTGCTGAGCGTGAGTTGCTTATCTACCCGAAACGACAAGCTGCCGCAGCCACCCGAGGTTGAGCAACAAGGAGTGCGGTCTACCACGCCGTCGGAGCGATCTGAAGTGAGCATCCAGCATGAGAAGAAGCCGAAAGCAGATGTTCAGCCTGCTCAGTCAGTATCGGGAATTTTCCGTCCGATGGTACCGGGGCGGCGCATAGCGCGAGTGAGCGTCCCTGGCAAATATGTGGCACTTACTTTCGACGATGGGCCGAGTGCGAGTTACACTCCCAAGGTGTTGGACATACTGCGTCGCCATGGTGTCCACGCCACCTTCTTTGTGCTTGGAGAGAACGCGGCACGAAATAAAGGAATCTTGGCTCGAGCTGCTGCTGAGGGACACGAAATAGCATCTCACACATGGAATCACGCTAACCTGACCAAACTAAGTCGCGATCAAATAGCATCCCAGATGGATCGTACGGCGGCTGTGTTGCAGGAAGCAACGGGGCGCAAGCCTTCGCTCATGCGCCCGCCGTATGGGGCAACTAACCGAGGAATTGTGGACTACATGATGACGCAGTACGGCATTCCTAGTGTGTTGTGGGACGTAGATACGGTGGATTGGAAACACCCGGGAGTGAAAGTGGTGGTTGACCGTGCTGTGCGTCAGGCGCGGAACGGGTCCATCATCTTGTTGCATGATATACATGCTTCGACGCTGGAGGCGGTGGAGGGAGTGGTAGAGGGACTACATGAACGCGGCTTCAAGCTTGTTACGGTGTCGGAACTCATCCGTATGGGGTACCGTGCAGCTGGTACTGCTCCGGTGTCCTCTGAGTCTGTCACCGTTCCGTTTATTGCTAATACTTTACCTCCCAGCGATGAAGGAACCAATGAAGGAACCAATACGCCTGCCCCTGACGAGGAGCGGCCTGCCCAGCCGACAATTCCTAAAGAGCCGGAGCAATCCGGACCGGCTACATCTGCCCCTCAGATCCAGCAGGTTGTTGCTTCATCCCCGGCACCAGTACCTCTGCTACAAGAGATGGAGGTCCCACAGCAGCAGTCCACTCTTCGGGAAGACTCTCCTGCCGGAGAAACTGACGCCGAGCACCCTGCCACGGCAGAAGCGGTCGATGAGGCGAAATTGCAAATTCAGCCTGATGCGGCGTGATGGAGGCAGAGACTTCACATTGTGTGTATTTGGTTGGTGCCGGGCCAGGAGATCCCCGGCTGATGACATTGCGTGGCCGAGAGCTGTTGGCGCGTGCAGATTGCGTAGTGTATGATGCGCTGGTGCCTCGTGTGATGCTTGGGTGGTGCCGTGAGGATTGCGAGTTCATTGATGTCGGGAAGCGAGGGAGGCGGCACACTTTGGCGCAGGCACAAATCAACAATCTGCTTGTGGAGTGCGCTCAGCGTCACACCTGTACCGTGCGTCTAAAGGGGGGGGATCCTTTCGTATTTGGTCGCGGTGGGGAGGAGGCCGCTGCTTTGCAGACCGCCGGGGTGACCTTCGAGGTGGTGCCCGGTATCAGCTCTGCGATAGCGGGACCGGCGTATGCCGGCATACCGGTAACGCACCGCGATTGTTGCTCACAGCTCACAATTTTCACTGGGCACCCTGCTTTGGGTAAAGAAGAGGGAATTTTGGACGTCTCATCCATAGCTTCTTCACGCGGCACAAAGGTGATGCTTATGGGTATGGAACAGTTGGGTGATAGTATGCGTGCATTACAAAGCGCCGGGCTTGCCGGCAATACACCCGCGGCGGCTGTACAGTGGGCTACCACGGCGCGCCAGTTGCACGTCCAGGCCACGGTAGCTACGCTTGCAGAAGCTGCCCGGAAGGCTCATCTTTCATCGCCAGCCGTGGTCATCATTGGCCAAGTTGTGCAGCTTGCTGATGCCTTGGATTGGCGCAAACATTTACCTCTTTCCGGGTTGCGCATCATCGTGACCCGCACACGCGAGCAGGTTGGCTCTCTGAGCCATTCGCTGCGTGAGCTAGGGGCTGAAGTTGCAGAGATGCCTACATTGCGTATCGTACCGCCGCCAAATAAACAAGACTTTGCCAAAGCTGTGGTGGGTAGCCCGCATCACGATTGGCTCGTTTTCTCGAGCCCTAATGGTGTTGAAAGATTTTTTGAAGCATTTTTCTCGGTGTACGAGGATTTACGCGAGCTGGGTGGGTCGCGCATTGCTGCACTGGGGCCCGGTACTGCCCAGCAACTCCGTAAGCGTGGGTTGATGGTGGACGTGATGCCTAAAAAGGCTGTTGCAGAAGAACTTATTGCTGAATTTGATCGCAAGGCAGACGATTTTGGCGGATTGGCCAACAGTACTATGCTATGGATACATGCCCAGCAGGCACGAGATGTCATCCGTTGTGAGCTGGAAAAGCGTAAGGCCATAGTGGATGAATGCATTGCTTACGATGTGGCGCCTGGGAATGCACATTATGCAAGCATGTTGCTGGAAGAGGGCGCGGATCTAATTACTTTCACCAGCTCCAGTGCAGCGGTGCACTTTGTGCGCATGGGGCTCAACTTACCGGAACATTGCTGCATTGCGAGCATGGGGCCAATCACCTCTGCTGCTCTCCATAAATTAGGAATGCCACCGGCACTGGAGGCAGGGTTGCACACAATTCCCAGCTTGGTAGAGGCCATCTGTCGCTGGGCTGGAACGATGAGGAAATGAATACGGTTGCGCAGCCTGTTTTTGCCTGTTTGGGACTCAATCATCGTACAGCTTCTGTGGCGTTGCGTGAGCAGGTTGCTGTACCTCAGCGTAAGCTGGCGGACACAGTGCGTGAGTTGCAGAGCACGAGCGGTGTGACTGAGGGTGTGCTGCTTTCCACCTGCAATCGTACGGAGTTTTACTTCATTTCCGTTGACCCGCGGCTCACAAAAAAAGCTGTATTCGCCCATTTTCTCGGGAAGGAGGCAGCTGTGCCAACAGAGGCTTTCTACCTACATCGTGATGTCGTTGCTTTACGCCATTTGGCTATGGTGGCAGCAGGTCTGGATTCTATGGTTATCGGTGAGACAGAAGTTTTTGGGCAGCTGAAGGATGCCTACCGAGCGGCGTGCGATGCCGGCGTTGTCGGCCACACGATGCATCGCGTTTTTCAAAGTGTTTTCTCGATTACCAAAAGAGTACGCAGCAGCACCCAAATTACTTCCGGCCCTACTTCGGTAGGAGCAGCCGCCGTGGTGCTGGCGCGCGACATGCTCGGAGATTTGGCGGGAGCCAAGGTACTGGTGGTCGGGGCAGGGGATGTAGCACGCAGCACAGCGCAGAGTCTCCGTTCGCGCGGGGCCCAGAGCATCTTTGTGGCGAATCGTTCCTATGAGCGAGCCCGAGTGCTCGCTGAGAGCGTTGGAGGTCGTGTTATTCGATTTGCAGAGTGGGTGCCGTTCCTTCAGCAGGCTGACATTGTGATTATCTCGACAGCTGCACCCGTATATGTGGTAACACATCAAGTTGTGCAGCAGGCATGTGCTTCTAGAGGAGGCAGACCGCTTTTCCTGATTGATCTATCTGTCCCGCGTAATGCAGACCCATTGTGCGGGGAGGTGGACGGCGCTGTACTTTGTGATATGGATGCGTTACAGGCCATGACTCGAGAAACAATGCAACAGAGATATGCTGAGGTGCGATTTGGTGCCCAGATCATCCATGATTGGCTGGTGGATACAGGGGTGCATCTTTTGCCTCCTCCTGCTTACGGTTTGAGTGGTTCACACACACTCACAGCCTTTCCTGCTCATGAACTGACAAAAAAAACGGGTTTTTTTTGAACGAACCCCCTTGCGCATCTGTCTTCCCTTTTGATCCTACACGACAACAGCTATCCCCCATGGACAACGAACCAGCACAATCCGGTAAACCGGGAGAGGGGCAGGAGTTAACGGAGCTTCTGCGTACGCTACGGGTTGAGGCCACTCCGGAAGCGTACTTTGAAGAGCGCTTCCTGCAGGATTTTCGGCGGCGGGTGGAGCGCGAGATGGCGTGCAGGTCGATTTGTAGTCTGTTGTTGGAACACATGGCGATTCTAATGGAGCACGTCGGGGTGCGTCGCGTGGCCTTTAGCGCCTCGGCCTTTGGTCTGGGCGCGCTGTGTGTAGGGGTGTTGGCTTGGCAGAGCGATCCTCCTGCTGCTGTGGCAGAGCATCTGTGCGAATTGGAAAGCCGGGCAAATTCACTGCAGCCGGGGATATCTCGTCAGGTTGTGAGTACCACCGTGCGCTCCGGTCGCGTGCGGCGCACCACTCACAAGCGCAATATTGTTGTATTGGCAGACGGTGATGAGGACCCTCTGTACGCCGGCGGCGGGTTGGAAGACACCACGCTGCAGGAAGTGAATGCAGCTCCTTGGGCAGATGATGCGGGGATGCTCCTGACCCCCTGAGGTGACTTGGGAATATCCCCGTTGATGGGCTTGCCGTGTTGACTCGGGCTGGCCGGTATGAGTTGCAAGGGGATGAATGCGACAATGGGCGCAGTAAAATTGAGGTCGGAGGATGGGGCAAAGTAGTTGCTGAAGAGTGCAACCATACACTTGCTTTTTAAGTCACGTCGATAAAATGACTATGTTGAAGGCGGAAAAGGAGGGAAAACTGTCCAGTCGCCAGATCGCTCCTGTTCCTGAACACGAAAATCTCAATGGCAGGACACCCCATCATGCGAATGAAGTTGTCCCCCCTCTCCCCTTCCCGAGTACGTCTGTTATCCGGGATAAACATATGTAAAGAATTTATTATCAATAAATAGTCATTTTTCAGTTGAAAATCGTAAATAGTAACCGTACATTCTAATGCGGTTGCTCTGAGGAGTATTCTGAGCTCTTGACATATTCCGTCCCAAGGCATACAATGCATTCGTCCGTTTTTGAGCTTTTCCCTTATGTACAACGCCGATTTCAAGAACCGCATCGTGGCGGATTTGCAAAATCTCAAGTCCGCTGGCCTCTACAAAGAAGAACGCTATATTGATACCCCGCAATTTTCAGAGGTGGGGCTGCAGGATGGCAGCAAGGTCATCAATATGTGCGCGAACAATTACTTGGGTCTCGCCAACAATCCCGAGCTCGAGAAAGCCGCCAAGGAGGCTATTGATCGCTGGGGCTTTGGCATGGCTTCCGTTCGCTTCATCTGCGGCACCCAGACTCTGCACCGCGAACTCGAGGAACGCCTCAGCGCTTTCCTGGGCACCGAGGCTACCATCCTGTTCGGCTCCTGTTTTGATGCCAATGGCGGTCTTTTTGGTGCGCTGCTCGACAAAGAGGACGCGATCATCTCCGACTCGCTCAATCACGCTTCCATTATTGATGGCGTACGTCTCTGTAAGGCCGCTCGCTACCGCTATGCCAACAATGACATGGAGGACTTGGAAGCCAAGCTCAAAGAAGCCAAAGTTGCCGGCGCTCGCACCATCATGATTTCCACGGATGGTGTGTTTTCAATGGATGGTATTGTCGCCCGACTTGACAAGATTCACGAGCTGGCTGAGAAGTATGGTGCGCTGGTGCACTTCGATGAATCACACGCCACGGGCGTACTCGGCAAGCGCGGTCGCGGCACCCATGAGCATTGCGGTCTCTTCGGCAAAATTGACATCACCACCGGCACGTTCGGCAAGGCTTTGGGCGGCGCTTCCGGCGGCTATATTTCTGCCAAAAAGGAGATCGTCGATGTGCTGCGCCAAAAAGCCCGCCCCTACCTTTTCTCCAATAGCGTGATGCCCGCCATCGCCGCCACCACCATCAAGGTGCTCGATATGCTGGAGGCCTCCACAGAACTCACCGAGCGCGTGCAATACAACGCCGCCTACTTCCGCAAGGGCATGGAGCAATGCGGATTCAAGCTCGCCGGCGCCGGACATGCCATTGTACCGGTGATGATCGGCGATGCCGCCCTCTCCCAGCGCATGAGCAATCGCCTGCTCGAGCTCGGCGTGTACGCCATGGGCTTCTTCTACCCCGTGGTTCCCAAGGAACAGGCACGGATCCGTACCCAGCTCTCTGCCGCCCACACGGAAGAGCAGCTCGACCGCGCTATTGCCGCTTTCGCTCAGGCCGGCAAGGAGCTCGGCATCATCAGCTGAGCTCATGTATACGAGCTTTTTCGACGTCTTTTCCATCGGCATCGGCCCATCCAGTTCGCACACGATGGGCCCTATGCGTGCGGCGGCTCGTTTTGTGCAGTCGCTGCGCGACCGTTCCCTGCTTTCCCATGTGGCGCAGCTGCGCGTGCACCTGTACGGCTCGCTCGCACTCACGGGGGAAGGGCACGGCACGCCATCGGCCATCGCCTACGGGCTCATGGGTCTTGATGCAGAGTCCATGGAATCTCCGCTACCTGTTCCCCATCCCCTGCTTCTTGGTGGAATACAGCCTATTGATTTCTCTCCGGCTGAACACATCATCGCCGAAAAAAATCAATCCCTCGCGGAACATCCGAATGGTCTCCTTTTCCGAGCCCTTGATGCCAATGGCTCCCTCCTCGATGAACAAGTCTTTTTTTCCATCGGAGGCGGTGCAGTCAAGTCGCGTGACGAGATGATGAGCCAGGACGTTCCACAAGCGTCCCCTCCCGGGTTATGGGAGTTCCACTCATGCCGCGAATTGATCGACATCTGTGCGCGTGAGCATTTCTCAATCGCCCAACTTACCCGGCACAACGAAACCCACCTGCGCTCCGCCCCGGAACTTGATGCACGGGTGCGCTTGGTTGCCAAAGCGATGAACTGCGCCATCGACCGTGGCGCCTCCACCCCCGGCACCCTGCCCGGCGTGCTTCACATGCCCCGTCGCGCACCTCAAATTTACGTCCGCTTAGAGGAACGCTTCCGCCATAATGAAACGGACGCCCTCACCATAATCGACTGGATCAACTTGTGGGCCTTTGCCGTAGCGGAGGAAAATGCCGCCGGTGGGCGTGTGGTCACGGCGCCCACAATGGGGTCCGCAGGAGTCCTTCCTGCCGTGTTGCGCTACTTTGAGCGTTACGGCTGCAAAGACTCCCCTTTCTCAGCCGAAAAAGGCGTAGAAATTATGTTACTCACTGCCTCGGCTATTTGCAGTCTGTACCGTGCCAACGCTTCGATCTCCGGCGCCGAAGTCGGCTGCCAGGGTGAGGTTGGTGTGGCCTGCTCTATGGCCGCCGCAGGTCTCGCAGCTGCCATGGGAGGGTCCAATCAGCAGATTGAAAACGCCGCCGAAATCGCCATGGAGCACAACCTCGGTCTCACTTGCGACCCCGTCTGCGGCCTCGTTCAGGTTCCCTGCATTGAGCGCAATGCGATTGGCGCCGTCAAAGCCGTAAATGCCGCCCGCCTCGCCCTGCGCGGCGATGGCTCGCATTTCGTCAGCCTTGACAGTGTCATTGCCACCATGTACGAAACCGGGCGTCACCTGCACCGCAACTACCGTGAAACCTCCCTTGCCGGCCTTGCTAAAAATGCCCCTGCCTGCTAAACCGGGTTGCAAGGCGGCAGGCATAATTGGTATACCGAAAAAAGAGAGACATTCGGGTATTTGACCTGAGCGCCACGCATCAAATGCACTGAAGAGGAATCGGACAATGGAAAAAGTTGTTCAAATGACTTGTTGACGCTCCACTGCCTCCACATTCTGCGGGCGAATTGCCTCTCTTCAGCATACCAGCATGGAGTCCCCGCGGCGGTACACGCCTTCCATAGCGATGTAGCGCGTGCGTAGGAGCTCCGCCGAGCGGTGGCCCATCTCTAATTGCAGTTCGGCGTAGTTGCGGAAGGTTGCCAGGTGGTGCGTGGCAAAGGTGTGCCGCAACACGTCCGGTTGCCAGTTCGCGAAGCCGGCTTCACGGTGAAGGCGGGCACGGCGTCTTCGCCAGTTCGGCGGGCAGATGCGTTCATCCCCGGTGTGCCGGATGCACTGCAGGATGCGTGCCAGGGGCGGGAAGATGGTGACGTGCCGGGCACCACCGGTCTTGCTGTGGTGCGGGGCGATGCAGATGACGCCGTCGTCGAGTCGTATGTCGCTCCAGCGCAACCGTTCCACTTCATTCGGGCGCACGCCCGCGTAGAGCATGATGGCGGTGCCGCGAGGCAGGTTCCGCCCACGAAGGTCTCGGCGGTGTGCATCAACCGCCCGATTTCTTCCTTGTTCAGGATGCTGATGCGCTTTTCCTCAAGTCTCTTCGGCTCCACCTTGCGCACCGGGTTTTCCGCGCACCAGCCTCGCTTGCACGCCGTGGAGAAGACCCCGCTGAGGATGAGCCTCGCCTTGTTCCGCTGCCTCGGTGTGTCGAAAGCTTGATTGATGTATTCCTTGCATTCCTCGGCGGAAATGCTTCGCATGCGCCTAGTTGCCAGACCCTTGCAACGTCTCATAAATCGCTTCGCGATGCCACGGAAGTCGCACAGCGTCCGTTTCCGCCGATCTTTCCTCGCTTCCAGCGCCTCCTCCACGGCCCGGGCAAAGGTGATCGTCTTTTCACGCCGCCGCAGTTCCTCTTCCCCCGCCGCAATGCACGCCATGGCGCGCCTCACGCGTCCTCTCCCCGCTTCCAACGCCCGTTTCGCTACCAACGCTGCTTCCAGTACATCCACACCCGTCTGCCGCAGCACCTCCACCGCCGCCAGCTCCGTCTTTCTATCAGATTTCGTCTTCATAGTGATACGTATTCGTAATCCGTGTGCAAGCAAAAAATATGACACGCCAACGAAATTTACCAGACCTACATTGAGAAGGCTTCTCCCCAAGAAGAGGCAACCTGCAAAAGTCTATAAATGCTTTGCTTGTCAAAAATGAACTAACTCATCATCAACAAAATGAATCGAAAAAGGTACGGATTACGAATTCGTGTACCCTGACTCGGTCTCACAGCAAAAAGTGCCTGAGAGTCGCATGATTTCCACCCTGTCGGGAGTCGTGTTTTCAAAATTATTAAATTTACTGAAAGAAAATGGCTAATAAGATAAATTCTACACAAGAACGTGAAGAATTACACAATACAATTTGGAAAATCGCCAACAGACTGCGAGGTGCTGTGGACGGATGGGATTTTAAGCAGTATGTCCTCGGGACGATGTTTTACCGGTATATCTCTGAAAATCTTGCCGACTTCATCAACAAAGGTGAATACGAATACAGGAAAAAGGATTTTGATTACTCGAAATTAACTGACGAAGAGGCAGAAACAGCGAGGGAAGATTTAGTAAAGGTCAAGGGTTTTTTCATCCTGCCCTCGGAGCTTTTTTGTAACATGTTGGCAAAAGCGGATAGTGATGACCTCAACGAAAAACTGGACAATGCATTAAAACACATTGAATCTTCAACCAAAGGGACAGGAAGTGAAGAGGATTTCGCAGGATTATTTGCTGACCTTGATGTCAATTCCAATAAGCTGGGAAAAACCGTAAAGCAGCGCAATGAAAAGCTTTCTCAACTGCTCCATGGTGTCGCCGACATGAAGCTCCGCTACAAGGACAACTCGATTGACGCATTCGGAGATGCTTATGAGTTCCTGATGGGCATGTACGCCTCCAATGCCGGCAAGTCCGGCGGCGAATTTTTCACGCCCCCGGAGGTTTCGGAGCTTTTAACACGCCTTGCCGTTGTGGGTAAAACAGAGGTGAATAAGGTATATGACCCCGCCTGCGGTTCCGGTTCTCTCCTCCTGAAGGCAATAAAAGTTCTCGGTCGTGATCATGTCCGTCAGGGCTTCTTCGGACAGGAAATCAATCTAACAACCTACAACCTCTGCCGAATCAATATGTTCCTGCATGATGTCGGCTACGACAAATTCAGTATAGCCCATGGAGATACTTTGCTCGAACCTCAGCATGAGGATGATGAGCCCTTTGAAGTGATTGTTTCCAATCCGCCTTATTCCAAAAGCTGGGAGGGTGATAAAAATCCGCTGCTGATTAATGACCCACGCTTCTCGCCGGCCGGTGTATTAGCGCCGAAAGACTACGCTGACATGGCTTTCATCATGCACTGCCTTTCCTGGCTCGCCGCTAACGGCACGGCAGCTATCGTCTGTTTTCCCGGCATCATGTATCGCGGCAGCGCAGAAAAGAAAATCCGTAAGTATCTGGTTGATAACAACTATATCGACTGTATCATCCAACTTCCCGACAAACTGTTTTATGGTCCCACCATTGCCACCTGTATCATGGTGCTGAAAAAATCGAAAAAGGAGAACAGCACGCTGTTTATCGACGCCTCCAAAGAGTACACCAAGGTGAAAAAGAATAACAAGCTTACGGAGGAAAATATCAGCCATATCGTGCAAGCATTTACAGAGAGGTCTGATCGGGATTACTTCTGCAAGCTTATTCCCAACGGTACAATCGCAGAAAATGACTACAACCTCTCCGTCTCCACTTACGTGCAGCGGGAGGATACCAAGGAAAAGGTCGATATTGTCAAGCTGAATGCTGAGATCAAAGAAATCGTAGCTCGCGAGCAAACGCTGCGGGATGAAATCGATAAGATTATTGCTGAGATTGAAGGTGCATAATTTCGCACAGAGAAACAGTTTGCAAACGCTTCAATTTACAATTTATGACTAAGCTTGAAGAACTGATACAAGAGCTTTGCCCGGAGGGGGTGGAGTATAAAACTATTCGGGAAACTGTTGGCGTTAACAGGGGAAGAAGATTAACAAAAAATCAATTGTCGGGCGACGATGAATATGATGTTTATCACGGCAGTAAGGATAGCATTTTAGGAAAGTATAACCAATATAATGCCCCTGCTCATACAACAATCGTGGTCAATACTGGAGGTATTGGTGGAGTAAAGTATTTAGAAAAGCCGTTTTGGTGTTCAGATGGTAGTTTCTGGCTTGGGCAAAGAAATTTCATCAACAGTAAATTCCTTTATTATTGCTTGTCCGGTTATGAAAGTTATTTTTTCTCAAAGAAAAGAGTAGGAGGAGTCCCCACTATCGATAAAAGCGTGGTCGAGGATTTTCAAATCCCAGTTCCACCCCTGCCTATCCAGCAGGAAATTGTCCGCATTCTGGACCAATTTACGGAACTCACGACGGAACTCACGACGAGAAAGAAACAATACGAGTATTACCGCGATGAATTGCTGACGTTTGATAACTCGCGAGGCAAATTTTCTCCCAAACTAGAGCAACTATTGCGGGAGCACTGTCCGGATGGGGTGGAGTATAAAACTGTGGAGGATGTATCATCAACACTCTCACCTAAAATTAAAATAAAATCTACAAACTACTTGCCGAGTGGCAAATATCCTGTCATCGATCAGGGGCAGGATTTTATAGGAGGGTACACAAATCTGGAAGATGTTTTCCCTTGCGGCAAATATGTAATTTTTGGAGATCATACATGTACTGTAAAATATGTCGATTTTTCATTCGCACAAGGGGCGGATGGTGTGAAAGTCCTCGTAGCAAAAAGCGTCATATTGCCAAAGTATCTTTATTATTGCATGAGCAATATAAGGATGACTACTGAATATGCTCGCCACTGGACAAAGATGAGATCTCAGTATATCCCAGTTCCACCCCTACCCATCCAGCAGGAAATCGTTCGCATTCTGGATCATTTTGAAATGATATGCACCGATCTGACCGTCGGGCTTCCTGCTGAGATAGAAGCACGGCAGAAGCAGTATGAATACTATCGGGACAAATTGTTGGCATTTACCCCCGCACAATAAACAGAGAAGACAGATATGAACTGTTACAACATCGTCGCGCAGAGCAGCGCCAGCACCGTGGTGGCGGAGTACACGCCTGAAGCAAGGAAAGTCGGCGCCTATCAAAGCGAGGCACAGTTGGAAGAGGAATTCATCCACACGCTGGAGGAATTGGGCTACACGTATCTGCCGATACACAGCGAGGATGATTTAATCAGAAATCTACGGCAACAGTTGGAAAAGCTGAATGAGTACACATTTACCGATGGTGAATGGGAGCGATTCTTTACCGACTGCATCGTTAGCAAGAATGATGGGATCGTAGAAAAGACGCAGCGGATACAGGAGGACTACGTTCAGGTGCTTCACCGTGATGACGGCAGCACCAAAAACATCTACCTGATCGATAAGAAGAACATCCACAATAATCAGCTGCAGGTTATCAACCAGTACAGCGTTTCCAAGGAAGAAGGGGCGAAATACGACAATCGGTACGATGTGACGGTGCTGGTCAATGGGCTGCCGCTGGTACACATCGAGTTAAAACGACGAGGTGTGCCCATTCGCGAGGCATTCAACCAAATCAATCGCTATCAGCGAGACAGCTTCTGGGCAGGCTCCGGACTCCACGAATATGTGCAGATGTTTGTGATCTCAAACGGAACCCATACAAAGTACTATTCCAACACGACTCGCAGCAACCACGTAAAAGAAGCCAACAAAGCAAACCGAACGGGAGGGAAAAAGACAAGCAACAGCTTCGAGTTTACATCCTATTGGGCAGATGCCAACAATCGGGTGATCCCCGACCTGACCGACTTTACGAAAACCTTTTTTGCGAGGCATACAATCCTCAATATCCTGACCCGATACTGCGTCTTCACCGCAGAGAAGATGCTGCTCGTGATGCGGCCTTACCAGATCGTCGCGACCGAGAGGATCATCAAGCGCATTGATAGTGCGAACTATGGTAAGAAATACGGAAGCGTCGAGGGAGGCGGTTATATATGGCACACAACCGGGAGCGGGAAAACGCTGACTTCCTTCAAAACGGCGCAGCTAGCATCGCAGCTGAGTTATATTGACAAGGTGTTGTTTGTGGTGGACCGCAAGGATCTGGATTATCAAACGATGAAGGAGTATGATAATTTCGAACCAGGAGCAGCCAACAGCAACACCACCACCGCGATCTTAAAGCGACAACTCGAGGACAGTACGTCCAGGATCATTATCACGACCATTCAAAAACTGGCTACGTTCATCAAAAAGAACGCGGGGCACGAGGTATTTCAAAAGCAAGTGGTCATTATCTTCGACGAATGCCACCGCAGCCAGTTCGGGGATATGCATTTGGCAATCACCAAGTATTTCAAGAAATACTATCTGTTCGGGTTCACGGGGACACCCATCTTTGCAGTCAACGCCGGGGTGAATAAAAACCCATCCTTGCGCACCACAGAGCAGGCGTTCGGCGACCGGCTTCATACCTACACTATTGTTGACGCCATCAACGATAAGAACGTCCTGCCGTTCCGCGTGGATTACATCCGGACAATGAAGGAGGAGGAAGAAATCGATGACAAGGAGGTGCAGGATATCGACCGTGAGAAAGCGTACATGGCGCCGGAGCGGATTGCTCTCGTGACCAAGTACATCCTCGACAATTATGCTCGAAAGACTTATCGCGAGGGAAAAGCCTATACTTACAACGTCCTGAAAAATATAGCAGAGGTAGCATCTGCAGGAGGGCGGAAAGAAATTGATGAGGTAAAGGAGAAACAACGCATTAAGGGCTTCAATTCCATTTTTGCCGTTTCATCTATCGAAGCCGCCAAACTCTATTACGCAGAGTTTAAGCGGCAGATGGACGCCGATCCGGCGAAACGTTTACGCGTTGCCATCATCTACAGTTACGGGGCTAACGAGGAAGAGCCGGATGGATTACTGGATGAGGAGAACCCCGAAGACCCCTCTGCCCTGGATCAGAATTCCCACGATTTCTTGGAGAGAGCTATAACCAAGGACTACAACGCGATGTTTCATACCAATTACGACACATCCTCCGACAAGTTTCAGAACTACTACAAGGATGTATCCTTGCGTATGAAAAACAGGGAGCTGGATTTGCTCATTGTTGTCAATATGTTCCTCACCGGTTTCGATGCCACAACGTTGAACACGCTGTGGGTCGATAAAAATCTTAAAATGCACGGGCTGCTCCAGGCGTTTTCCCGTACCAATCGCATCCTTAATTCTATCAAAGTTTACGGGAACATCGTCTGTTTCCGGAACTTACAGAAACAAACGAATGAGGCTATTGCTCTGTTCGGCGACAAGCAGGCAGGCGGCATTGTGTTGCTCCGCGCATATGATGATTATTATTACGGATATACGGATGAAGACGGGAAGGAGCATCCCGGCTACAAGGACATGATTGAGAAGCTGCTCGGTAATTTCCCCTTGTCTGAAGAACGCATTACCGGAGAACAAAAGCAGAAAGATTTTATCCTTCTCTTCGGAGCAATTCTTCGGATGCGGAATCTGCTCGTATCTTATGATGACTTCTCCGGAATGGAAATTCTCTCGGAACGGGATTTGCAGGATTATCTCGGCAGGTACCAGGATTTGCGGGATGAGTGGAAAAATCGGAAACCCACGGGTGAGAAGGAAGATATTACTGATGATGTCGTGTTTGAGATCGAGTTGATCAAACAGATCGAGATCAATATCGACTATATCCTCATGCTCGTCAAAAAATATCACGACTCGCATGGTAATGACAAAGAGGTGCGCATTACCATTCAGAAGGCAATAGATGCCAGTCCGGAACTTCGCAGTAAAAAGGAGTTGATTGAGAACTTTATAGACCAGCTCAATGAAGGTGACGATGTCATGGAAGAGTGGAGGAAGTACGTTGCCGCAGAAAAGGAACGACAACTCGTCGCAATTATCAAAGAAGAGAGGTTGAAAGAACCGGAAACCCGCCGCTTTATCGACGCAGCGTTTTATGATGGTTTACTAAAAACGAGCGGAATCGATTTTGATAACCTGTTGCCTCCAATGTCACGTTTTGGTGGTGGCAATCGCGATGAGAAGAAACAATGCGTCATCACAAAACTACAGACATTCTTTGAAAGGTTCTATGGCATCTGCTAATCGAAGGCAAAAGACAGAAAGGGCCTATGAGTGTAAATTCTCCCCAAGTTGAAGCAACGCAGGAACATAATCCCCAAAAAAACGAACTATTTACTTGACTGCACAAAACTTCCCTCACCAAGCCCAGTTTTTGTGCTTGACAGCGGAGTGAAGTTCTTCTACAATGCCCCTGCGTTCTTCCTATTGAGGTCTTGCTGCTACAACAGCAGGGCGTAGTGCAGGGCGAAATGCCCTGACGTAGGTTGGTTAGCTAACCCATGGGCTGTGGTATGCGTAGAGTGTGCTGCTAAGGGCGTTACGTCTGCAAGTCTTTGTAGAGACCTTACCATGGGAATGTTGAAAGGAGTCCTTCGGGACTCCTTTTTTACTGCAAACCATTCAATAAAATTGCCACAGGATTCCTGCTGTCCTGTTGACCTTCGTGCCATCCCCCAATTTAGCGCTCCACGTCACTTCCAACTTACACCGATTTTCCAAAAATCAGCACGGTAGCAGGCACACCCGTCCCAAGAAAATGTAATTCATGGGCGGGAAGCATGATGAGGGCAGGAGTTGGCGATTTTTGGGCGAATCCATAAAACTTTACGTGCTATTGAGCACTAAAACCTCTTCCGTCCCCGCTATGTCATACGGTTGGTTTAGCCACGAAAACAGGTTCTGCGTGCTCAGCAGTGATATTCGTAGGTAGTGAACCAATCCTCCCAGCGACCAGCGATGCGAAGCGCGTCGCTTGAGCACTTTCACGAGTAAATAGGCAATCATGGCCACCCATATCTGTGATCTCACTGCCTGCTCGGATGTCCCTACGAAGCTCTTAATATTGAGGTATTGCTTGAGTATTTTGAAAAAACTTTCGATATCCCAACGCCTGCGATACAGCTCGGCTACTTCCCCCGCACTCCATTCCATATTATTCGTTATCAATTCAATCACTTGAGTCCCATGTTGACCTGCTTCTTCTCCCTCTTGTCCTGCTTCTCCTTCTTCTGCTGCCGGGTTGTTTGGCTTATTCTTGCGTTGACTCCTTTGTGCTTCTTCGTACGGACGGTACACCGCGATTCTGCGTAATGGCT
>CANQAD010000051.1 GCA_947588735.1 uncultured Akkermansia sp.
GCAGGATTGCGCAAGCAAGAAAACTTTGAACTGCTCTTCACCAACGGCAACTTTGTGGTACCGGGAGGGAAGGATGCCCTGACCTGGGTGCAGGAGCACTTCACGTTCCGCGAAGTGCTGGAGAAGCTGGGATTCGCCGTGGAGTCCGTGAAGGGAGGCGCACTCATCATCAGCGGCAGCACGGAGGACGTGTATATTGTCGGAGAGGATGGAAGCGAGGTGGACAGCGCGTTGCAGCTGGGCCGCTACAAGGGAGTTATCGTGGATGAGGATTTGACGCTTGAGCTGAACGTGCAGGAGGACGCGGTGGAGAACAGCGTGCTCAGGAATGTGGATAGTCTGGGCAGGCAGACCGATCTCAACATTGAAAAGCGCGGCGAGGGTAACATCACGGTGGAGTTGCACAACGATGAGGACACCGACACCGAATTGGGCGGCAACCTCACGGTGACCAGGGAAGATCAAGGGACGGGGAGCGCCGACCTGCTCAAGAGCGGCAAAGGAAAATTGACCGTGGGTGGCAAGTTGCGGACGGAAGATAAGCTGACCGTGGCCGATGGAACGCTGGCTCTGGAGGGGCAAGGCAGCAGCGTGGGCGAGCTGAAGCTGGGCAGTATTGACGAGGAGGGAAATGAAACGAGCGGAGAATTGCAGGTGGATGGGACGCTCACTCTCACCGGCGACTCCGATATGAGCGATGACCGGGGCAGCATCACCGGCGGCGGGAGACTGGTGGTGGACGGGGAGGTGCAGCTCGGCGAGGGAGTGCAGATGGATGGCCCCGCGCTGGAGCTGGGGAGCGAGGGGAGTCTGACCGCGTCCGGTGAACTCCGTTTGCAGGGATTGAACGGGCAGGGAAGCCTCTCCGCTGATAATGTCATCGTGAAGGGGAGTGGGGGAAGCTTCGGCGGTACGCTGGCCGGGAGTTTGACCGTGGCGGGGCAGCAGACGCTCACGGGCGAAGTTCGTGGCAGTGAAGCCGACTTGCACGTGCAGGGTGGAGGTGAGCTGACGCTGCAGGGGGCGAGAGCGGCCCGCTCGGGAGAGGAGACGCTTCCGTCTGTGGGGAACCCGAGTTACAGAAGCGTGGAAAATGGGCAGGGAGGGACCTTGCGCATTGAGGCCGCCAACGAGGAGGCGAGCGGACGGAGCGGAGCGGGAATCCATGTGGAGAAGGACATCGTATTCCGCGATGATTCGACCACGGAGCTTGTGTTTAACATGAACTCGGACCGGCTGTGGGATGAGCACGATGCCACCATGCTGGAAACGAACAGAACCATCTACATTGAGGACAACGCGCACTTTGTGCTGGAGAGTCTGGGAGAGGGATTCTCATCAAAGCGCGGAGATCTGGTGAATGTCAAGGTGATGCAGGGCAGCAAGGTTGTGCTGGGCGCCTACACGGCGGACGATGAAAGAGTCGATACCGCGGGGGAGGAAACGGGCGAGCCGGAGCTGTACAGCGTCAGCGCTCCCGAGGAAGATGGGTTGGCCGGAGGCGATGAGGCGACGAGCGAGGGGAACAAGGAGATGGAGCCGGCGGAAGAGTCCTCACCCGAAATCACGCACCGCCTCGACGTGATGGAGCTGCGCGGTCTCTTCCGCGTGTACTTCACGGGGGCGTGGCTCGGGGTGGATGAAACAACGGGAACCGTGTACCTGAACGGCAAGTATCGCACGGCGAGTCTTTTCAACGGAGTCGCTGACTCTCACAACTCCCACGCCGGCGCGAATCTGCTCTGGGAAACGTCGCAGGTGCTCGACCTCTTTGTCGATGAGGGCGTCCTGAGCGCCATGTCGGCGCGCGTGGCCGATACCTTGGAGAGCTACCCGGCAGAAGCGAGACGCATCATGGCAGCCGTGGCGGGCAGCACCGTGACCTCGCTGAGCGCCGCGCAGAGGGATGTGATGCGCAGCCGGATGCAGAGCGTGCGCAACCACGCGCAGGCGGTGTCCGCCCCCTACGAGAGCATTGAGCAAAAGACGCGTCCCTACCGCGTGATCCCGGTGAAGGGATGGAAGGACGACGCGCGGGAAGAGCCGATGATCACGCGTCGGGACGTGCGCGGCCTGCATGCCTGGGTGGAAGGACTCGGACATTTCCACGAACAGCACACGCGCGGAGATGAGAGCGGATACCGTCTGAACGCCTGGGGCGGAGCAGCCGGAGCCGACCTGCGACTCAGCGAGGAGACCGTGGTCGGTCTTTCACTCTCTGCGCTCTACGGCGACCTCACCGCCAACGCCTCCGACACCGCCAAAGGGGACTGGGACAGCTACACGGTGAGCCTGTGGGGACGAACGCGGGACGACCGCTGGGCGCACACCTTTGTCGTATCCGCCGGGTTGAATGACGCCAAGTTGAACCGCACGGTGAATTACGGCGCGGGCAGCTACACCGCTCACGGCAAGACGGATGGCTATTCGCTGGGCGCTCTCTACGAACTCAGCTACGATGTGCCGCTGAACCGCGATTCCACGCACGTGCTGCAACCCTTCGTCACGGCATCCGTGATGCACGGCGTGGTAAACGGCTATGCGGAGAGCAGCCCGGATCGAACCGGATTGAATGTGGGAGAGCAGGACCTGGCGCTTGCCACCCTCGCACTCGGCACCCGCTGGTTGATGCTGACGAATGCAGGCAAGACGCTTAACCGCACCATTCGCACGGAGTTGCGCGCCGCCGTGGCGCAGGACTTCGGGGAGAGGCGAGCCAAGGCCGATGTGGCTCTGCAAGCCAACCCCGGCTATGCCACGGGAGTGTACGGGTCCCGCGCGGGCAGCACGGCTCTGCAATTTGGCGGCAACGTGCTGATCCCGGTGACGGGGAGCATGGACATGACCTTGGATGCCAGCGCCGACCTCCGCGCCCACAGCGCGGGTTGGAACGCTTCCGTGGGTGTGCGCTTCGGCTTCTGACGCCGAGAGGGCAGAGGCCGAGCGAGCGCCCGCTTGACGAGGTAAGACTGAATGGCGAAGAAGGCCGAATTGGGGCGTGGATTCCACGACGGCGGTTCGGTCGGCGGTGGCGAGCGTCGAGTTGCAGCCTCGGTTGATCGGAGGAGGATTTTTCCTGCCTTATTAGTTCAGTGACGGTAAGTTGAGCGTGCTTATCTCTTTTTAAAAAAGATATCCAGCCTAAAAGTTCAAAAAGACTTAAAAAAAGTAGCTAGGGAAAGAGCAAGATCAAAAAAGAGACAAAGCACATGGGTGGGAAAATTGCATTGTGTAAATCATAAAGCGCTCATCAAAAGCGGTTTAACAATTTACGACAGGACATCTCTTTTAAAAAGAGTTAAACTAACTGCGCGGGGGAGCAATAATAGATAGCTCTCGACGCAAAACGTACCACCAACCAACAACAGATATGTCTGGAAGCAGTCAAAAATTCATCGGGCGGAACAGGGCTCCGCGCGTACAGATTGAGTACGATGTCGAGCTATATGGAGCCGAGAAGAAAGTCGACTTGCCCTTCGTCATGGGGGTGATTTCCGATTTGTCAGGCAAGTCCAACGAGGAGTTGCCGCCGCTTGCGGAACGGGGATTTATGGAGATTGATGGGGATAATTTCAATGAGCGCATGGAGAGCATGAAGCCCCGGGTAGCATTCTCGGTGCCGAACGTAATCGGCGAGGAGGGCAGTATCGGGGTGGACCTGACCTTCAAGAGCATGGAGGACTTCAATCCGGACGCTGTCGCCGCGAAGATCCCGGGAGTATCGGACCTGCTGGAGGCGCGCAAGCAGCTTGCAGCGTTGGTATCCTACATGGATGGCAAGGCGGGAGCCGAGGAGCTGATTGGGAAGATTTTGAAAGATCCGAGTTTGCTGAAGGCTCTTTCCGAGCAGAAAGCCACGAAGAAAGATGAACCCCAAGAAAACGCATAAAAGCCATGGCGGAAACACAGATTCATACCCAGACAGCAGCCACCGAAGTGGTGGAGCTCAACGATTTTGAGGCATTGCTTGATCGCGAATTCCGACCCAAGAGCGAGAAAGCCAAGAGCGCCGTGCAGCAAGCTGTCGGAACGCTCGCTACGCAGGCTCTCGGCAAGGCCAATATCATCTCGGACGATGTGATATCCACCGTGGAGGGGATGATCGCGGAGTTGGATAAGAAGCTGAGCGCTCAGGTCAATGCGGTGATTCACCATCCGGACTTCCAGAAGTTGGAGAGTGCGTGGCGCGGGCTGCACTACCTCGTGAGCAACACGGAGACGGATTCGCACCTCAAGATCCGCGTGCTCAATGTCTCCAAGGATGAACTTGCCAAGAGCATCAAGAAGTACAAGGGTGCGGCGTGGGACCAGGACCCGATCTTCAAGAAGCTCTATGAAAACGAGTTTGGTTCTCCCGGCGGCGAGCCGTACGGCGCCCTGATTGCCGACTATTACTTCAGTCATCAGCCCAAGGATGTGGAGATCCTCAAGGGGATGGGACGCATCTGCGCTGCGGCGCATTGCCCCATGATATCCGCCGCCGATCCAGCTCTCATGAATATGGACAGCTGGCAGGAGCTTTCCAATCCGCGTGACCTCAGCAAGATCTTCCAGACGCCGGAATACGCGGCCTGGAGAAGTCTGCGCGAGTCGGACGACAGCCGCTACATCGCGCTGACCATGCCGCGCGTGCTGGCTCGCCTGCCATACGGGGCCAAGACAACTCCCGTTGAAGGGTTCGCCTTTGAGGAAGAAACCGGCGCCGGAGACAACTCGGCGTACACGTGGATGAACGCTGCCTACGCCATGGGCGCCAACATCAATCGTTCCTTCAAAAAGTACGGCTGGTGCGCGTCCATACGCGGAGTGGAGTCGGGCGGCATGGTGGAATCGTTGCCGTGCCACACCTTCCCCACGGACGACGGAGGCGTGGCCATGAAGTGCCCCACCGAGATAGCCATTACGGATCGCCGGGAGGCAGAGCTCTCCAAAAACGGATTCCTGCCCATCTGCCACTGGAAGAACACGGACTATGCCGTGTTCATGGGGGGACAGACCTTGAACAACCCGACCGTGTATGACGATCCGGATGCAACGTCTAACTCCCGACTTTCAGCGTGCTTGCCGTACATTTTTGCAACGAGCCGGTTCTCGCACTACCTCAAGTGCATCGTGCGAGACAAGGTCGGCTCCTTCAAGAGCAAAGACGACATGCAGAAGTGGCTTTCCAATTGGATAGCCGGCTATGTGACGGCTGATCCGAATGCGGATGAAGCCGTGAAGGCTCGCTATCCGTTGGCAGCCGCTGATGTGGTGATGGAGGACGTAGAAGGCAACCCCGGTTACTATTCGGCTAAGTTCTACCTGCGTCCGCACTTCCAGTTGGAAGGTCTGACAGCTTCCCTGCGCTTGGTGACCAAGTTGCCCAGCGAGAGAAAATAAAAGTATTCAATTCTCACCCTAATTATTATTCAAATTATGGCATTCAATTCCTACATACAGATAGACGGTATTGAGGGACAATCCACCGACACGGCGCACTCCAATTGGATCGACGTGGTCTCGTTCTCTCATGGTTCGAGTCAGGAGACCCAATTTGCCAACCAGACCAATGCGGCCGGACGCGGCGTGCTGGCGCCGCTCGTTTTTGTTCACTTGCTGGACAAAGCGACCCCCAATTTGCAGAAAGCCTGCATGAGCGGGCAAAACATCGCGAAGGTGAAGCTGGAGGTTTGCGCCCAGATCGGCGGAGCCAAGCAGAAGCTTTATGAGGTTGAGCTCACCAATGCTCGCGTCATCGAGGCCAAGGTGGTGACGGTGGACGCTCCGGTGTGCACCGATACTCAGCTGTCGGGAGTGGGGCGCGATGCCGCTGCCCTGCGTCTGGTTGAACAGGTGAGTATCGTGGCGGAAGAATACAAGTGGACCACGCACACCTTCAAGACCACGGGAGAACTCGGTGGTGATGTGGCTGCCGGCTGGAACGTCGCGACCGATCAAGCCGTCTGATCAGATCAATCAATCCGGAAGGGCTGACGGTATCCGCCGTGGCGGGTTCTGTCGGCCTTTTCCGCTTCCATGACTCATCGATGGACATCGAGCAGCTATACAGCGCCGGAGACTTACAGGGGTTGCATCGAGCGGCCGCGGCTCAGGTGGCGGCGGCCCCCACTGATGCGGCGGCTCGCGCCCTGTTTGTGCAAGTGCTTTGCATGGAGTGCGAGTGGGACCGTGCCGCTCAGCAGGCGGATGCCCTCCTGAAACTCAACCCGGCATCCGCTATGTTTTGTACCACGCTCACGGGGCTTATTGCCGCGGAGAAGCAGCGCGAATCCTACTTTGCCGGTCAATCTCGTCCGGATTGGGTAGGCGCGCCGCCGGCCTATGCCGAAAAGTTGGCGCAGGCTGTTGCGGCGTTCGCTGCCGGGGATGCTGCCTCCGGTGCGGCGGTTTGCATGGAGGTGCTGGATGTGTTGCCGAGCATCGGGGTGACGCTGACCGACGGAACCCATCGTGAGTGGTTGTTAGACGGCGATGCGCGTTTGAGCGGGGTGCTGGAGTGCATCTGCGACGGTCAGTACAAGCTCGTGGATCAGGCTCAGGTACAGAGCGTGGAGATAGCTCCGCCCACCCATCCCGTGGAGGTGGTGTGGCCGCACGTGAGGCTGCGCTTCCGCGGTGGAGAGGTTGTGGTTGGGCGGATGCCGGGACGCTACCCCCACGGTGGTGAGAGTGATGGCAAATTGCTCATGGCCAAGGAGACGGAGTGGCAGGAGTGCGCGGACGGACTCTACACAGGGCGAGGACAGCGGTGCTGGGATTCGGACGATGGGCTGCACCCAATTTTCACTGAGAAGACTCTCAAGTTTGATTCGTAAGAGATAAGGGGTAGGAAATGCCGGTTGCAACCAATCAGCCAAGCTCGCGGAAATATTTGCCTTGTCTTCTCACGAGGCTGACGGATGAGCAGCCCTTTTCCAAGTCGGATGAGGGGTACGATCAGGTGTATTCTCCCGAGCAGCTCAAAAGCGACATCCTGTTGAACATGGAGATGCTGCTCAACTCTCACACGGCTCCCACGGAAACCGAGTATCTCACGAAGAATTACCCGGAAGTTGCTGCCTCCGGCTATCACTATGGCATTGATTCTTGCGCCGGAAATGTGGTGACGGCAGAACGCTCGGAAATCATCGCGCAAGGTGTGCGCCGAGCCATCGAGCTTTTTGAACCCCGCTTGGATGCAGCGGAGACTCATGTGGTCGTGCGGGATGACTACTCAAAACATGATAAAACGGCGGTTCATCTGGATATCTTCAGCAGGTTGGCCGTCCGACCCCTGGACCAGGAGGTGTTCTTCCGGCTGCGTGTCGATGTGGAGACTGGTAAAACAACGATGAATCCGTAAGGCTGCAGGTGCACGATGGATGATGAGTTTCTCAGGTATTACGAGAATGAGCTCGACGAGCTTCGCCGCGCGTCCAAACGCTTTGCGGCGGAGTATCCCAAGGTAGCTCGACGCTTGCAGCTGGGCGAGGGCGAGAGCCCCGACCCGTACGTGGAACGCCTGCTGGAAGGGGTAGCTTTCCTGACGGCTCGCATTGCGCGTAAAATGGACGACGGGCTGGAGGAGTTCCCGGAAGAGCTCCTCAACCGGATCGCTCCCGAATACAACGCGCCGGTGGCTTCCCGGGCCGTCATTCAGATCACCCCGGACGCAGAAACGTCTCATTTGCCGACCGGTTGCGTCTTTGAGGCGCCGACTTCGTTGCCGGAAAAGACAGCTTGCCGCTACGCCTTGCGCGAGGACGTGGTGTTTAATGGACTCCATGTTCTGAGGACGCGCTACGCAGAGACGGAACTACTGCCCGTTGCACGCAGGCATGGGGTGAGAGCGGTCGGGGGAGTGGAACTCGTCCTGCAGTGCACCCGCGGGCGTGGTGAAGACGTTCGATTTTTCGTGAATCTTCCGGAATCAGCGGCAGGCGTCTTGATGCATGCTTTGCTGACGGATTGCTCGGGTATTCTCCTTCGGTGCGGCGAAGAGGAACGCATGTTGTCGGCCTCCCTGCTCACGGAGGATTTGATGGAATCGCCGGACGGCGGCTTGTCGCCGGTCGCTGAATATTTTCTCCTGCCTGAACAGCAGGGCTTCTTATCCATTCGCGGTCTGCGGGGTTTGTTGCCGGATGACGGAGAGTGTTCGGTGGTGTTGATGCTCCGCAAGGCCTTGCCGGAACGCTTGCGTCTGCTGCTGCAGGAGGCTCCGGGGCTCCAGACGAATTGCGCGCGGGTCATCAATGCTTTTGAGCGACGCTTGGATCGTGTAATCCCGTCGTGGAGGGACGCGGAGCACCTGGTGGCGGACGCCACAGCTGCATCCGACTACGAAGTTTTACAAGTGTACAGCGGCGCTGCCTACACGGAGGAAAATGAGAAGCTCTTTGACATCTATCCTTTCTACACGGTGAGCGATGAATCAATGCCCACCGGCGAAGAACGTCTCGACTACATGAGTCTGCACCGCGCGCGCCCCATTGCTCCGCCACGCGGACGCTTGAGCTCCTACGTCGGCACTGAAGCATACCTGCGCTTTTCCGGTCCGGGGTACACCAAGTACCGGGATCAGATTGGCAGCATCAGCGTGAGCGGTCTCTGCTCCAACCGCGACCTCCCGCTCTTTGTGCGGAAAGATAGCGCGTTGACGACTTCCGGCGCCACCGCCAAGTTTTTGAGTGGTCCCACATTCCCTCAGGGCATGCTGCTCCGGAATACCGCGCACTGGGTGGGACTGGCCCTGGCGCGATTGAACCCCGGCACACTGGCAGCCTACGGCAGTGATGCCCTGCCGGGAGTTTTGCGCATGTTGCTGGAGCATCAGCATAGCGGTTTGCAAGCCGCGCAGCAACTCATTCAGGGGATCGAAACGGCAAAAATCGACACGACGACGCGTACGCTGACCGTGCAGGGCGATTTGTGTGTTGTGCGCGGATGGCGCATTCACGTAGGGCTCAACGACAAGGTGTACGGCGATGGCATTTACATGTTTGCCCGGAGTTTGGCAGCCTGGCTGCTGGATCTTTGTGAGCTGAATAGTTTTATCGAAGTGTGTATCAGTGCATCAACTCAACCTCTCCACTCATGGTTCCGACAAGCAGCAAGAGCGTGAAAAATGACTTCACGCGGGCGCTGGCGGCTCGACCGGGCGCCTATTCATTCTACGCCGCAGTGCGTAGAATGGAGCAGTTGCTGCCCGACAGGCCGCGCATCGGAGAGCCTGCGGCCGGGCAGGAGCCGGTGATGCGCTTTGCGCAGATTCCGCATCTTCAATTTCCTCCTTCGGAGATCTATGATGTCGTGCTTGGGGGAGGACAAGTGAGCACGATGCAGGTGTACTTCTTCGGTCTGTTCGGTCCCAACGGAGCCTTGCCGCTGGCTCTCACGGAGTACGCTTATGAGCGGAGTCGACATTTTTACGACTTGTCCATGCAGCGATTTTTGGACATATTCCACG
Source organism: uncultured Akkermansia sp. (assembly GCA_947588735.1). Classification (GTDB taxonomy): domain Bacteria; phylum Verrucomicrobiota; class Verrucomicrobiia; order Verrucomicrobiales; family Akkermansiaceae; genus Akkermansia. Next base: position 9,452 of record CANQAD010000051.1, read on the forward strand.
ACCGCCTGATTGCTCTTTTTTACCGCGGCGGCACCCGGGCTCAGCCTGCCGTGAGCTACGACAACGCTCAGCGGGATTTCCTGAGTCGTGCGGCAGAGACGCTCTGCGGCATGCCTCGGGTTCGGACTTCTTCTCCTCTGCCGTCCCCGGCTCCCGTGGCGTATGCGCGGGAATTGGCGCACAAGGGGGAGGCCCGCAGCGTTTGCAAACTGCTGGAAAAGTTTTTCAACGTACCCGTGAAGTTGCGTCAATTTGTGCCGGGCTTCATGCGCATCGGCGAGAGTATGCACTGCCGACTGGGGAAGCCGGGGGTCTGCGAGTTGGGCCGCACCACCCTCCTCGGCAGCAAGCAGCGCAGCGTCACGGATCGGGTGGATGTGGTGATCGGTCCCGTCAGCTACGCTCAGTTCCGACGACTGGCGCCCGGCGGCAAGAGCTACGCAAGACTGATCTCGTGGCTCAAGATGATGGGACAGCGTCCTCTGCACTGGGAGCTGGTGTTCCGGGTGAAAACAGAGGAAATGCCGCCATTGACTCTGGGGCAGAATACCGGATTGGGCTGCGATACGCTCATGCCGACCGAATCTTCTCACGTGATGGAGTGTCGCATCAAATGCGCTTTTACATAAACCCGCAATACAATCAAAACCATGGCTGAAATCAAACGCAGTGAACTGTTCGGAAAACTTGATGATGTCGCCTACAAGGCCATCGAGAGTGCCACCGTATTCTGCAAGATGAGGGGAAATCCCTACGTAGAACTCTTGCACTGGATCAACCAGATCCTCGCGACGGATGAGACGGATATCCACCTCATCCTGCGACACTTTGAGGTGGACAACTCGCGTCTGGCTGCGGATCTCACGAAAGCCATGGAGGCTCTTCCGCGCGGTGCGACGAGTATCCGCGATTTCTCCCCGCAAATTGAGCTGGCCATCAAGGAAGCCTGGATGCTCGCTACGCTCATGTTCAAGCGGGGCGCCATCCGCACGGGGGACCTGCTGCTCGCCTGCATGCGCACCGGGGAATTGAAGCGCGCGCTGCTCGATATCTCGACACAGTTTTCCAAGGTGAAGGCCGAGGAACTCTCCGATCACTTCTATTCCGTGACGTCGGGCAGTCGCGAGGAAAGCTCGAGCCCCGCAGACGGTTCCGGGCTGGCGACCTCTGAGGTGGGTACGGAAAACGGAGCCATGGCGCCCGCCGAAATGGGTAAACAGCAAGCGCTCAAACAATACTGCACCGATCTCACGGAAGAAGCTCGCCAGGGCAGAATCGACCCCGTGGTGGGCAGGGATGCGGAGGTGCGGCGCATCATCGATATCCTGCTGCGCCGCCGACAGAATAATCCGATCCTCACCGGTGAAGCCGGCGTAGGGAAGACGGCCGTGGTGGAAGGGCTTGCGCTGCGGATTGCCTCCGGCGATATCCCGGATATGCTCAAAAATGTGCGCCTGCTTTCGCTGGATTTGCAAGGTCTCCAAGCCGGCGCTTCCATGCGCGGGGAGTTTGAAAATCGCTTGAAGCAGGTGATTGATGAGGTGAAGGCATCGGACGTGCCCATCATCATGTTCATTGATGAGGCGCACAATCTGGTGGGAGCCGGCGGCACGGCAGGGCAGGGGGATGCAGCGAATCTGCTCAAACCCGCGCTGGCCCGCGGCTCGTTCCGTTGCATCGCTGCCACCACGTGGAGCGAGTACAAAAAATACTTCGAGAAGGATCCGGCCCTCACACGCCGCTTCCAGAACATCCTCATTGAAGAGCCGGATGACGAGAAGGCTCACCTCATGATGATTGCGGTGGGACGCGTGATGGCGAAGCACCACAACATCCTGATTTTGGACGAGGCGTTGCGGGCTGCCGTATCGCTTTCCCGACGCTACTTGCCCACGCGACAACTGCCGGATAAAGCCGTCAGCCTGCTGGATACCGCTGCAGCACGCGTTGCCTTCACGCAGAGCAGTGAACCCGCGGAGGTGGAGGATCTGCGTCGGCAGTTGGAGGGGATCGATTCCCAGATTGCCGTGCTGGAAAAGGAGTCCAAGGTAGGCATGGATCGTCAGGAGGCGCTCTCTGCCTTGCAGCAGAAAAAGAAGGAACTCACGGCGCAACACGATGCACGTCTCGCGGATTGGAAGAAGGAGAAGGAGCTGGTGGCTCGTGTGGTGCAGCTGCGAAACAAGCTGCAGGATGAGGAACTTCCGAAGAAGGATGCAACGTCTCTCCGTAAGGAACTCAAGGATGCAGAGGAGAAATTGGCTGCCCTCCAGGGAGAAACTCCGTTGGTGTTGCCCCAGGTGGATGCTCAGGCGATCGCTGCTATCATTAGCGAGTGGACAGGCATCCCGGCCGGTCGGATGGTGAGCAACGAGTTGGAAAATGTTTTGCACCTCTCCGAGCACCTCGCAGAGCGCGTCGTTGGGCAGGATCATGGGCTGCGCATCATTGCGGACAGGATTCTGAGCGCGCGCGCTTCTCTGGCCGATCCGGAGAAGCCGATAGCCGTCCTCATGTTGGCAGGTCCCAGCGGTGTGGGTAAGACGGAAACGGCTCTCGCTCTCGCTGAAGCTCTCTACGGCGGCGAGCAAAACCTCATCACCATCAACATGAGTGAATTCCAGGAGGCGCACACGGTGTCCACCCTGAAGGGGGCGCCTCCGGGGTATGTGGGCTATGGCGAGGGCGGTGTGCTTACCGAAGCCGTGCGTCGCAAACCGTACTCCGTGGTACTTCTGGATGAGGTGGAGAAGGCTCATAAGGACGTGCATGAGATCTTCTTCCAAGTGTTTGACAAGGGTCGTATGGAGGATGGAGAAGGACGCCTGATCGATTTCCGCAACACGATCATCCTGCTGACCACCAATGTCGGTACCGATGAGATGATGAGCCTGTGCGCGGATCCGGAGCTGATGCCGAGCGCCGAAGCCGTGGAGCAGGCTATGCACGAGGCCATGCTCAAGGTGTTCCCGCCGGCTCTGCTCGGACGTATCGTCACCATTCCGTACTACCCGCTCTCTCAGGAGGTGATGAGCAAGATCATCGGGCTGAAACTCGGCAAGGTGGCCCGCCGGCTGAAGTCCGGCTACGGGGCGGAACTCGTGTGGGGAGAGGACCTCACGCGCTACGTCATGGAGCAGGCAAAGCGGGCGGATGCCGGTGCGCGCATCATCGACAACATTATCACGCATTCGATTCTTCCCCGCCTCAGCTCGCTCATGCTCCGTTCCGTCCTTGAACAGAACAATTACTCGAAAGTTACCCTCACGATCAAAGACAACGCGATAGAGGTGCAGCCGTCTTAATCCCCGTACCGGGAGGGAAACACGCTCCCCACCGGTTCAGGAGCCCGGCGTGACCGAAACACCAAGCGAGAACCATGATATACACGATAGAGATCAGAGAGATTGATGGGAAAGCCCCGGAGGAAACCCTTGCAGCCTTGCGCATCATTGAGGGCTGTGAGGAGATGTCTTCGCTGTATCGCTATGAGGTACTCATTCGGGATACCTCGATGGGGGACGACAGTGAGGCTAAGATGCGGGAATACTTGGGCAAGAGAGTCTTGTTGGTCGTGTCGTCCGCCAAGGACAAAATCGACAAGGCTTCCGTTCGGGAAATTCAGCGCGTGGCCGGCGTTGTGATGTCGATCGAATCGACGACAGAAGCCACGACGTTGTCCGAGAACGCCGCCTGGTATAAGTGGACGATACGTCCCGCGCTGGCATGCGCGTGCTACTCGAAGAACCGCCTCGTGTACACGAGGGAGTCGCTCGAATTAGACTCCAACAATAAGGACCAATCCCCCGTCCTTGCATTCTTCCGGCGCCTCGGTGAATGCTGGGATACGGATGTGCAGGTATCGGAAGAGGCTCAGAAGCGGATCGCGACGGATGCACGAATTCAGTGGGTGCAAAATGATGAAAGCGACTACGATTTCATGAGTCGGTTGGCCTCCACGTGGGGGCTGGCTTATGTGTGGGAAGTTCCGAAGGATGCCAACAAGGAGCGGATGATTGTCTTTGATGCACTCAGCGAATCCGACTCGCGATTGCAAGAAGGGAATCCTGTTCAAATTGGCATCAGCGCAGCAAAAACGCGTTTCTGGAGCAAGCACTACGGGACGCAGGACTTTGCGAAAGACGAGCTCAAACTGCAACTGTACGGCGATGGAAATGAAGTGTCGAATTCCGTGAAGTTCAGTTCCTATGAGCTGGGGAACATCCTGATGAAAAAGCTCACGGACGATGAGATGACTCATCGCGAGGCTGTTTTGCGCGCGATTCACGATAATCGCGGCGGTTGCTTTGGCCTCTATTACCATGGAAGCAGTGATTCCTCCCTCCCCGTGATCGGCAGGGAAGTGCATTTTAAGGTGGCCGCGAGGAAGGATGGTGGATTGCAGTGCAGCCCATCCACCCGCTATATGCTCACCAAGATGAAAATTCAGGTGACGCAGAACACGTGGCAGGCTGAGGTGGAGGGAACGCATATCGATGAAGCCCGACAGCCCAAGTGCCTCTGCTTGCTGCCGCGTCCGGTGATTGTCAATCATCATGCACCCGAAACGGCGGATATGCTGACAGCCGGGGAAAATGGACCGATGCCCAAGATGCGTCTGTTTGTGGCGCAGGTGGTGGATACCGCTCCCTTTTCGTACGAGGAAGATAAAAAGCGCGTCACCGAGAACACCTGCAAGGTGCGGGAAATAGCTCCGTTGAAGTACACGGGCGCAGGACAAAAGTCCATCTCGTTTGCCAATGAAATTGTGGTGGAACTTGGTTCCCCCTTCGCGGATAAAAACAGCGGGTTGCTCGCGCGTCCGAGGGTCGGGAATGTGCTGGTGTGTCTCGACCGAGGTGACTTCAGTCTGCCCGTTGCTATCAGCTCCCTGTATCGCGACCAAAATGCCTCCCCGTTCGTCGAGCTCAAGACGATGGAGCGTCATACGCTCAAGGAACAGGATGACGTCGCTGATTACTCGGCTGTCACCCTGCGCAACCGCGTGCAGCTTCCGCCGCGCAAGTACCAGGGAGACACCGAGGAATCCCCGGCGCAGGATGCGGACCTCACCGACACCAAAAAGAACTCCGAACCCGCCGGAGTGACCCGTCCGCTCTCCGTGGATGAATTGGCCGAGGGTAAATATCCCTTCCACCAGATCCAGATGGTCACGCGCGACAACGGCGTGCGTCCCGTCCAGCAAAACGAAGACATCACCAACACCTACATCTCCAGCGATGTCATCGAAACGGCTGCCGGAGTTTTCTCTGAGGCCAATATGTCTTCCGGCTACACCATGGAATCGGTGGCTAACGACATCCAGCAGAATCTCAACGCCCCCGTCACGCGTCCCCATTTTGAAGGGGTGAATGTGTACTCCGCCAAGGATGTGCTGATACAGTCCGCCGACCACCAGATCGTGAACGCGGGCGGCGAAATCGTCCTTACGTCGGCTCAGGCGATCACGTTCCGTGTGGGGCGCTCGTCCGTCAAGATCACGGAGAGCGGCATAGAAATGACAAGTGCGTGCGGCAAGGTGCTCAACTCGGGAGCCTACGCGGCGTACAATCCTGACGGAAAACAGCAGACCGAGCACCTCATGGGCATTAAAACGGGGGGACTCCTGGGCGGCAGGATTCGCATCGACGGCAGCGGGGTGAACATCAAGGGTCCCTACATCAGCAACATTGCCACCAATGTCTTCATGGCGCAGACCTTCCTCGGTTCCTCGTTCACGGTCACGGATCTCAGTGCGAGTCTCCTGGCGCCGAAAACGACCATAATCGGCGGAGCGGCCGTTCAGGACACCGCCTTCAATACGGTCGTCAACTTAGCCTGTTCGGGGTTTGATGCGAAGAGCCTCATCGGCACTTCCTTCATCTACAGCGATGAATTGCAGGATGGCAACCGCGTGTATGGTCTGTCCAGCATAGACTTGTTGGGCAGCGCCGCCAGCGGCATCATCAAGACCATCACAACCGTCACCGGATTGGTCGGCAACATCCTGGACGGCAACTTAACCAACCTCGTGCAACCGACGGGAAGCATGGTGAAAATGGAACCTTCCACCCTCACCCTGTCATCTCCGACCTACGTGAACTATGCGAATGAGCATGTCACCGTCAATACTCCCATAGCCGGCTTTGTTGCCATGGGCGAGCGGAGCAGCGTTTCCGGCGGTCTGCGTACGTTCGGAAATCTGACCTCCAATGCGGACAGGGTAGCAAGCGGGATAGTGGGGGTCGGTGTAACAGCAGTTGCCGGAGGCGTGGGAACGATGATCGGAGCAACGCTCCAGGACAAATTCGGCAAAGGGAATGAACCGACGGACACCTATACAGAGCCGTTCGGCAACAAAAAGCCGAAAATGAAATGCCGGGACTCGAAGGTGGCCACCGAACCGATGACCATTATAGGTGGGGTGGGGTTGGCGGTGGGGGGCGCCGTCCTGGCGGGGCTTTTGTTAGGACTCAAGGGAATCACCAAAGTGCTCGAAGGATTATCCAACCTCTTATTCCTGGGCAAAAAACACACCATCGTCGGTAACACAACCGTGCAGCAGCTGAACGAGGAAGTGACCGCCGTAGGACGTGAGCAGACCCTCCTCTCCGTGAGCGAACAGACGGTAACGAACAACAATACAACGGCATCACAGAATAACACCGCCGCGAACACCAACGACAGCTCTTTGCAGTGCGAGGCGCAAATTATTCACAGGGTAGGCGAAAT
>CANQAD010000052.1 GCA_947588735.1 uncultured Akkermansia sp.
ATTTGCCCAAAAATTGCCAACTCCTGCTATCATCATACTTCCCGCCTATGAAAGACATTTTCTTGGGACGGATGTGACTTGAGCGCATACGCGGTGATTTTAGACTGTGCAGAAAGGTGATCCTGTGCTAGAATGCACCAGCGAGGAGTTCTGATGGGAAAGCGCACGACAGAGGGAATAAAAGGAGTGTGCCGTTGGTGCACAGGTCGGGCTGTGGGATTTCTGAGAAGAGGTGCCCTTTCTGTGGCCCGGCACGTGGTGCGCGCGGGGGTAGTGATAAGTGTCCTGCGGTTGATGATTCTGGTGGAAATCTGCCTGCTGGGGGTGGGTGTGGTGCGTCGATTGGAGAATTCATATGACCAGGCCATGGAGGCCGCGCGCATGGAATTGGCTGTCTTGGAAGCTCGCGAGCTTCAGCAGGAGGAAAGCAGGGGAGCCGCGGCTATCGGAGCCGCAGATACCCCGCCGCCACCAGCTTCTCAAGAGGGTGCAGTGGAAGATGAGCATGAAGCCCCCGCTTTGCGCGCACGCGACGTGTCCACGATTATTACCGAGGAAACCGGGGACATAGATGCTGCAGCTGCTGTTCTGGAGCGCGACGCAGAAGGAGAAACAGATTCAATGTCTCCAGACGCTGAGAAAGTCGCTGATGCATCACAGCCTTCTGCAGAAGAGCATGGGGATGTGGATAAACTGATCCGCCGTGGCGTGGCAGCTATGATTTCCGGAGATATGCGGCAGTGCGTACTCAGTTTGGAGCAGGCTACGAGTATGGCTCCGCATCATCCCGCTGCGCTGTATTATTACGGGATGGCTTACGATAAGCTGCTTAACCCCAAGAAGGCACGCGATTACTACGGCAAACTCTTCCGCATGCGTGAGCAGGCGGGTAAATATTTTGCCTTGGCTTCACGCCGCCTCACTTTTGGGATGGAGCAACCCAGCGCGCTGCGCGGTAAGCTCTCCTTTGGCCCGCACCGGGTGCAGCATTCCTACGATACGGAGCAGGGAGAAAGTGTGAATATACTTATGCCTGTCCTGTTGGCGCCGGGCGAGCATGTTCGTCCGGACGATATTTACATCACTATTCAATTCTTCGATCTGGTGGATGGACGCAAGGTCGATTTTTCTCGCGTGTCTCCTAAACTTTCATGGGTGAATGAAAAGCCTACGTGGGGTGATTGCGAGGAGGATTTGATGGTACAGTACAACGTTCCTCCCACAGACCGTGCAGAAATCACTGATACCAGCGATGTGAAATACTACGGCTTTACAGCGAAACTTTATTACCAGGGCGAGCCTCTTGACTGTATCAGTACCCCATCGGCGCTTATTTTGCATGAGCAAAGGCTTAACAGCCGCCGCCGTGTGGAACCGTCCGGACTCCTTCCGGATGACGGCCTGTCTCCCTATGCTGAGGAGGCTGTACCCTATGCTGAAGAAATGCAGGAATCGACCAACGATTACCCATGAATCCCATTTTTACAGGACTTCCCACTAAGCTCGGCCTTTACATTCTAGACGAGTTACTCGCTTCCTATGAGAACTCCGAGCTGTACGCTGCTACGCAAAGTTATGTGGATCGGGCTGTCGTCATTGAGGTGCTGCGCCCGCAGAGTCCGCCGGATATGGTGAAGGACTTTCAAGAAAGTACACGGAGGCGTGCTGCCGTGACACTTCCGCATGTGTGCCCTGTGTTGGAATCTGTGCAAACCGGCGCTTTTTTCTATCTCATTCAAGAGAGACCTCGCGGGCATTCCCTGAGCTCTTTGCTTGCACAGGGAAAACAGCTCGACTACGTGCAGGGTTTTGCTCTTGTGCAGGCCGCGGCGGAGTTGTATTCTGCGTGCCAGGAGAAGGGCCTCGCTGCTGCCTCGCTGGATTCTGCCTCCATTTACATGGATGGCGAGGAGTTTTCATTTTTTTCTCCTGTCCTGGCAGGTGTGTCAGACGCTGCGCACCGCAATATGCAGATGGCCGGGCTGGCTGACGTGCTCGAGCAGGTGTTGCCGACGGAAGTTTTGTCTGAATCGAAACTTTCTGTGGTAGTGTATTCGCTGAGAAATGGCTACGACGGTGTTGCGTTGGAGTGGAAATCTTTGCACTCTGCGCTCGTTCCCTTGCGCACGCAAAAGGGCTCGATCCATTGCCCGGAGCAGCACATTGGCAAGTCCCTCATGCGGTTTGCCAAAAAACGCTATCTGAAGCGTGTGCTGCGTACTGTGATTTCCTCCGGATTTCGGTTGGCGTTGATGGTACTTGCCATTGCTTCTGTCGGTTTGCTCATCAACTTTAAGCATCAGACTCCTCCAACGAATCAACAGCATATTGATTGTCTTTTCAGGGATACCTTATGGCGTGTGCATACGAAGCCGGTGAGCCTTGCCGAGTATGCCGATTTCCTGAAAGCCTATGCCGTCATGAACAAGCAGCAACAGCAGAGCTTACACGCAGGAATGCCGCCTGACGTTATTGAACACCGACCCCACGATTGGAAGAGGCAGTTGAGTGCTGCTCGCGAGGGGGAGGGATCTTCCATGGATGCCCCGGTTCGGGGTGTGTCTTACTGGGATGCTCTTGCCTATGCCCGCTACGCGCATGAACAGCTTACTCCCGTAGAATTGGTGCGGGCTGCCCGTGCAAGCGCCCAGGAAAAAAATGCCCTTGAGGAGTGGACGGATACGAAGTATGATGAATTGCCTCCATTCTCGGCTCATGTGATCGTTTGCTCTTCTCAAGGCGATACGTTTATACGTGATGTTAACTTCCATCAACGTGCCGTCCAACGGGGATTCCGCACGGCTCAAATCTTAAAAACAACCAACTCTGTATCCAGGAAATGAACCAAAATCGATCTATTCTTACTTTCTTATTTGCCATGCTTGGCTTGTTAGCCGCTATGCCCGCTTTCGGACAACTAGAGGTTCGTTTGGAACCCTTGCGTCGAGATTATATTCTGGGTGAGGATGTACATATCCGCGTCATGGTGACCAATCACACCGATGCTCCGGCGGCACTCGTTAGCACGCCGGGACGTTCGTGGCTGTATCTGAATGTCATGCGCCGAGGGGATGTTTCCCCCGTTGCGCCGACGGCTTCGCCTCGTTATCCCAACATCACTATTCCTCCTGGATCCCGCAAAGCCTTTGATATCAAATTGGAGCCAGCCTTCAAGCTTAGGATGGAGGGTATGTATAGTGTGACGGCTACCCTGCGTATGCCTGATATGGATACCACATACACGTCCAATAGCGCGACGTTCAATGTGAACTCGGGCGGGGAGGTTCAATCCTTCCGGGTTCAGGTTCGCGGGCAAAAGCTCATTTTGAGTGTACGTTCTTTGTTGGTAAAAAATAAAAACTTGCTTTTCGGGCAGGTGATTAACGCCGACACGCATATCGTACAGGGAGCGTGCTTCTTGGGACAATACCTGAATTTTATGAAGCCGCGTGTTATGCTGGACAGTGCGCAAAATTTGCATCTCCTGTGTCAGAGTACACCGAAGTTTTTTACATATTCAGTGATGAGCACTTATGGAGAGCGCCGGGAGTATAAAATCATGCGCCAGATTGGGGGACCGGTGGATTTGGTGAGCACGGGGAAAGGCATACGCTGTGTGGGTGTTGCTCCTTATGTGAAACCCAAGGGAGATAAGGCAAATTATCACAGCGCTAGTGAGCGTCCCTGAACACGCGTTTCCCCTTTTTCACTATGTCCATCCCGACTATAGCTGTTGTGGGTCGTCCAAATGTAGGAAAGTCCTCTATTTTCAACTGTTTGGTAGCGCGAAAAATCGCCATCGTGCACGACCAGCCGGGTGTCACGCGCGATCGCCTGAGCGCACCACTCCGCAATGCCGAGTACGAGGCATTCGTGGTGGATACGGGGGGCATCGGCTCCGTTGTCGATGACGGCTTTTCTGCCCAAGTCGCAGCTGAAGCCGACATAGCCATCGCTGCAGCGGATTTGATCCTATTTGTCTGTGATTGCCGGGAACACCTGACTCCTGTGGATCGTGATATTGCCGTGCGCTTACACCGCAGCAGGGTGCCCGTACTGCTTGTGCTCAATAAGGCGGATACTCCCAAGCAGGAGCTTGCTTTGGGCGAGTTTGCTGGTATGGGCTTCACGCAATATGTGTTCACCTCGGCTGCGCACAATCGAGGGTTAGACCATCTATTGGAACTTATCAACGTTCACCTTGGCAAATTGGGTGCGGACCAAGCGCGGGCATCCAATGACGTCACTATACGGGATGGAGTCCCGGGCGCTTTCGATGATTCAGCTATCCGCATGGCTGTTGTGGGACGTCCCAATGCGGGTAAATCCTCCCTTATCAACGCAATTTTGTGCGATAGACGCACCATTGTATCAGAGGTTGCAGGAACCACGCGTGATGCCGTAGATGTCCCCTATACTCGCGGGGGTAAGGGTTATGTGCTCATTGATACTGCTGGCATGCGCCCACGCTCCAAACGCGAAACCTCAGTCGAGGTATTCTCTGCCATGCGCACTGAGAGAGCAATCACACGTTCCGATGTGTGCCTGCTTGTCATTGATTGCGCGGCTGGTATTACCCATCAGGACCGCCGTATTGCTGCGGGCATCGCGGAGGAAAAGAAACCGTGCATTGTTGTACTCAATAAATTTGACCTCTTCTGCCCAGGCGCGCCGCTGAAAGCACGTCGCGAAGAAGTGCGTTGCATGGTGCAGGAGCAACTCTTCTTCTTGGAAAATCCTCCCCTCGCTATTGCCTCTGCGAAGGAAGGTAGCGGGCTTGGCAGCATTTTTTCAGCCATTGAAAAGTTGCAACAGGCTTGCAAGCGCATTCTCGGTACTGGGGAACTTAATCGTATCCTCCAGCGCGCAATGCTGACTAATCCGCCGCCCGTGATGCGCGCTAATGGGCGTTCCTTAAAGCTTTACTATGCCACTGTTGCGCTCGATGAGAAATACATGCGTCTGCCAGTGCCTACTTATGTGCTTTTCGTGAATGATAAGCGCTTGCTTACTGACAATTACGCGCAGTATTTGCGCAGCACAATACGCAACCGCAATGGTGTGTCAGGGGTACCAATCGTCCTTTCTCCGCGCTCGCGCGTGCGATCGTCATCGTAGTCGCTTTTATAATCATGTCGCAACCTGTCCTCGAGGTATCGAAGCTCCGCATGCATTTTCCTGTGCAACGGGGAGTCTTTTCCCGGGCAAAACAGTGGGTGAGGGCTGTGGATGGCGTGAGTTTTTCCATCCCCGCCGGGCGAACCCTCGGGCTCGTGGGTGAATCCGGTTGCGGGAAGAGCACTGTTGCGCGTTGCCTGGTGCGGCTTTTGGAACCGACTGGCGGTGTCATACGTCTGCTGGGACGCGATATTACCCACCTGTCGCAGTGGGGCTTGCGGGAGGTTCGACAGTATGTACAGCTCATGTTTCAGGATCCCGCAGATGCCTTGAACCCACGCATGGATGTGTGCCACATTATTGAGGAACCTTTAGTCGTGATGGGGGTGAAAAGCCGCCGTGTCCGGCAAGCCCGGGTGCTTGAACTGTTGGAGCGCGTGGGGCTTCCGGCGAGTTCTCTCACCAAATTCCCGCATGAGTTTTCAGGTGGACAACGGCAGCGCATCTGCATTGCACGAGCCCTCTCGTATTGTCCAAAACTCCTTGTGCTCGATGAGCCAGTGAGTGCGCTGGATGCGCCGGTACAATCCCAAGTGCTCAATCTACTCATGGAATTGCAGCGCGAACTTAACATAGCCTACCTCTTTATATCGCATGATCTTTCGGTAGTGCGCCATGTGTCTGACCGCGTAGCGGTAATGTATGCCGGTAACATTGTCGAGGAAGCCGAAGCAGATGAGCTTTATTGTGCGCCGCGTCATGCCTACACGCGTGCTCTGTTGGATGCCGTACCAACTCACGGAATGACTGATGATCGGTCGATTCTTTTGGGAGAACCTCCCAGTCCTATTGACCCACCGCCTGGCAGTGCGTTCGGACGTCGTATTCGACATCCTCTTGCTGAAGTCACGTCGAGCTTGGATCTCACCCCTGTCGAAATCGAGCCCGGACATTTTGTGGCTCCCGATCCTTGCGCGCTCTCACCGGATGATGTACAAAAACTAGGAATTGAGCTTCCCGAACCCTCGCGCCACTCATGAATGCACCAATTGAAACTCGACCAAAGAACGTCCGGGCAGAGATGACTTTCATGGAACACTTGGAAGAGCTGCGCCGCACATTGGTGCGCATGGCTGTTGTTACCCTGTTGGCGATGTTGATATGCCTCAGCTGCACCTCCACTCTGCTTGCTTTACTGCGTCGCCCGGTGGAGCATGTGTGGCTGGAGCATGAACGTTCTCACCTGCCAGAGGGGATATCGGCACAGGATTGGGTGACGGCCAAGGAGCTGCAAGGTGCGCGGATGGGGCTTTCTGCTGAGTTGAGAGGAAATTTACAGAAGCGTTTCTCGCCCGCTGTGCTCGCATTGGCGGATGCCGTGGATTTCTTGCGAGCGGCGTCAACCCTTCCCCAAGATCAACAGGTGTCTTTCCTCCTGCAAACAGGCGATGCCGAATCGCAGCGTCTTGCCCGTGCCCTGCACGCTGCCGGTGCCGACCTGCATGTCGGGCAGAACAGCAATGAGTCTCGCATTATGGGCGCCTTCCAGCCAGGTGAGGCCTTTTTGCTCTCAGTTCAGCTTGCTTTTTTCGGAGGAGTTATTTTAGCGAGTCCGATTCTCCTGTATCTTGCGCTGCGTTTCATTTTGCCGGGGCTGTTGGAACATGAAAGGCGTGTACTCTTCCTCAGTTTGGGCTGGGGTGTGATTTTATTTTTGTTCGGATGTGCATTTGCGTACTGGGCTGTACTTCCACGCGTGCTTGCGTTTTTTTACGAGTATTCGTGGAGTTTGGGGATTGAGAATGACTGGCGTATTGGTTATTACCTGAGTTTCACCGTAAAACTCATTCTCGTTTTTGGCCTCATCTTCGAACTTCCTGTGGTGCTTTATCCCCTCATGCGTTTTGGCGTTCTGACACGGCAGCGTATGCGACGCATGCGCCCCTACATGCTTGCGGGAAGCTTTGCGATTGCTCTGCTCCTGGCACCGGCGCCAGATCCGGGTACGATGCTTCTCATGGCTCTCCCTCTCTATTTGCTTTATGAACTCTGTCTCCTGATGGCTCCGCATGAACATGCCGCGCATGAATCCGGCTCTGTGACGGAGTAGCGCTGTACATTGAAAACTCTGCCTTGCAAGTACAGATAGCAGCGTCACTCGCTCTGCCGAGGAGGCATATGGAAAACTTCCACGTCGTATAGCAGACAGGTTCGCATTTGCTTGGCATCATACTGGTGCAGGATGGCATATTCACCAACAGCCGCTTCCTGAGGAACGGCATGAGTCTTGGATTCGATGATGAGGATATTTTGTACCTTCTGAGCAGGAGTCGCCCTCACGTGGGGGCAGTCAACGTGCTGAACAGGGAAGGGTGCTGTTATTAAGACAGGGGAGGTGCACAGAGCAGGGCGCAGTATGCGCCATCCGTGTGTTCGTGATGTGGAAGAATGAGACGCTCCTTAACCAAGACCCAGCCGGGGTTTTCAGCGAGTATTTTTTGCACGATTTCGTTGTTTTCTTCTGGTTCTATTGAACAGGTGGAATATACAAAACGTCCTCCCGGTTTGACTGCTTGCATCGCATGTTTCGCAATTTGAAATTGAACGGCAGTCAGCTGCTTCAATTCGGCAGGCGAGAAGCGCCAGCGCACATCCACGCGCCGTTGCAGCACTCCGCTGTTGCTGCACGGCACATCGGCGAGCACGGCATCGAAGGCTTTGCGTAGATTTTTACTCGGCGGTTGCGTCCAGTCGTGCAGCTCCACCCGCGTGGGATGTCCGACAGCCTTTTGCAGGTTGCTGCGTAGCATTGGCAGTCGGGATCGTACGTTATCAGTTGAGAGAAGATAGCAGTTGCCTTCTGTAGCGGAAAGGATAGCGACTGATTTACCTCCCGGAGCAGCGCATGCGTCCAGTATAGTTTCTCCCGCAGCGGGTGCGAGCAGCTCAATGCTGTGACGCGTGGCAGGATCAGTAGCGTAGGCCTGTCCAGTACGCAGTTGGGCGTGCGGGAAGTGACCATCTGCCAATCGGAACCATCCCGGCAGGCCGGGCAGGGGTGTCCAGTTAGCCGGGATAGAAGGAGGATTGAGACGGTTGATACGCAGAAAAACAGACGCAGGCTGGGCAAACCACTCCAGCAGTTCTCGGCATTCTTGCTCGCCAAAGCGCTTAGTCCACCGCTCCACCAACCAATCCGGCATGGAGTAGCGTATGCCTGGAGGAAGTTGAGACAGCGTCGCTTCCCATTGTTCACGCTGACGCAATGATTCTCGCAGCACGCCGTTCACCAGCGATCGTAATCGTTGCGGTGCCAGTTCCACCAACTCGTTGACAACTGCATATTCTGGCCATCTGAGCACAAAGAGCTGGCAGAGCCCGCTGAGCAGCAACCAACGTGCATTTTCCTGCAAATGTTTTTTCCCGCGCAGCGTGGCAAGTTGTTCTTCCAGCAGGCGCAGGTGGCGCAGTGTGCCCAGCACGATAGCTTGCAGCATGGCGCGATCCGGGCTGCTCAATCCTTCCTCAACGCGGTGAATCAGAGAATCCGCAAACACTTTTCTCTCCGCTCCCCAGCGGCACAGACACTGCCAAGCACGCCCACGGACAGATGTGACGGGGGGACGGTCGTTCATGGTTGAGTGGTGGTTAGTGGCAGAGTCAAAGCTTCATGGAGAGGTAGTTTCCCGTTCCACGCAGTGACCGAGCCGCTGAGAGGATCATCTTTGCATTCGGAGAACTCCAGTGTGCCGCCCGCCGCTTCCAGTATCACCTGTGCAGCGGCAAAATCCCATAAATGAATGCTCTGTTCTACGTAGGCGTCCAATTTGCCAGCTGCCACGTAACATAGAGAGAGTGCAGCGGTGCCGAGAATGCGCATTTTGCACACTTGGGATGAAACGTGTGCAAATCGGCGTATGCCTGATGCTCCAGAGCCATCGTGTGACCCGTGACCGATAAACACGACAGCCCGATCCATGCGATCGCGAGTCGATACATGAATTTCCCTTCCATTCAGCAACGCAGACTCACCACGCACAGCACTGTAAAATTCTTCTGTCATCGGTGCGTACACGCAGCCCAGTTGCAATAGGCCGTGTACGCGCAAAGCAATACTCACGCAAAAGAGAGGAATTCCATAGTAGTAGTTGACAGTCCCATCCAACGGATCCACAATCCACTCAACTTCGCCACCGCTGCCACCCTCTTCTCCCAACACGGCGTAATTCGGGTGGCGCTTCTGCAGAATGTTGCATATGAGCCGTTGGCACTCCTTATCCAAACGCAGTTTCACATCGTGCGCCAATCTTTCATCTACTACCTTAGGTGCATAGAAACACTTGCGCAGCAGCTCGCCGACGTTGCGGGCAGCCAGCTGTGCGCTACATAGTTCAGCGGTGTAATCGTTCATGGCTGGTTGCTCCGATTGGTGTTTCGCAGCTCGCTTCGTGCGCGAGTGTGTAGTTGCCGAGCCAGTGCGAGGGATGCCTGACCGATAAGACGCCGCAGCTCAGGAGGAGTCTTGCAGGGGTGTCCCGGAGCGTTCTCAGTACCCATCCAGACAAATATGGCCACACCCCTTTCATTGAAGACCATTGTCCATTGCCCTCGGCCGTCCGGCAATTCTTCGTGCAGTACAGTAGGCGCCCCTTCGCGGTAGCGGAAGGGAGGCAGGTGGGAGACGGCAACAGCGCCCTCGCGGCGAATGTACTCCCCGGTTTTCGACGATCCCGCCGAGTACAAAAGGTGCTGGCCATGGCTCCAAATGGAGTCAATAAGTCTCAAATGGTAATTTTGCCCCATATTTTGCAGGGAAAAAAGCGTGTGCGCCAAATCAATCATGCGTACGCTGAAAAGTCCATCGTACAGGTCATCTTCATGCGCCTTGTCGGGAAGTTCTCCCAGCTTGAGCCCGGCAATAAAACCGTGCACTGTCTCATATCCCAAGCGCGAGCCCGTTACCCGTGCGCTGTTAGCCACGATGTGGTGCGAATTTCCGCCCGGCAGACATGCACTGCAGAATACGAGAGGTGCGGCGATGCGACCGGGCTGTACCTGCATGAGCCAGCGGTTTACCGAATCTGCCGCGCTCCGCCCGCAAGTGACAGCTAAAATATGGCCGCGATGATTGAGGCGAGAATCAATGGCGAGCACGCAGGCTTGCAGCCGGATTTCGCCTGACCTGAGGACGCCTTCTGCGTCAGTTCGCAAACCAGCGGGACGCTTGGCCGTAGCAAATAGTTTCGGTTGCAGCTCATTGGGCTCTGCACCAGGTAAAGCAGCCCAATCTGGTGTCAGTGTATTTGTGGGCTTTTCTACTGCCTGAATCGCTGCAGCTAATGCTCGCTCTGTGTACTGTTGAAGCGGCAAATTCAGATAGCTGAGCACTGCCATACCCTGAGCGCGGTCTCCCTGAACCACATCCAAGGCATCCAGCTCGGCATTCGCCCACATGGCCGGGTAATTTTGATTTGCTGTGGTGGGTAATACCGAGCCGTTCGCTTTTGTGGGAATGGCCGTGGCGTCTGCTTTCGCAAATTGATCGGGGGTGATGAGACCCAGCTCACACATACGCTGCAAGGTTTCACGTCGGACTTTTCGTGCTAGCTCCGGGTTGCGCACCGGGTTATACAAGGACGGCGCACGAACGATACCAGCCAACAACGCGGATTCCGGCAGGTTGAGCTCCCTTACCGCTTTCCCAAAGTAGAGGCGAGCTGCCTCACGCAGACCATAGCAGCTTTGCCCAAAATAGATACGGCTTAAATATTGACACAAGATTGTTTTTTTGTTGTATTGTTTTTCAACTCGCTGAGCTAGAACAATTTCTAATAATTTTCGATCGATAGTCCTGCCGCGTAACTCGAACACGTGACGAGTGAGCTGCATCGTGATGGTGGATGCTCCCTGCTTGTAGCTCATAGTGGACAGATTTTTTAAGGCAGAACGGAGTAGGGCAGAGTACACAACTCCGCTGTGCTCAAAAAAGTGATCATCTTCGCGTGCAATAAAAGCATGAATGAGTTCTTTAGGCAGTTCATTCCACGTAACAGGTGCGTTATCGCGGCTCGTCAGAGAGGTTACTATGAGCTTTTTTTGGTCATACAAGGTACTACCAGGGAGGCTTTGCTCCACCAGCTCCATGTTATAATCCATCGCACGTACCGTATAAATGATAAGCAGCGCGACGACGACTACTAGTGCAAAAATACAAACGACAACTGGCACCCACAGCAGCCTTCTCTCAATACTCAGTATGTGGTACCAATGTTTGCGTCGATTCTGAGAAGGGGCGTAAAACATATCACTTGTTTGTCGTAGGCGCTGCTTCGATAAGCCGACGTGCATCAAGTGGTACCCGCCACCTCGAGAACTCCGTATCCATCATTTTGCGGTATTGCTCAGCCTCTACCTCTTTGCCGGCTTTGCTAAGCGCAGCTATTAACTTGTAGGTTGCCAGTGGACGCAACTCTGCATCACTTACCACATTGGCCACGCGACCATAGTATTTCGCAGCGTCATCGTACAGACCTTGCACATAGTAGGTGTCGCCCAGCGAGAGGAAGAGCGATGATTTTATCGGCCCGTCAATTCCCATTGCAATAGCATCCTCACATGTTTTCCGTGCTTCGTCCACTCTCTTTAGTCCAAGCAGTAATTGTGCCATATCGCGCATTCCCTCGGCCTTTCGATATGGCTGAGTTTCCATAGATACATAGTTCTGAGCTGCTTCATAGCCACGTTCAAAAAGTCGCAGTTCCAGTCGAGCTTTCGCAAGCAGCTTCCACACGAGCGGCTCTACTTGGGGCCGTTCCTTGCGATTGCCCTCAGCATCGATATAGGGTTCTTTGGGCTCTCTAGCTAGGGCATCCGATAGGAAACGTTCCGCCGCTAAATAGCTTTTTTTCTGATAACAGCTCCAACCACACCAGCGCAGAATCCCTGGTGGAAGCGCGTTGTAGGACGCCGGATTAGTTTTTTCCAGCTCTTCCAAAGATTTTTGCAGGTTTTCCACATCTTGCAATTTGAAGTAGCACTGTACCAGTGCAGTTTCTACACGTGAGGAGTAAAGCTCGGGGTTAATGGTAGCAGCCTCGCGGAAATGTGGTATCGCATCTGCCGGACGCGTTTCATAGAGTGCACAAGCTATGTTGTAGTGCGCCTCTGCCAATGCAGCTGGCTTGATTCTGCCACGGCATGAAATGAGCCCTTCGTAGTAGCGGACCATGCGCTGAGGGTCAGATTTACTTGCTTGTGCCGCCTTCTGCCAGCACACTGGAACCGCGTCTGACCCGGGATAATTTGTGATCACGTGCTCGAAGTCTCGCAGAGCTTCCCCAGGCTTGTTTTGCTTTGCATAGGCAGCTCCACGCAAGGTGTAGGCCTCCGGTAGTCGCGGTTCATTCTTATAAGTGGAAATGAAGTGGTTAAGCGTTGGTATGGGGTCGTAAGTATCGCCCTGTGCAGCGCTCCATGCTTTTTTGTACTCAGCGTCGGCTCGTATGGAAGCGGGGAGCTGTTCTATGCGTAAGGCATCAAATTGTCTGGCTGCTTCCTCCGGGTCGGAAGGCATGATGCGGTCGGCGTATGTGAAGCGTACCCAGTCACAGAGGGGCAATCTCTCAGCTGGTGAACCAGGAGCCGCATAAACACTCAGGAACTTTTGTGCAAGGCTTACAACATTGGTGGCGCGCATGTGTTGCGCACAAACAATACGGCGGTAGGCAGCATCAGCACCAAGCAGACCGCCACTTTGGTATTTTTCTGCCATCTCAAACCATTGCGCGGCTTGTTCATAACGTTCCATCTCCATGTAGGCCTGTCCCACGATGAGCGCGCGACGAGCTTCTTTCTCTGGGTCATTGAGAGGGTGATAATTTTTCTGAACTTGGCGGAATATACCCTCGTAGTCCTTCTTCTTGTACATGCGCGCCATTGTTTGCAATTGAGCTTCGGCGGCGTACTGTGCCATGTCATCAATACTTGATACCTGATCGTAGAGCTTCTGCGCCTCATCATCTTTTCCCAGTTTGGTGGCTAAGCGAGCGGCTTGCAATGTAGCAACGCCGCGCACAGTTTTTTGTAGCTCTTTCATCTCAAGCAAGCGCGTGAGAAGCGTGTAGGCTTCGGGGTCTTTTTGTTCCTCAATCTTCATTTGCGCAAGGGCTAACAACCCGGCCTGCGCTACAGCCGGCTGCACCCCTTTTTGCTCGCTAAGCCGTATAAACACCGCTTCTGCTTCACGGCGCTTATTTTGCTGCAGCAACCCACGTCCAAGTCTATACAGGGCGTCTTGCTTCAGCTTCGCCCTTTTAGATTCGCGCTCCACAATGCGAAAATAGCCCACTGCTTTATCCCATAGTGCTCGATCGGCGGACTGTGTGCCAAGTCGATAAGCTGCTGCTGCAGAGTACTCGCCGTGCATGTTGTTGGCTAATGTGCCGAGTATGGTGTTTGCCGCTGCTGGATCGCCGGCTTCATCCAGACATACCGCCTGACGGTACAGTGCCTTATCCTTGTCCGGAGCTTTAGGAAATCGTCTAACATAATCTTCAAATAGTTTGGCAGCATTCTGCAAGTCAATTCGTCTTTGATCGGGGTCGCTACTTTGGGCGCTGGCTTGAGCATACAGCTGTTCGGCGATGGCCATGGCATCCTGCCGTGGTTTCACTAAAAGTGCCTGATCATTTTCCTTTGCCCACAGCAGAGGGGGGATGGTCAGTAAAAAAACGAGGAAACGAAATGCTCTTGGTATCATGGAGATGCGTGCGTTCATCTATGGTGGTCGCCCGTGGGTAGCTGCTTCGAGAAGGAAACGTTCCATACCCCGGCTTTAGAACATGTGGAAATGACATCCGCTACTTTCTGCCAACGCATCTCCGCGTCTCCGCGAATGCGCACAGCCTGGTTCGGATTCACCGCAATCATGCGTCGCAACATCTCCAGTAGCTTCTCGCGCGTAAATTCTTCGCGGTCAATGGTAATGATCAGTTTGTCTTCCTCCTCCCTGGCGTTGATGATAATTTCATCAATCGCACGTGAAGCTTCCTCCGTTGTTTTGGGTGCTGTCGGCACCTTCACTTTTAAATCTTGCTCATTGAGAATAAACTTTTGCGTGACTACGAAAAAAATGAGTAACAGGAACACCACATCCAGCATAGGCGCCAGCTGAAACCCTATGGAATCCGGAATTTTGACATTTAGTTTCATGCTTCTCAGGGGCGAATAGGAGTCCTTGCGGTCTCTCGTGCGGGACCATCTGTCATTTCCGGAGAAATGCCTCGCTGACCAACGTTGCCCAAGCGCTGTTCCCTGTTCATTTGCAGAGAAATGAGCGAGAGTATGTGCGTAATAGCCGCTTCCATGTCTGTAATGCGCTTTTGAATACGATTGCGGAAGATGACGTAGAAGAGCATGCAGGGGATAGCCAGTACAAGACCTCCTGCAGTGGTAATCATTGCCTCGGAGATGCCGCTGGCCATCTGCATCTGCTTAACGCCCTCAAAGTTGCCAGCTGCCATTTCGGTGAAGGTACGCATCATGCCGATGACTGTGCCGAGCAGTCCGATCATGGGTGCAATGCCACCTATATCCGCTAGCCAACTGATCTGCCGTGTGAGCATATTTGCTTGACGTGAGCCTTCGGCAGTTGCCACTTCTCGCACTTCATCGATGTTGGCGCGTGGGTTGCGTTGCAGGAACATCATCACAACACAAAGAGTACGGGTGAAACTTGAATCACTTTGCTCGCATAATTCCATCAATCCGGCATAATCCCTGCGTCGTATGTACGACTCCACAGGCCCAATAAGACGCATCGGCAGAACCGCGCTTTCCCTTGTGGTCCACAAACAGATGACAATGACCATGAGTGCCACAAATGACAAAGCCAGCAGAGGCCACATCAGAACTCCTCCCTTTTCAAAGAGTTCTAACAGTTGAACACCTCCTGGGTTGAACAGTTTTTCCAAAATCGTTGAATGCTCCATAACCTTGCGCGCACCATGTTACTCCTGCTTGGCTCGTTTTTCAAGCCGATACACTGTCCTCCCTCTGCTTTTTTTGCAGCTGCTTTTGTCTTACATGTCTGAGAAATCAAGGCGACGGAACTTCCATAGTCCGCTCTCACTTTGCCTAGAGTCCCATACCAGAATCAGCATGGCTCCAACGAGCAAGACACGCAGAACACTATCCAGCGGGTAATTGATAATGGTGTGGCGCACACCCATGCAGTTGCAGCTTAACTCTAATCCACGCATCCATCCTTGGACATAGAGGAAGAGGAATACCATGGTCATCCCGCATCCCCAGAGGGTCGCTGCGCGGTATGCCCAACGCGAAACAAAACAAATGCCAACCAGCAATTCCATACCCACGCCAATACACGCCAGAGGCAAAGAACACTGCGCTGGCAGTAAGCGGCTGCGAGTCAAAAAGTCGGCCGTTTCATCGAGATGTGGTATTTTTAGCAGAGAAGTCACCACGAAAAACATCCCTATGCCAACCCGTAACAGGTTGATAAAGACGAGAAGTATGAGAGGCCTTTTCACAGATTCATGAGATTCGGATTTCCAAGGAAATAGGGCAATGGTCAGAGCCTTCAATTTGCGAGTGGATAGCAGCATTATCCACGTATGGCATAAGTTTCTCGCTCACACAGAAATAATCGATGCGCCACCCGACATTGCGCGCCCTCGCGCCTCCCCGAAAACTCCACCATGTGTAAGCGTCCCTTTGCTCTGGGTGCAGCCGACGATAGGTGTCCGCGAACCCCTCTCTCAACAATGCGTCAAAGCCCGCGCGCTCTTCATCCGAGAATCCCGCGCTGAAGTGATTGCTTTCCGGACGAGCAATGTCAATTTCCTCATGTGCAACATTCAGATCTCCACAGAAGACGACAGGTTTCTTCTGCGCAAGATTGCTCACATAGCCGCGGAACGCCTCATCCCACTCCATACGATA
>CANQAD010000053.1 GCA_947588735.1 uncultured Akkermansia sp.
TTCGCGCAAGCGCATGGCGCGCGTTACGCAGGCCGGGATGGCGCTCATCCGCGAGGCGAAAGGAGGGGAGAGCAATGGCTGAGTCGAGGTTGATCCGGCGAGCTATATTGGACAGCGAGAAGTTTAACTCGCTGAAGGTTTTCGCGCAAAATTTTTATCTGCGTTTACTGTTGGTGGCGGATGATTACGGGCTGTGCGATGCGCGGCCGGTGATTCTGCGATGTGCATTGTACCCTCTCTCCCTCGAAAAGGTGAGCGAGTCGGACGTGGAAAGTGGACTCACTGCGTGTGAGGAAGCGGGCCTCGTAAGGCTGTACTCTGTCGAGGGCAAGCAGTACCTGCAAATCGCGAATTACAATCAACGCAAGCAATCATCCCCGAAATATCCACTCCCACCGGAAATCACGGTGAAACACGGTGATGCACGGTGTTCCACGGTGAAGCACGGTGAAGCACGGTGTCCCACGGTGATCCACGGTGATCCACCGCTTAAGACGGAGACGGAGACGGAGACGGAGACGCAGCAGCAGTCGCACGCGCAGGCGCGAGGGCCGGCGGAGCCGTCCCCTGCTGCTACTGCCGATCCTTTCGAGGATTGGAGGGAGGCCATGTGCCGGGCGTTCCCGGCGCTGCGGGGCAACCGCAAGCTCTCCGCCCAGGTGGAGCGCGCCGCAAGGGAGGCCTGCGAGCGACTGCCGGATGCCGCCGCCAAGGCCGGGCTTCTCGCCGCCTACCTGGACGACCGAACGCCCATGGACCGCTACCGCAACAAGTTTTACCGCCCGATGAGCCCGCTGAAGTTTTTTGACAACCTCGAAGACGTGCTGCAACACGCCGAGGGTTGGCAAAAGGAAACCGGTTGGGGCAAGGAGAAAACGAAGCCGAAGCCGAAGCCGAAGGGACCCAACGACAGCCCCGCAACGGAGGCGGAGCTGGAGGCCTTCCGCGCCGAACTGCGCGCAGGCGCCGCCGGCAACCCCCTCCCCATCCCCCCGCCGGACTCCCCGCAGGATGTGGAGCACGCCCTGCACCACCTCCCCGGCTGCCGCCTGCCTGCCGACAAAGTGGCCGCCTGCGCCGCCGCCTACTTCCGCCAGGGCGCGGCCGCCGGATTCCCGCCGGACTGGCACAGGCAGCTGCAACAATTCGCCCATCAATTCGCCCCATGAGCCGCCGCCGCCAACCCTACTCCCCCGAGCAGCGCTGGCTGCCCCTCCCCGAGCTTCCCGCCCTCATGGCGCGGGCCGAGGCGGGGCGTACGCGCGCGCGGGGGAGGCGGCGCGCGGCCCTGCCGGTGCAAGGGGCGGTGTACCTCTCCACGCGGATTCGGCGGGGCAAGGCGGGCAAGTACGGCAAGCCGGGCAAGCTTTACCTGCGGCTGCGCATGAGGGCCAAGGACACGCGCCACTCCTACAAGGCGTTCACCGTGGAGCTGCCGCTGGAGACGGCGGACCCCTGCAAGGCGGTGCTGCGCGGCGGGTTTCTGGTGCGCTCGCTTTTGCGGCTGGACGTCAGGCTGTTGGGGCCGCTCGCGGAGTTTCTCCCCGCGCCCCATTCTTGACGCCGGAAAGCCGAAAACGTAGCATAGCGCCATGCCCGCCACCATTGACAGCACGTACCGCCGAGCGCAAGACTGGGCCATGCTTGCGCCGGAGGAGAAGCGCGGCAAGTTCTTCATCTCCTGCGTGGAGGATGAGCGCCTGCTTACCGAGATGCGTGACCTCGTGGAGCAGGCCGTGCAGGAGGGCATCTCTGAGTCCGAGTTCGTGCACCGGGCGCGCATCATGCTCTCTGAGCTGGAGGATGCCCTCACCGGCCGCCCGTACAACGACCCGGAGTTCTGGCGCAACCTCACGCCCGAGGAGGCAGCGGCGGCGGATCGCGATGTGGAGCAGCTGGCCTCCGTGGCCCGGCTGCGCCTCATTTACCGCACTCAATACCAGCTCGCCGATGGCATGCGAACCTGGCTGGACTCCACCGACCCGGACTTCTACGAGCTCTTCCCCGGCTGGCGCTTCGTGCGCCAACCCGGCGCCAAAACGAAGCGGCCGGACCACGTAGCGCACGAGGGCGACGTGCGCCTCATTGCCGATGTGGATTACTGGCTGGCGCGCAACTCGCCGGACCAGGGGGGCTTCAACCAGCCCTTCCCTCCGTTCGGCTTCAATTCCTGGATGCGCGTGTTCCCCGTTTCGAGGGAGGAGTGCGAGAAGCTCGGCTTGCTCGACCCCGGGCAAAAGCCACCGCCCATGCCTGCCGAGGCGGCCCGCTGGGGGCTCCCCCGGCTCGTGCAAGAGGCTTCCAGCGCCTCCATGCAAGACATGCCCGCGCAAGCGCGGCAAGGCGTTTGGCAGGCCTGCGAGGAGTTCGGAATCGGCTTGCGGAGCATGCGGGACGGCTTCGGACAAGTGACGCCCAAGCCGCTGCTTGACCCGAAGACGGACGCGGAACTGCTCGCCGAACTCGCCGAAATCGAGCGCAACATGAGCGAGCTTCCCGATCCGGACGATATCCGGGCCGCGCGCTGCAACCAGTATGAGCACGCGCCGGATTGCGAAAATAACACTGGAAACCTACCGAAAAATCAGCTACAATCAAAACAAGACCATGGACGAACAGAAGACGATAGAAGGAGAAAACCTGCCGGGAGTCCCCCTGCTTCTCGGCCCGGGCGGCAAAGTGATACGAGCGCTGACCCCGGAGGAGTACGAACGAGCCCACAAGAACTTCGACGACGAATACATGTGCCCGAAGTGTATCGCCGATTGGAAGCGGAGTATGGGGATTCCCCCACTGTTTTCAAGGAAGGGCTCGCCGCAACAGTAGCGGCGCAATTCAACGCCACCCTTGCGGGCAATAAGCCTGCATTTCTTGAAACAGTACCGGGTTTAACCGCCTCCCTTGCCAAGGATTTGCCGCCCGGTGTGCGCTTTGTGGAGGCCGGAGGGTTGGAGTGCATCTACAACGAAGCGGCCGTTGCCAAGGAATTGAACCTGCCGAAGGGCGCGGATGTCGACTCCATCGTCCGCCGGAAGCTCGAAGCGGGCACGTATGGACGCCTTCTGGGCTACGGCGCGGACACCATGCACGGCCGCCCTTGCCATTACGTTTCGATTCGGCGCAATGGGGAAGAATTTTTTGGCTTTATGTCTTCGCCCTCCAAAGCGGAGGCAGAAAAATACGCCAAAGC
The DNA here is from genome assembly GCA_947588735.1 of uncultured Akkermansia sp. Taxonomy (GTDB): domain Bacteria; phylum Verrucomicrobiota; class Verrucomicrobiia; order Verrucomicrobiales; family Akkermansiaceae; genus Akkermansia. Next base: position 3,191 of record CANQAD010000053.1, read on the forward strand.
TCGCATGCAGGATTTCGCCGATGAATTCCCCGCCGAACAATGGCAAACGTTTATCGAGTACCTGCCGGGCAACGAGGTGCAAGCCGCGCGCTGCAACCAGTATGAGCACGCGCCGGATTGCGAAAAAAATAACGCTGGAAACTCACCAAAAAATCAGCTACAATCAAAACAAGACCATGGACGAACAGAAGACGATAGAAGAAGAGGAGCCCAAACCGGGCGTAAGATACCTCTACGACTCGACCGGCAAGCTGATTGGCGAGCTGAGCCAGGAGGATTACGAGCGAGGCCACAAGAATTTCGACGACGAGTTCATGTGCGACAAGGATATCGCCTCATTGCTCAGGCGGTGCCGGGAGCAGCAGAAAAAGAAATCTTAAAGACTGCTCAAGAAACAGCCGCCCAGCTCAACGCCGTTTTTGATGGGAAGAAGCCCGCTTTTCTCGAATCCATACCGGGATATGGCAAAGCCCTTGCCAAAGACTTGCCGCCCGGCGTGCGTTTTGTGGAGGCCGGAGGGTTGGAGTGCATTTACCACGAAGCGGCCGTTGCCAAAGAATTAAACCTGCCGAAGGGGGCGGATGTTGACTCTATCGTCCGCCGGAAGCTGGAAGCTGGGACGTATGGCCGCCTCCTGGGCTACGGGGCGGACACCATGCACGGCCGCCCTTGCCATCGTGTCGCTATTCGGCGCAATGGGAAAGACTTTTTTGGCTTTATGTCTTCGCCCTCCAAAGCGGAGGCAGAAAAATACGCCAAAGCTCGCATGCAGGATTTCGCCGATGAATTCCCTTCCGAACAATGGCAAACGTTTATCGAGTACCTGCCGTAAAAAATACGAAGTAAAAATGACCGCGAAAGAATTCAAGAAAGACAAAACACACCAACAACAAAAAATGTCAACCACAAAACCAGGACAGCAAAAAAAAGGCTACCCGGGCGAGAGGATGCCGGGGCGTACGAGGTTCACGAAGGAGCTCGGCCGACGCATCTGTGAGAGGATTGCGGATGGCGAGGGGCTCATGGGCGTGGCGCGCGAGTTCGGGCTGCCGAATCGCACGGTGAGTTCGTGGGTGAAGCGCTACGCGGGCTTTGCCGCGGATTATGCGCGGGCTTGCGAGACGCGGCTCTGCCTCATGGAGGAGAGGCTCCTTGCGCTGTGCGAGGCGGCGCAAGAGGCGGCGAACTCCGGCGAGCCGGATGCCCGGGTGCGCATCGAGGCGGCGAAGCTGGAAATCGACACGATAAAATGGACGCTTTCGCGCCTGCTGCCCGCGAGGTGGGGCGAGAGAAACAAGCTGGAGCTCACGGGCGCGGGCGGAGAGCCCTTGCTGCCCAAGCACACGGTGGAGGAGGATAAGGCGTATCTGGCGATGCTTGCAGAAACGCAAAAAATCGTCAATCGTCAATCGTAAATCGTAAATCGTCAATCGTAAATGCCCCCATGTTTACTCCTGTTGCGGATGCGCTTTCGCCTGCGCTTTTTGCCTACCGCTACCTCGGTTTGACGCTCTACCCGTGGCAGGCGGAGGTGGTGGAGGCGTGCGCGAAGGAGCATGCGGCGGTGGCCCTGGTGGCGGCGAATGGGAGCGGGAAGACGGCGGCGGTGAACACGGTGATGCTGCTCTGGTGGCTGTATGCGTACCCGAAGGGGCGCGCGGCGGTGACCTCCGGCAGTTGGGAGCAGCTCGAAAGCCAACTGTGGCCCGCGCTGATGAATTACGCGCACACGTTCGGGGAGCTGCTGGGCTGGCAATTCAACGCGCACGAGGTGCGCACGCCGCAGGGCGGGTTTGTGCGCGCGTTCTCGACGATTCAGCCGAAGCGCGCGGAGGGGCACCACGAGAAGCCCGCGATTAACTCGCCGATGCTCATTCTGGTGGATGAGGCGAAGGGGATTGACGAGGGGATTTTTGACGCATTAAACCGCTGCACGCCCACATGCCTGCTGCTCTCAAGTTCGCCGGGGGCGCCGTCCGGCTCGTTTTTCGAGGCGTTTCACAAGGCGGCGGCGCTGTATTACAAGGTGCGGGTGACGGCGTTTGACTGCCCGCACATCCGGCCGGAGAGGATAGCGCGCGCGCAGCAGTTGTATGGCCCGGATTACGAGGCGAACCCGATTTACCGCTCGATGATTCTGGGCGAGTTCACGGAGGGGGACGATTCGTGCATCATTTCGCTGCGCTTGCTGCACTCGGCGCTGGAGCACCCGCCCGCCCCGCGGGATGGGCGCACGTATACGGCCGTTGACTGGGCCGCCGGCGGGGATGAGACTGTGCTTGCCGAGCGGCGCGGCAACCAACTGCGCATCCTTTACCGCGACCGGGAGAGGGACACGGTGCGGGCGGCGGCGCTCATTGTGGGCATTTGCAGGCAGCGGGGGGTGGCGCCCTCGTCGTGCTTTGGGGATGTGTGCGGGCTGGGGTTGGGCATCATGCAGGCGGCAGGCGCGATGCACCATTGGCAATTCCGGGAGTTCAACGGCGGGGCGCCCGCCACGGATGAGCACTATGTGAACATCAATATCCAGGCGTGGAGCTACTTTCGCGCTTCGCTGGAGAGGGGGGAGATTTGCTTCCCGGACGGGCTGGATGAGGAGACGCGCCGCCAACTCACCACGCGCCGGCTGGATTGGGACGCGCGCGGCCGGCTCAAGTGCGAAAGCAAGGAGGATATGGCCAAGCGCGGGCTGCACTCGCCGGACCGGGCGGATGCGCTCATCATGGCCTGGTGGGTGGGGCGATACATGGAGTACGCGGACACGCCGCCAATGCCGCCGCCACAACCCCCGCCCCGGCCGTGGCTGGAGGATCCGCCCACGGAGAGGGATTTTTTGATTTGATCGCACATGATTTTTCTCCCCGCGGTTTGGGGTTGCGGAGGGCGCGGAGCGGTGGCAGGATGGGGGTATGGACAACAACGACACTCCGCAACAGGACCCGAAGTCGATCGGGCGCAAGGTTTACGAATGGCTCATTTCTGTGGGCGTGCCGGCCGTGCTTGCCGCGGGGCTGGTGGCTGCGGCGTATGGGCTGCTGGTGTACTTCGGCATGATTACGCTGACCAGCTGCACGGTGAGCTACACGAAGCTGCCGGATGGCACAGTGAGCGCTCAAGGAGCCGTGGCAAAGCCGGTGCATGTGACGAAGTAAGTTTTACACCCTGCCCCACTCCGACCAGTCATGTGCAAGCCTTTCAAAGAGTACATGATGCTTGTCCGCGAGTACACGCGCGAGATTGTGACTTTTGGGGGGCTTGCCATGACGTGTTTTCTCTACCACGATTTGCGCGGGCTCATGCAGGCGCAGACGGAGGCGAGCATGGAGATAGCGCGGGAGCTGCGTGAGCTGAATGTGCGGGTGATGGAGCTGGAGCACAAGACTAAATTACCCCCATAAAAAACCTACCCGCCGAGTTAAGCGCTGCAACGCCCCGGCGGGTAGGAAAGATATGAAAGAAGGAATTGTTCTTTCGATGGCTTCATTGGAACATAGGAAGGTGAGAAAGTCAAGAGAAAAAAACAGCCCCGACACCTGCCCCCTTGAGGGGACAGGGCGGGAGGCTATTTACAACAAGAGTTGGCAGATGAGAAAAATAACCTCAATTTCCCATTCCACAAGCAGGGGGCTTGTGGCCAACTTGTGTTCCAATTCCTTTAACATATCTTTTTTTGCCGGCTTTTGCAGAACCGGCGGGCGCATTTTAACACAATTTAACGCATAAGACAAGTTATGAGAATTGCACTATTACCGGGACATTCACAGAGGAGCGAAGGGGCGGCTATGTGCTGTGGCCAGTATAAGGACTGGGGCGAGTGGCGGCTGGCGAGTGAGTACATTCCGCAGGTGGCGCAGGGGCTGCGCAACCTCGGCTACGACGTTGTGCGCACGCAACGCTCGGATGCTGGCGGGACGACGCCTTCATATTCTGCGAAGGCGGCGAATGCAGTGGGGGCGGATTTGGCTCTGGAGTTTCATTTTAATTCTGCCGGGGCGAAGGCGCGCGGCGGGATGGTGATGCACTGGGGCAAAAGCGCGCCGGGGAAGCAGTTTGCAAAGTTGCTGGCGCAGGGTATCACGGGGCTGATTGGCGTGCCGCTTTTTGGGGATGGGACGTTGGCGGTGCCGACGCCGGACAACCGGGGGACGGAGGCTTTTCGCAAGTCTCGCATGCCTTTCTTCATGCTCGAACCCTGCTTTGCGGGGAGCAATGAGGCGGATTGCCAACTCTTCACGCAGGCGCTGTTGAGCGGGGCATGGGAGCAGAAGCTGCCGAGGATTATCGACCGGAGCATTAAGAAAGTTTACGGTTAAACCAACCCCTTTTTTCGCTATGGCCACCATTGCAAACGACGCCGCCCAGAGACAACAGAACGCCCTGCTGCAAGAGTTTCATCAAACTCTCATGCGGGTGTACAAGATTTCCGTGGGGAATGGCTACCCGCAGCAGCTCATGCGGCTCTACTCCACCATGTTTCACGAGTGGGCGGCTTTGCAAAAGGATGTGTCGGATGTGATGGACGCGGTGTCGGCTCTGGATTGGAGCGTGGCGCCGTGGGTGGAGACGGGGAGAAAGCCGAGCGACCAGGCGCGCGAGGTGGCCGAGACGGTGAGCAGCGCGATTTGGCGGGGCTCTCCGCAGGCGCCGGGCACGTTTGCGCATTCGTTCCTGGATATGGTGGGCGCGATGCTGGATGGGCTTTACCGCGGCGCCTCGGTGCATGAGATCATCTGGCTGCGCGATAAAAGCCTCGTTTACCCGGCCGAGTATCGGCAAGTGCAGCCGCAATTCTACATGTGGGAGACGCGCGAGCACCGGCAGGACCGCCTGCTCATGGTGCCGGATGGCTACAACTACGCCAACCCGCAGCCTTTCCCGGCGGATAAGTTCATCATCGCGCTGAATACGACCGGCTCGGATCACCCGGTGTACAATGCCACGTTTTACTCGCTCATTTCGTATTTCATGGCGGCCAAGCACGGGCTGCCGTGGATGCAGGAGTTCTGCCAGCGCTACGGGCACCCCTCGCGCGTGTTTCACGTGCAGAATGATGAGGATGAGGCGAAGCTGCGCGCGCAAATCATGGCTTCGCCGAATGTGTATGATATCTTTCTGAAGGAGGGGCGAAGCGTGGAAATCACGCCGATTCCGGGCGCGCAGGGCAACCCGCACGAGGCGCTGCTGCGCGTGGCGGAGAATGCCTGCCACCAGGCCATTCTCGGGCAGACTCTCACCTCCGATACCTCGCAGAACGGCGGCAGCCGGGCGCAGGCGGAGGTGCATATGGGGGTGCAGAAGTCCATTGTGCTCAAGCGCGCGGAGTATGTGGCGCGCGTGCTCAACCGGCAGCTTGTGCCGGCCATTGTGCGCATGAATTACGGGCGCACGCAGGGTATCCCGATGCCGGAGATCAAGTTTGCCGCGCCGGATGACGGCGCGAACGCCCAGCGCGCGGAGTACTGGGCGAAGGTGCTTGCCATACCGGGCATGCAAGTGGCCAAGGATGTGGTGTATGAGTCGCTGCGCCTGCCGATGCCGGGCGAGGGCGAAGCCGTGCTGGCCACGCCGGAGGCGCAGCCCGGGCAGAGCGCCGATTTTTCCGACTTCTCAAAAAAAAACGTGAGGCCGACGTTGTAACCGCCGCCGCCCGGGGCGGGCAAGACGCCGACCGCCCCCGGCCGCGCAAGAGCCTGCTGAACCGAGAAGAGCTTGCGGGCACGCTCTCGGCGCTCTTCTCCGAGTCCATCCTGCCCGGGAAAAAGGAGCTGCAAGCCCGGGCCGCGCGCTGCAATCAGTACGAGCACGCGCCGGACTGCGAAAATAACGCTGGAAACTCACCGAAAAATCAGCTACAATCAAACGACCATGAACGAACAGAAGACGATAGAAGAAGAAAACCTGCCGGGAGTCCCCCTGCTTCTCGGCCCGGACGGCAAAGTGATACGAGCGCTGACCCCGGAGGAGTACGAACGAGGCCACAAGAACTTCGACGAAGAGTTCATGTGCGACAAGCTCGCCGCATCCTTTCTCCGAAAGTGGAGGGAGCAGCACCAGAAGAAGTCGAACGCGTAGCTCAAATTACTGCTGCTCAGCTCAACGCCGTTTTTGATGGGAAGAAGCCTGCTTTTCTCGAAACTGTTTCGGAGTTCACTTCGTCTTTTGCCAGGGATTTGCCTCCCGGCGTGCGTTTCGCGGAGGCCGGAGGGCTGGAGTGCATCTACCACGAAGCGGCCGTTGCCAAGGAGCTGAACCTGCCGAAGGGCGCGGATGTTGACTCCATTGTTCGCAGGAAGCTGGAAGCAGGCACGTATGGCCGCCTTCTGGGCTATGGGGCGGACACTATGCACGGCCGCCCTTGCCATTACGTTTCGATTCGGCGCAACGGGGAAGACTTTTTCGGCTTCATGTCTTCGCCTTCTCGAGAGCAGGCAGCACAGTACGCCGAGGCTCGCAAGCAGGATTTCGCCGATGAATTCCCCGCCGAACAATGGCAAGCCATTATCAAATACCTGCCGGGCAACTAGGTGCAGGCCGCGCGCTGCAATCAGTACGAGCACGCGCCGGACTGCGAAAATAACGCTGGAAACTCACCGAAAAATCAGCTACAATCAAACGACCATGAACGAACAGAAGACGATAGAAGAAGAAAACCTGCCGGGAGTCCCCCTGCTTCTCGGCCCGGGCGGCAAAGTGATACGAGCGCTGACTCCGGAGGAGTACGAACGAGCCCACAAGAACTTCGACGAAGAGTTCATGTGCGACAAGGATATCGCCTCATTGCTCAGGCGGTGCCGGGAGCAGCAGAAAAAGAAATCTTAAAAACTGCTCAAGAAACAGCCGCCCAGCTCAACGCCGTTTTTGATGGGAAGAAGCCCGCTTTTCTCGAATCCATACCGGGATATGGCAAAGCCCTTGCCAAGGATTTGCCGTCCGGCGTGCGTTTCGTGGAGGCCGGAGGGCTGGAGATTATTTACCATGAAGCGGCCGTTGCCAAGGAATTGAACCTGCCGAAGGGCGCGGATGTCGACTCCATCGTCCGCCGGAAGCTCGAAGCGGGCACGTATGGCCGCCTTCTGGGCTACGGGGCGGACACCATGCACGGCCGCCCTTGCCATCGTGTCGCTATTCAACGCAACGGGGAAGACTTTTTTGGCTTCATGTCTTCGCCTTCTCGAGAGCAGGCAGCACAGTACGCCGAGGCTCGCAAGCAGGATTTCGCCGACGAATTCCCCGCCGAACAATGGCAAGCCATTATCAAATACCTGCCGGGCGATGAAGTGAAGGGAGCGCGCGCCACGCAAGGCGGGTGCGAGTCCAAGGACCCGGAGCATTGCCGCGTGCACGGCACGCCAAAGCCGAAGGAGAAACGGCTTCATCCCGCCGTGGGAAAGACCGGCTCCTGGCAATCGCTGGGGCTTGAATCCGCCGCCCTTTTCCCGGCAAGAAAAGGGCATTTGCTCACGGAGCACGGCATTGCAAGAGCGTACCGGATGATTAACCGAGGCTTTACCCTGCGTTCATCTGTCATTCCGGGGGATAAGGTAAGAATAAAGGATACTATCCTCAAACATTGGAGAAATAAAGGCAAACCGAAAGCGGAAAAGATAAGACGGATGGAGGTATTTATGGAAGCCTTGCGCGCTTTCAAAAACCCGCAAGAAGTCTGGACTCAAAAAGATGGTAAGAGAGCGTATTATCGTTCTTTTAAGATTGGACACAGAATGGAATTCATTTCTGGCGTAGTTGTAAACAAAAATAACATAGTTATCTCATTTATTCGTTCAAACCGAATAAACTACATCAACAACAAACGAAAAGGAAAGCTCATATATAAAGCCGGACCCCGGGGTCACTCACGGGCGACTCCTCTATACGGAAGATAACAGGAGTGCCCCCCCTCCGCGAGGCTCCGTTCGCCAACACTTGCGCTCGTCCCCAAAAAGGAAGATACCAGGAGTGTTCCCCCTCCATTCTGAGGTTAGATCCCACAAAGGAGACCTTCTATGCCGTCATTCAACCACACCTCCGCCAAGATGTCAAGCACAAACAACAAACGACAAGGAAAACTTCTCTACAAAAGGTAACGAAGTCGGACGCCAGGAATACTCACGGCCGACCCTCAAAAGGAAGCTAGCAGGAGTATTCCCCCCTCCGATTGAGGCCATAAGTAACGCAGGGATAAAATGGGAACTATAACCTTTCAAGCCTCCCGCCTCTGCGCTGGAATCACTCAACCACACCTCCGCCAGGATGTCAAGCACAAACAACAAAAGAAAAGGAAAACTCATATACAAGGCCTGACCCCGGGAGCGCTCACGGACGGCCGCCTCTATACGGAAGATAACGGGAGCGTCCCCCCTCCGCGAGGAACCATCCTGCAAACACTTGCGGACGGTACCCAAAACGGAAGATGCCAGGAGTGTTCCCCCTCCGCATGAGGCCCGGATCGCATAGCTGCGACCCTGTACGCCGATATTCAACCACACCGGCGCCAGGATGTCAACCGTAAAAATTTTGCGGCTTTTTTATTTTTCTCCCCGCGGATTGGCATTGCAGAAGTGAGGCGCGGGCGGCACAATGGGGGAGTCAATTACCCCACCCATTACTAATATGCCAACGACCGTAAACCCCTGGATACTTCAGAAAATCGTTCCGCAGTCCGCTATCTTCGTTATTCCTCAGGATGCGACGTTCTACCCCGAAAACACGGCGGCAGAAGCCGATCTTTCGAAGGTGGAGGAGCAGACCTGGAAGAACATTGGAGCCATCAAAACTGTGACCTACAATCAGGAGACGGAGGATGACGAGAGTGTGTTTTTCGATGCGATTTCGCTGCAACGCGTCAAGGAAAAGAACACGCAAATCACGCTGCGCACGTGGGAGATCGAAGTGGAGCGCTACACGCTTTTCTACGAGGCTCTGCTGCACGGCGCGAAGGATCCGCTCTCCGAGGAGACTATCGCGAAGATGGCGTCCGGAAGCGAGGGCGGCCTGCCGATTTTCCAGAGCAATGATCCGAATGTGCCGGTGGGCGTGAAGATGGCGATCTACGATTTGTCGCAGCACAAGCTGCTCACTCGCTACTTCTACGCGTACTTGAAGGCGAGCGGCGAACTGACGCACGACACGACCAAGATTTTGCGTCCGAAGCTCACCCTGGAGCAACAGGCGTCGAAGTGGTCCATCCTGAAAACGGAGAAGATCTTCACGAAAGAGACGGAATCGGAATAAGTTTTTTTTCTCGCTGACTGGAGCGCTGAGGGCGGTGGAGAGGCAGCCCGCCTTTCCGCCGCCCCCGTTCTTTTACGACGATGAAAATTTCGCTCACATTGCCGGAGTATTCGCTATTTTCGCCGCAGGAGAAGATTCGCAAGGCGGTGAAGGTGGCGTCCACGGGGACGCAGCGCGCGGTTTCGGCGTGGTATGCGAGTTTGCCGGAGGATTGGTTCGACAGCGCCAACGGCAGTTTCCCGGACGGCACGAGCAAGCGCGGGGGCGCGCGCAGTTTCATGGCGCCGCTCTCCAGCGGGTGGCATGCGCAGGATGTGACGGGCACGGGGTTCACGCTGGCCTTCCGGCACTCGAGGAACAACGGCTCGCCGTGGGGGCTGCGGCTGCACCAGAAAGGGGGCACGATAAGCCCGAAGCAGGCGCGCGCTCTCACCATCCCCATGACGGCGGAGGCGCGCGGTTTGCGCGTGGCGGAGTTTGCTACGCACCGGCGGCTTTTCCGCATTGGCAAGAAGGGATCGGCGCGCGGTATTCTGGCCTACCGGGACGGGAGCGGAGCGCCGCACGCGGCCTACGCCCTGCGGCCCTCGGCGTATGTGGCGCCGCTGCGCCAGAGGCGCGGGCATGATGCGATTCCCTCCAAGGCTCAGCTCGTCGATATGGTAAGACCCTTTTTCCTCGCTGCGCTCGAATGATTGACGAATCGTACATAAAAAGATGGGGCTCATAGCAGACATTGCGCGCTATCACTTGCTCGTTGCTTTGCAGCGCTGGGCGGGGCCCATGCTGGCCATCCTTTGCGCGCAAGAGGGGCTGCGGGCGGGGGCGCAAGCTTTGCCCGCGCCGCAGTTTCACCCTTCGTGGGCGCCGCCGCTTGCCGGGGAGCGCGACACCACGCGCCGCATTCGACTGGCGGCCATGAAAGTGATTGCCCGGGCCTCCTGGGCGGATTTGCTCGCCCTCGTCCGGCAGGTGGAGGAGAGGCGCATCACCGTGCCCGCGGCCGAAAGGCGCCTGCTTGCCACTCTGCCGCCGGCGGAGGATCTCGCGCCGGGCTTCATCGCCATTCTCGAAGCCCAAATCGCCGCCGCAAGGGAAGAGCAGAACGTCCGGGCCGCGCATTGCAATCAGTATGAGCACGCGCCGGACTGCGAAAATAACGCTGGAAACTCACCAAAAAATCAGCTACAATCAAAACAAGACCATGGACGAACAGAAGACGATAGAAGAGGAGGAGCCCAAACCGGGCGTGAGATACCTCTACGACTCGAACGGCAAGCTGATAGGCGAGCTGAGCCAGGAGGACTACGAGCGAGGCCACAAGAACTTCGACGAAGAGTTCATGTGCGACAAGCTCGCCGCATCCTTTCTCCGAAAGTGGAGGGAGCAGCACCAGAAGAAGTCGAACGCGTAGCCCAAATTACTGCTGCTCAGCTCAACGCCGTTTTTGATGGGAAGAAGCCTGCTTTTCTCGAAACTGTTTCGGGGTTCACTTCGTCTTTTGCCAGGGACTTGCCGCCCGGCGTACGCTTCGCCGAAGCCGGAGGGTTGGAGATTATTTACCATGAAGAGGCCGTTGCCAAGGAGCTGAACCTGCCGAAGGGGGCGGACGTTGACTCCATCGTCCGCCGGAAACTGGAAGCTGGGACGTATGGCCGCCTCCTGGGCTATGGGGCGGACACCATGCACGGCCGCCCTTGCCATCGTGTCGCTATTCAACGCAACGGGGAAGACTTTTTTGGCTTCATGTCTTCACCGTCCAAGGCAGAGGCGGAAAAATACGCCAAAGCTCGCATGCAGGATTTCGCCGACGAATTCCCCGCCGAACAATGGCATACGTTTATCGAGTACCTGCCGGGCAACGAGGTGCAGGCCGCGCATTGCAACCAGTATGAGCACGCGCCGGATTGCAAAGAAAATAACGCTGGAAACTCACCGAAAAATCAGCTACAATCAAAACAAGACCATGGACGAACAGAAGACGATAGAAGAAGAGGAGCCCAAACCGGGCGTGAGATACCTCTACGACTCGACCGGCAAACTGATCGGCGAGCTGAGCCAGGAGGATTACGAACGGGGCCACAAGAACTTCGACGACGAATACATGTGTCCGAAGTCTATCGCCGATTGGAAGCGGAGTATGGGGATTCCCCCACTGTTTTCAAGGAAGGGCTCGCCGCAACAGTAGCGGCGCAATTCAACGCCACACTTGCGGGCAATAACTTGCCGGGCAACGAGGTGCAGGCCGCGCATTGCAACCAGTACGAGCACGCGCCGGATTGCGAAAATAACGCTGGAAACTCACCAAAAAATCAGCTACAATCAAACGACCATGGACGAACAGAAGACGATAGAAGAAGAAAACCTGCCGGGAGTCCCCCTGCTCTACGACTCGAACGGCAAGCTGATAGGCGTGATGAGCGAGGAGGAATACGAACGAGCCCACAAGGACTTCGACGACGAATACATGTGCCCGAAGTGTATCGCCGATTGGAAGCGGAGTATGGGGATTCCCCCGCTGTTTTCAAGGAAGGGCTCGCCGCAACAGTAGCGGCGCAATTCAACGCCACCCTTGCGGGCAATAAGCCTGCATTTCTTGAAACAGTCCCGGGTTTAACCGCCTCCCTTGCCAAGGATTTGCCTCCCGGCGTGCGTTTTGCCGAGGCCGGAGGGTTGGAGTGCATCTACCATGAAGCGGCCGTTGCCAAGGAATTGAACCTGCCGAAGGGCGCGGATGTTGACTCCATCGTCCGCCGGAAGCTGGAGGCAGGGACGTATGGCCGCCTTCTGGGCTACGGGGCGGACACCGTGTTGGACCGCCCTTGCCGACGTGTCGCTATTCTGCGCAATGGGAAAGAATTTTTCGGCTTCATATCTTCGCCGTCCAAGGCAGAAGCGGAAAGATACGCCAAAGCTCGCAAGCAGGATTTCGCCGACGAATTCCCCTCCGAACAATGGCAAACCGTTATCAAATACCTGCCGTAAAAAAACACGAAATAAAAATGACCGCAAAAGCATTCAAGAAAAAACAAACCACACCAATAGCAAAAAATGTCAACCACAAAACCACACCAACATACAAAAAACCGCGCGCAAGCGCGCTAACTTCCCAAATCGTCAATCGTAAATCGTAAACGGTTAATTTGATTCGCTAAAATGAGGGGGACTGCGGTAGAATAGACGCAGTTGCGGAAGGGG
>CANQAD010000054.1 GCA_947588735.1 uncultured Akkermansia sp.
AGCAAGGTGGATGCCGAGAACAGCTCCGATAAAGTGAAAGTGAAGGTGGAGTCTGAAGTTACAGGTAAATCGTGGAATAGCGATGACGAATTAAGCGGTGGCGTGAAACTCGCCCTCGAAAAAGGCATCGAGAAGTCTGGCGAGGGCGACTTCACCCTCAGCTGGCAAGACGATGGAACTGATGGACACGGAGGCAACATCACCGTGGAGAACGGCACGTTGACGCTGGATGTGAAAGGCAAGGGAGATGCTGCGCCCGGCTCGGCTCAGATGACAGGTGATGTGACCGGTTCGGGCACGTTGAAGGCGGGAGCGGGCAAAGTGACGTTGTCCGGCGATGTGTCCCAATTCGGTGGCACCTTGAACACCGGAGATGGGGAAGGTGGAGGCATCACCCTGGCGGGTGACGCCGCGAGCGGCACCGTGTCGGCTAATGTGTCCGGCAGCAATACGCTGGATGTGGAGTCTTCCTCTGGCGTCACTCTGACCGGCGATTTGGGAACAGCTGAGAGAGACAACCTTACCGTGAAGAACAGCGGCGCGGGTGACCTTACCATCGCCGGGTCGGTGGGAAGCAACACACAGTTGAATACGGATAACGACAATCAAGGCGATATCGTGCTGGGCAACGAGAGTCAGAGTGTGGACATGAGCTCGTACAGCGGTACGGTCGCCGGCACGGGCGACCTGGTGCTGGCGAACGTGGAGCTGTCAAAGGAATTCAACAAAGGCACTGCGAAACTGTACGTGGACACCGCCCTGGCGGCAGCGGGGGAGAGCGATCAGCCAGCGAGTTATGCCCGGCGGCGGGCACGGCGGGCAGCGCGCGGGGCGGAAAGCGGTTACGCAGGCGGGATTGTGGACATGGGTGGGATGGATGTGACAAACAAGCTCTCCGGCATCAGAGTGAATGCGGATGGGCTGCTCACCGGCGTGACAGGCAGCTACGCAACTAATGGCACGCACAATCTGACGCTGCACTTTACGAGCAGCAACTGGGGAGAAGACGCAGGGAGCGCCAAAAATGCCCTGATTCAAGGCTCCGAGGATGGTGGCGGGTTCACCTTGGACACAAGCAGCAATGAGAACGTCAACTTCGAGTTCGATGTTGATATCTTCAAGGCTTTTGCGACGGGCGATCCGAATGAGACGAAAGAAATTTGGCTGCATCTGGCGGACAACACAAATTGGAAGTGGTCGGAGGAGCAACAAGGCGAACAAGCCAAAGATTGGTGGAATCATTTCTTGTTCGGTACCGTGAAGGGAGTGACGTACGAAAAAGGAGGCGATGGCGGTGTGTACGTCCGATTGAGCGGCACCGCAGAAGACCTCTACATTGTGATGGGAGGGGACGGCGGTGACGGAGCAACCTCGGATCGAGCCGATCAGTTAAGCGGGAAGAAAGCGACCGTGCTGCTGGATGGGCAGACGCTGACCTTGAATTGGGCCGGTAACAATGGGGGAGACGATGCAGTCGTGCATAATCTCTTGGGCGCGGAGGGTACGGCGCTGTCCATCACGGACACGAGCGGTACGGGGAACCGTTTGAACGTGTCCTTGGACAACACGCTCGCGGAGGACATCTACGACTCGAGGCGCCCCGAAAGCGACCTGCCGAAGCCGGAGGGCAGCACGGTGCATGGACAGCACACCACCTTCCTGGGGTCAATCACGGGTGAGGCCGGAGTCGACATCACGAAGGTGGGCAAGGGCACGCTGACTGTGGGAGGCGATTACAGGCTGACAGATGGCACAACGACCATCACTGAGGGCGCGCTCAAACTACGCGGCGCAGACAACCGCATGAAGGGCCTCGTCTTCGCCTACGGGACTGAGGACCCTGACAAGAACAACGGTGAAGATGCCCGAGGACTGCTGCTGGAGGGTGGCAAGACGACCGTGACAGGTTCCGTCAAAGAAGGTGGGGAAGAAGGCATCAAGAAAGGCGACATCAACCTGAGCAAGGGAGCCGAACTCGAGTTAAACGGACAGAGTGAGCTGGAGGGCACGAGCTTCACCGGCGATGGCACGGGAACCATTACCCTGAAGACCGGAGTCGGGGAAGGTGACGAAGAGGGCGCCAGCCTCAGGCTGGGAGACGCTGCATCCATCTCGGGCGTAGGGGTAAACCTGGCCGGAAAGGACACCGTACTGGATGTGGGAGAGACCACCGGCAGTACCCTTTCCGCCCTGAACGGAACCGGTACTGTTACGATCGGGTCCGGTGGCGCCCTGACCGTGGAGAGCGGGACATTCTCCGGCGCCTTGGGAGTTGACGGAGACGGGGATGCCATTTTTGCCGTGGCGGCTGGCAAGAGCTTCACTTTCGACAACATCACGACCACCGCGAGCGGGGAAGATACGGGGAAGGTGGACATCCAACTGGGCGACAACGCCACGCTCAGAATGGACCTGACCAAGACCGGTAGCGGGGATGATGAAACCATCCAATTCGGTGACATCGACGTTGGCAATGGGCGCATGATCCTGGATACGGGGGCGCAGAACACGGCAAATGTGGCGGGTGAATTGCTCTTCGGTGAGCAGGGGATGCTGGTACTCAACAGCTCCAGCGCGCAAGAGGGTGATTTTACCACGAAACTGACCTCCCACAGTATGACCCCGGAAGCCCTGCGCGAGCACGTGCAGCTGAGAGGGGTAGGATTCCTGCTCTCGGAGGTGAGCAGTATTGGGACGGATGAGAAAGGCTACCTGACGGTGCAGACCCGGGAGGCGACCCAGAACAAATTTGAGCGCGCGCTGCCGGGGTCCACCAAGAACCCGCTGGCGGGGGCGCAGATGGTGTGGGATTCGCTCAAGAGCATCCAGCAGTGGGAAGCGTTCATCAACGCCCTGTGCCACCCGAATTCGGACTACGACCGCATCATCCTGGACCTGACCAATAAGCTGGACAGCGGACAAACGGGCGAGTTGGAGCGCAGCCTGGCGGCGATAGCCGGGTCCTCGCTCTCGACCCTGGGACCGGCGTTCTCGGAAGACCTGCACCGCCAGCTCAAGACCATCCGCAACCGCACGACGTCCATGGACGCAAGCGCGGCGGAGGTGCAGGGAGAAGAGCCCATGCACATGTGGATCAGCGGCGAGGGAGGCTACCACAAGCTGGAAGCCGACGGGTACTTCTCGGGCTACACGCTCAACAGCTGGGGAGGCTCATTGGGGATGAACGTGGACGTGAGCAAGAAGACGACGCTGGGTCTGGCGATAACGGCGATGTACGGGGACTTGAAGACGGAGTCGGCCGACGTGGGCCGGGGGAACCTGGACACGATGTATCTGAGCGGGTTCATGAGGACGGCAAGCGGGGCGTGGTTGCACACGCTGGCGATTACGGGAGGCGTGGCCGATGTGCAGATGAATCGCACGGTGAACTACGGATCGGGCAGCTACGCCACGCAGGGCAGCACGGACGGATACGCGCTGGGAGCGCTCTATGAGATAGGCTACACCCGACTCTTGAACGCCGAGGGGACCGTGGCGCTGCAGCCGGTCATGAATGTGGAGTTCCGCCACGTGGGCATCAAGGGGTACACGGAAACGGGAAGCAACGCGGCGTTGAGGGTGGATGACATCGAGCAGAACATCCTCAGCGTCGGAGCCGGAGCGCGCCTGCAGAGCATTGTGGGAGAAAACGCGTTCAACCGGGCCTCGATTTTTGAGGCGCGAGTGCTGCTCAAGGCGGAGGTAGGGGATCGGTCTGGGACGACGAGGAACGGTTTTGTGGGAACGACGAGGATGTCGGACGTGGAGAGCGCGGAGGTGGGGAGCGTGGGAGTGGAAGCGGGGGCCGGGCTGACGATTCCGGTGGGGACGGGAGGCAGTCTCTTCATGGATGCTGCGCTGGAGTACCGCCGCGGCTGGATGAGCGCCGATGCGTCCGTGGGCTACCGCATCCACTTCTGATACACGCCGAAAGGTACGGAATCCAAATGGGAGGGAGCTCATGCCGGGCAACCCTGCGGCGGTGGCTGCGTGCGCCGACATGGGGACGTCGGCCATGGGGCTTCTCTGCGAGGGGGCGTCGGGTGAGCCGTTTTTGGGGAGGAGAATTGCGATTTTCGTGTTTGGAAACAGGCGTGATCTGCCGGTTGGAGAATTCTCTCTGCTTTTCCACTTCATCCGGGTGCGTCAGCCTCGCCTCATGCAACAATATATGAAACGTACCAATGAATGGTAGCATCCCATGGACATATGGAGGAAAGCGATGAGACATGGACGGACAGTTTGAACGAGCCGTACAACTTGCGCAAGGCAGATAGTCTGCATGAGCGTGAGCTGGGCTATACGCTCAACATGATGTACACCCTCTATTATGAGATGCCCGATACCCCGACGTCTCTGCGCTTCTTCCCGGAAAACCCGGATCCCGAACAAGCATTATGACAAACGACCACCAAGCTATCCCGGCAACGACCGGATCGAGCAGCGCCATAAAAATGGGCGTGTTCACTCTGGCCATGATCAATGTATCAGCTATCGTGAGTCTGCGTGGACTATCCGCAGAGAGTACATACGGTCTCAGTTCGGCATTTTATTATATATTTGCAGCCATCTTTTTCCTAGTTCCGGTATCGCTCGTGGCAGCGGAGCTCACCACGGGATGGCCTCAAAAAGGAGGTGTATTCCGCTGGGTAGGCGAGGCGTTTGGAGCGCGGATGGGTTTTCTGGCAATATGGCTACAATGGATAGAAAGCACGATTTGGTTTCCCACAGTTCTGACATTTGCCGCTGTATCCATTGCCTTCATCGGTACTAATCAGCGTTGGGATGAAGCCGTGTCAGCCAACAGTGTATATGTGCTGGCCATGGTGCTCATTGTGTATTGGTTGGCCACGCTGCTCAACCTGCGCGGCATGCGAACGAGCGGGAGCATCACCAAGTGGGGAACACTCTTGGGGACAGTGTTGCCGGCAGCAGTTCTGGTGCTGCTGGGTATGATATACTGGGCGATGGACAACCGCATTGACATTGATATGTCACCCGGGAAGTTTTTCCCGGACCTGACGAACTTTGACAATATTGTGCTGGCAGCGAGTATTTTTCTCTTTTATGCGGGCATGGAGATGAGCGCCGTGCATGTGAAGGACGTTCGTAATCCCGGGGAAAACTATCCGCTGGCCATCGGCATTGCTTCGGTTATCACGGTACTTATTTTTATTTTCGGCACCTTGGCTATTGGCTTTATCATCCCGAAGAGTCAGATTAACTTGGTGCAAAGCTTGTTGGTTGCCTATGACCGACTTTTTGAGTTCTTTGGCGTGAAGTGGCTCGGCAGTGTCATCGCCGTATGTCTTACCTTTGGAGTACTGGCGCAAGTGGTAGCCTGGGTGGGCGGACCGTCCAAAGGCTTGCTTGAGGTAGGACGCGCTGGTTATCTGCCGCGTTTGATGCAGCGCACAAACCGCAATGGTGTGCAGATGAGCATTCTCATCATTCAGGGTATCATCGTTACCTTGCTTTCTGCTTTCTTCGTGATTTTGCCCAGTGTGCAGACAGCGTACCAAATCATCTCGCAGCTCACCATTATTCTGTATCTCATCATGTACATGCTGATGTTTGCTGCGGCCATCTATCTGCGACACAAGGAGCCAAACACGCCGCGCTCATTCCGTATCCCGGGTGGGAAGTTCGGCATGTGGGTGGTAGCAGGGCTGGGATTGCTGGGCAGTTTGTTGGCGTTCTGCTTCAGCTTTATCCCGCCGAGTCAGATTCCCGTGGGATCGCCGGCCATGTATGTGGGTGTTCTCCTTATCGGCGCAGTCATCTTTGTCGGCATACCATTGATTATTTATGCGTGTCGCCGCCCAAGCTGGGCCGATCCTGAAGCTAAGGCGGAGTTTGAACCCTTTGGCTGGGAGTCCCACCCGGAAACCTGCACCTGTGCCGCCTGCCAGGATAAGCGGAATTGCAACCGGGGCAACCAAGGCAACCGCATTTGAAAAGACGGGGACCATTTTCGATTTTCGAGTTACGATTGACGATTTGGAAAGTTCGGCGAGCGAAGCTCGCGGAGCAGCAACGCTTCAGCGGCGGCGATGGGTGAAATCGTGGGTGGTCAATGGTGAGAAAGGTCGGTGGAGAAGAGGAGCTGAAACACAGGTGGATTTTCGATTGACGATTTGGAAAGTTCGACGAGCGTAGCTCGCGGAGCAGCAACGCTTCAGCGGCGGCGATGGGTGAAATCGTGGGTGGTCAATGGTGAGAAAGCTTAGCGAAGGGGAGGAGCTTTCTAACCAGTCCTGCGCGCAGTTCCACCCTCCCCCGTCGCTCATGCTCCGCATTTCCCGATCCTCCGGCTCGCTAGCTTTTGCAAATCGTCAATCGTAAATCGTAATTCGTAAATCATCAACGCTTTGCGTTGAACGATGTGCTATTGACCCTTTACCTGCGTTCAACCCGGGACTTTCTTTTGCGAAGGATATCGTTCTTTTCCGCTATTTTTTCTTCAAGCTTCTCTGATTCCATGAGAAGCAGATTAGCGTCGTGTCCATCGCTTGATGACATCAGAAACTTGCTTTCATATTGAGAAAAGTCCTGAGCAATCTCTTCGCAAACGCCGGGCATCATCATTTCCTCCCTTGAATTACGCGGCCTTACTTTCGCTGAGATATCAATTCTGGAAATGCTATAAGTCGATCGAGCGTTGAGGAAGTCCCTCCTCAATTGATTGAAATCGCCACTGAAGCGCTGTAAAATTTTTCGACTTTCATCATGCAAGGCAATGGACAATTTTTCGCCAGTTTCTTCGTCCTCCACACGTTCAATCGCGGCGGAATAGTGATTCACCATATTCTGGATGGTTTGGGCGTGTTGTTCCTTCAGTTTGGAACACTTTTTCAAGTATTCGTCGCATAGATTTCTGAAATCCTGAGCATGAATCTGCTCCTCTACGTACTGAGTCAAAGCCTCTCGACCACCCTGTTCAAAGGAGTTCACAGAAGCGCCGCCACGAAATGCAGAATATGCCCCGTAGAGTCCGCCCAATCCGGACAGGATAAAAGCGCTCGTCAACACGAGCATCCTGCGGCGTCTCTTCGCCAGATTTTCCAACCTCGGCAGCATCCCGTCCTCCCAGCACTGCAGATATTGATCCACACTCTGACAACGATTGCAGGCGCGCAGTGACATGTTGCAATCTAACAAGGCAAGAGCCTCGGTCGGATATCCGATCTCAGGCGCCCGCTTCGCCAGACTCTTCATATCATCCTGAACAAGGCGAGCATCGGCAGCTTCCGGAGGGATGCCGGTGAGTAATTCGTACCATGTGACGGCCAAGGAGTATAAATCCGTCCACGGCCCGACATGTCCTTTGCCCGTGATTTGTTCAGGAGCAGCATAATTGCGCGAAAAGGCACCTTGAGATGTCGTGGTTGTACCGGTGCGCTCGGAGCGATTGAGAGCTGCGCCAAAATCAATGATCACAGGATTTTGCTTTTCATCAAACATGATGTTGGTCGGCTTGATATCCCTGTGGGTAATGCTTCGCTCGTGCAAGTAGCGCAATGCATCCAAGATGGCACGCAACCACGCCATGCTCTGCTCCGGAGCGACCTCGGTACGGCGGGTCATGATCACATCACGCAGCGTACCGCCTGGCAACCAGGGCATCACACAGAAAACGCTACCGTTTCCCCAAAAGACATCCTTGAAACGGACAACACCATCATGGTTCAAACCCTGGAGGGTACGCACCTCTCGGCGCATGTATTCCAAGGCCTTCATGTAGCACGGCTCATAGCTTTCCCGCGCCGGCATAACTGCACCAGTACTGGCATCGCGAACGCATATTCCTTGCGGGAAACACTCCTTGACGGCGACTCGACAGCGCAGGACCTCATCCCAGCCGGTGTAAGTAATGCCAAATCCCCCCTGCCCAATTGCCTTGAGCAACTTGTAACGCTCCCCGACATGGGTCCCGGGAGGCAAATCAATCACCGAAGTAGTTTGCATCACCTACGCCCGGTTGAGTACCGCATCGCCCTCTTCTATTCTGAACTCAAATCCGACAACGTCTTCGAGAGAAACTCCTCCAGTGTCAACCCCTGGGCAAACGCCTTGTCTTCCAAATGTTTCGTTACACTCCTGTCGAGTCTTATCGTCACATGCGTCTGAAGTTTCACGTCAATGGGGGACAAGGCCGGCATCGTCACCGGACTCTGAGCGATCAGTTCGCGGATGATATGCGCTTTTGCCTTGGGTATCGGTTTCTTCGCCATCCAGTTGCGCACGGTAGTCTCAGTCACGTAGCAACGCTGCGCCAACCATGCATAATCGTGCTTGTTTGCCTTGAGCCATAATTTGATGTTAAGTTTCAGATCTTCCATATAACTCCCTTTCAGGGTCTAATTTATATCTTTTTCGCGATATCGTCAAGGAGAAATATCTGATCAGCGGGGCAAACGCCACGTTTGTCCCAAGAAAGAGCAATCCCCAATAAGTTGTTAACGGCGCATCGTTCAATGCAAAGCTTTGATTATTTACGAATGACGATTTACGAATGACGATTTGGCAAAGCCTGGTTCCCGGCTTCGCCTCCTTCTCTAACCTTTCTCACCAACATCCCGCCATGTTTTACCCTCCGCCAAAGCATTCGCTTTGCATTTCCCGCGCCACCGGCGCGCTGAATTCCAAATCGTAATTCGTATCTCGTCAATCGTAAATAGCAACCGCATTTCCTAATGCGGTTGCCCTGAAGGCATCTTGGCATGGCTTGACGCACGTGGTAAAATGGTGAGCGACATGCAGGACAGAGAAGAATATCTGGAGGAGACGCAAGAGATTGCCTGGAGCAAGCTGACGGCAGGAAGCGCTCGGGAGCAAATACGAGAAGCCATTGAAAGGGCAAAAAAGAGGGTGGAAGAAATATGCGGCATAAAAGAACCCACCTATGAGAACACCTATGCTGCGCTGGAGCAGAGCGATGCGGAGCTGAGCCGCGGTTGGCTGCGCCTCACTCACTTGCAAAGCGTGATGGACAGCCCGGAACTGCGCGAGGTCATAGCAGAGCTCACCCCGGAAGTAGTGGCACACGGCATGGATGTCCTGCTCAACGAACCTCTGTACCTCGTGCTGAAAAAGGCGGCGGCTCAGCCCTGGGCCAAACAGCTCTCCGCCGTGCAACAACGCTACATTTCCGAAACCCTGACCACATTCCGGGAAAACGGAGCTGAATTGAATGCCGAGGATAAGAGCAAAGTGAGCGAGTTGACTACCGAACTGGCGCGCCTTTGCCGAGAGTTTGGCGAACGTGTTCTGGACTCCACCAACGCTTGGGAATACGTGACCAGCGACCCGGAGGAGGTGGCGGGCTTGCCGGAGTCCGCTCTGAAAGCAGCACAGCAGGATGCGCGCGCCAAAAGCCACGGCAGTGAGCAGAGGCCGGCGTGGCGTTTTACCCTGCAATTTCCTTCCGTGCAGCCGGTGCTTGCCTACGCGGAGAATGAAGGGTTGCGCCGCCGCATCTGGGAGGGGCTTCAAACGCGCGGCGCCGGGAAGTTTGACACCGAGTCGCTTATCCATGACATTCTGCGCCTTCGCGAGCAAAAGGCCAGGCTGCTGGGGTTTGCCACATTCTCCGACTGCGCCACCTCGCGCCGCATGGCCGGCAACGGCAGCAGGGCCCTGGCCTTTATCGACCGCCTGCATGATGAAGTCAAGCCCGCCTACCGGGAAGAGATGGAAACGCTGCGTCTCTACGCAGAACAAAAAACGGGTCATAGCCTGCCCACCCTCAACCCGTGGGATGTGAGCTACTGGAAAGAAAAACGCCGCCGTGAGCTCTACGATTTCGATGCGGAGCAACTGCGTCCCTACTTTCCCATGCCGCACGTGCTGCGAGGCATGTTTTCCATCTATGAAGGCCTCTACGGCATCCGCATTTCGGAACGCCCCACCTGCTGTCCGAAAGCAGGAGAAAGCGTGCCAATGGGAAGGGTCGAAGTCTGGCACCCGGATGTACTTTATTTCGAGATACGCGATGCGCAGAGCGAGGAGCTTCTAGGCGTGTTCTACACCGATTGGCACCCGCGCGAAACCAAGCGTGCCGGGGCGTGGATGGAATGTCTGAGCTGCGGCTGTCCGCCGTCAAACGGAAAAGGACGCGTACCGCATGTGGCGCTCATGTGCGGTAATCTGAGCCGCCCCGTTGGTGACAAGCCAGCCTTACTCAATCACGATGAGGTTGAAACCATTTTCCACGAATTCGGCCACTTGCTGCACCAGGCGCTCAGCGACGTGCCGGTGCGCGCGCTGGCGGGCTGCAATGTGGCGTGGGACTTCGTGGAGCTGCCCAGCCAAATCAACGAAAACTGGACTTGGGAGCCGGAAGCTCTGGAGCGTATCTCTTCCCACGTCGAAACAGGCGCTCCCTTGCCGCCGGATCTCACCCGCAAGATGCTGGACGCCCGTATCTACGGCGCCGCCTCCGCCTTCATGCGTCAACTCAGCTTTGCCAAGCTCGACCTGGAACTGCACACCCACACGAACCGCTACCTCAACCGACCTGTCGAAGAAGTGGATCGCGAAATTCTGGCGGACTACCGCGTGCCGCTCTCGCGCGAGGGCAAGACCATGCTGCGTGCCTTTACGCACATTTTTGACGGCGGTTACGAAGCCGGCTACTATTCCTACAAATGGGCCGAGATGCTGGAAGCGGACGCTTTCTCACGATTCGCGAAAGAGGGCATCTTCAACACCGGGACCGGACGCGACTTCCGCCGCTGCATTCTCTCGCAGGGCAACGCACGCCCCGCTGCCGAACTCTTCCGCGACTTCATGCACCGCGATCCCGACCCCGAGGCGCTTCTCCGTCGCTGCGGCATTAAGTGATTTTCGATTGACGATTTTCGAATTACGATTTGGAAAGTTCGGCGAGCATAGCTCGCTGAGTTGCAACGCTTCAGCGGCGGCGATGGGTGAAATCGTGGGTGGTCAATGGTGAGAAAGGTCGGTGGAGGGGCGGAGCTTTCTAACAAGTCATGCGCGCGATTCTACCCTTCCCCGTCGCTCACGCTCCGCATTTCCCGAGCCTCCGGCTCGCTAACTTCCCAAATCGTCATTCGTAAATCGTCATTCGTAAATCGAAAATAATCAACGTTTTGCGTTGAACAATACGCCGTTAACTACTTATAGGGGATTGCTTTTTCTTGGGACAAATATGCCGTTGACCCGCAAAAAAAACCGCCCGACCTGTTGCCAAGCCGGGCAGTGTGGAAGCATGTTAGAGGCACTTACACGAGACCTTGATCGATCATGGCATCCGCCACTTTTACGAAACCGGCGATATTGGCGCCGGCCACGTAGTTGGTGAACTCGGCCGTGCAGTCCTTGCTGTATTCGCGCGCATGATCGTACGCATTTTGGTGGATATTCTTCATGATATCGAAGAGCTTGGCGTCCACCTGTTCGCGGGTCCAATTAAGCCGCTGACTGTTCTGAGCCATCTCAAGGCCTGAAACAGCCACGCCGCCTGCATTGGCAGCCTTGGCCGGCCCGTAGAGAATCTTGGAATCAAGGTACACGCTGATGCCATCCAAATCGGTGGGCATATTGGCGCCCTCAGCCACAAGCTTGCACCCGTTCTTCACGAGCGTGGCGGCCTCCGCACCATTGATCTCATTCTGCGTGGCGCAGGGGAAAGCGCAATCGCAGGGGATGCTCCAAGGGCGCTGGCCCTCCATGTATTTGGAACCGGAGAACTTAGCGGCGTACTCCTTGATGCGGCCACGGCGCACATTCTTGAGCTCCATCACCCATGCGAGTTTCTCAGCGTCAATTCCAGCCGGGTCGTAGATCGTACCATTGGAATCGGACATGGTGACGACCTTGGCGCCGAGCTGGTTCAACTTCTCCACCAAGTACTGCGCCACGTTGCCTGAGCCGGACACCGTGCACACTTTGCCCGACACATCGTCGCCGCGTGTGGCCAGCATGTTCTGCGCAAAATAGACGCAGCCGTAACCCGTGGCCTCCGGGCGGATGAGCGAACCTCCCCAGTTGAGAGCTTTGCCCGTGAGCACGCCGGTGAACTCGTTACGCAGGCGTTTATACTGCCCGAACAAGTAGCCGATCTCGCGACCGCCCACGCCGATGTCGCCGGCCGGTACATCCGTGTCCGCGCCGATGTGACGCTGCAGCTCGGTCATGAAGCTTTGGCAGAAGCGCATCACCTCTGCATCGCTCTTGCCCTTCGGGTCAAAGTCGGAACCGCCCTTGCCACCGCCCATAGCGAGCGTGGTAAGGGAGTTCTTGAAGACCTGTTCAAAGCCCAGGAATTTCAGGATGCCAAGGTTCACGGAAGGATGGAAGCGCAAACCTCCCTTATAAGGCCCGATGGCGCTGTTAAACTCGACGCGGAAACCGCGGTTGATATGGATATGCCCGGCATCATCAGTCCACGGCACACGGAAGATAATGGTGCGTTCGGGTTCTGTAATCCTCTCCAAAATGCAGTTCTCTTCGTATTTTTTCCTGGCGGAGAGAACCGGCTCGATCGTGGAGATGACTTCCTGCACAGCCTGCAAGAATTCAGGCTCATGCGCGTTTTTGCTGCGTACTGCGTTCAGCACGCGTGTGGTGTATTCTGTCATAGTTCGTAAAGCCGGTCTGGGGTTTCCACCACTGGCTCACCGCCCGTGGCAGTCAGACGCACGAATTATACTCCGCAATCCACGCATGAAAAGTCTTTTTTTCGTTTTTCTGTAGCGCGATATGCCCGGCGCCACACTATTTTGATGTTACGACAAAACAAACAAGTTTTTTTCGCTTTTCATCCAAAAGTCGCGTGGTATAATGGCCGCAGTCATGCTGAAAAACAAACGCCGCACCAGAGCGCGCCGGTCAGGAGAACGCGATTCCCCATGGGGCAGCCTTTTACACCCGGAAAACGATGGGGAAGTGATGCATGATTTTAACGCAGAAGAAGAAGAACCACTTGGTGCAGAACCGTTACAGAGAGACGGCCTCCATGATGTGTGGGCGAACCTCAATATGTGGTCGATTTCGGCAACGCTTATCTTCATTATGTTCACGGGAGGCATGGCATATGCCATAGTGAGAATGTGGCTGCCGCAGGATTTGAGCGACATAGCGGGCTACGAGGATCGCGGCAACCCAAAGGATTTGACACTTGCCCTCAAAAATGCGAGAGGAACGGAAGTTGTCTTCAGTGAAAGTGAAATAAACCGTTACCTGCGCGATACCTGCCGCATGCGTCAAGGCGGTATTTTTTCCCTCATTGCACACGAACACGGCCTGGCGGTACGCTTGCACGATGGCTATGCGGAGCTCATCATTGACCGTGTGCTGAGCACCCACTTGCACCAAACTACCGCTGTAAACCTGAGTTTCGTGCGCGAGCGTATGAACGGCACAGCACGCCTGCGCGCGGACCTTCGGGGAGGGGAGCCGCTGCTCAATTCTCTGCCGCGTGGCGGGAAAATTGGCCAGGTTGGATTGCCGCAACGCTACATGGAGATGCTGCGGCCGGCTCTGCATACGCTCATGCAAAGTTACGCCGAATTCGTATCCCTGATTCAACAGCACGGTTACTATCCGGAGTTCACTCGAGGCCGCAATGGAATGGAAGGCCGCATGAGGCTTATCCCCCTTCGAAATTCAGATCTCTAGACCAAGGCGATGTCAACAAGCGAAGATCAGAAGAAGCAGGCGAGGCTCTTCCAATACATCTCGTTCTACCTGTACAAGTTTGTATGTATCTTGATCAAGATGACAGATGTGCGGGCGATTGCTTTGGCCGGACGGGCAATGGGTTATCTGGTATGGGTATGCGCCGGACGCCGTCGACGCGTGGTGGCACGTAATCTGCGGATTGTTATCGACCCCTCTCTTCGGGCAGGCAAACTTAGTTCTATGGTGCGCCGCAATATAGTACGCACCACGATGAATATGGCCTGCTCCATGAAGACAGGTCTCATGAAGGAGCGCGAGTTTAAGCGCTTTATCCATGTAGAAGGGGCGGATATCTTTGAAAAATGCGGTTCAGGCGGGCACACGGTTGTTTCATGCATTCCGCACGCTGGCAACTGGGAGGCCCTGGCACGTATCCGTCCGCTCTTCCATCGCGTGCCACGCTTTGCCTCCATGTACCGGCGCCTCTCCAACCCGCTGCTGGAGGACTTCATCTACAAGTCGCGCACTCGTCATGGCTGCGAGATGTACAGCAAGGAAGACGGCCTGCGGGAAGTGCTCAAGCTGGCGCATGGGGGGGGATTGCTGGGCGTGCTGAGCGATCAATTTACAGCTGAAGGCATTTACTTGCCCTATTTTGGAAAGGTGACGGGCGTAACTCCCCTGCCTGCCATTATCTACAAGCGTTGTAAGGGCAAGGGGCATCTGTTTTCCGTATTCACGCGCAACACCTCCCTGGGGCATTGGGATACCGTGTTGGGACGCGAGATTCAACTGCCGGAAGGCTGTGAAAGCCTTCCGGATATCACCATGCAGGTAAACATTGCGCTCGAAAAATGCCAAAATGAGCATATACTAGACGGGTTGTGGATGCACCACCGTTGGAAGACGACCCAAAATATCGCTCCGGAAATGGATGAAGACACCCGCGCTGTTGTGCGCCAGCACACTCGCCTGCCATTTCGCATGATTGTCGTAAGTCCCGACAATATTGGCGAAGCACGCGCATTAGCCCCCGCTGTGCGTGCGCTGAGCAACTGCCGCCCGGATGCGCAGGTCGTCGTTATTTGCCCTACCGATCAGAAAACTTTCTGGAGCAAGACAGACGGCGTGCGCCACATTGTTTTGGCAGACGCGAAATTGAGTGTGCGCAAACAGCTGGAGGAGGATGCCATCTATAATGACGGACCCTTTGATGTGCTCTTCATGTTCGGTGGCGGTAAGGCGCTGTGGCGACAGCTTCAGAAAATCTTCCCAGTCTATACGATCGGTTGGGAAGACCACCCGTTGTCCAATCGTTTTCGCTTGCGCTACACACGTGATGCTTTCCGCACGCCACGCACCTCTCCTCACACGGCTGACGAATATGTGGCCAATCTCAAGTTGTTCCACAACATTGAGGTGTGAATCGCGCATATGTGCATCAAAAAGTTGTGTCTTCTTGCCACACATTTGTCCCAAGAAAAAGCAATCCCAATAAGTTGTTAACGGCGCATTGTTCAACGCAAAGCGTTGATTATTTTCGATTTTCGAGTTACGAATGACGATTTGAGAAGAACGCGCGCTATGCGCGGGGTGCGCAGTAAAAGCGAAGCGGAATTTTCGAAGTCGAGATGCGATGATCAAGGGGAAGCGTCCGGAGTGATGCTATGTCGGGTTGACTCAGCGCCGCCCCATCGGCGCTTGCTTCGGAGTCGCCCCACGACTCCTCACCCCTTCGGGGCAAAAGCTACGCTTTTGGCCAAACTGCCTTGCAGCCGTCGGCAGTTTTCACCCTTGCGGGCTGGCTTCCTTCTTTTGTCCGTGGAAAACGCATGCAAAATGGGGTTCAATGATCCCGGAGAATATTTTCTTGGGACACGCTTCACACCCGTCCCAAGAAAATGTAATTCATGGGCGGGAAGCATGATGAGGGCAGGAGTTGGCGATTTTTGGGCGAAT
>CANQAD010000055.1 GCA_947588735.1 uncultured Akkermansia sp.
TACTGACCATCGATCCACTCCTTGCCCATGCGGGCGATGGAATCCTTGAAGTCGAGGAACACGCCGCGCCCGGTGGTCGCCACACCGCGACCGTCATCACAAGCTTCCTTGGCGGCGCGGGAGGAAATGTCGCGCGGAGCAAGGTTGCCGAAAGAGGGATACTTGCGCTCCAGATAGTAGTCGCGCTCACTCTCCGGCACATCGGAGGCCTTCATCTCACCCTTGCGGATTTTTTCGGCCGTCTCCTTGCTCTTGGGCACCCAAATGCGACCATCGTTGCGGAGAGATTCGGACATGAGGGTGAGCTTGCTCTGGTAATCGCCCTTCACCGGAATGCAGGTGGGGTGAATCTGCGTGAAGCAGGGGTTGGCGAAGTAAGCGCCCTTCTTCCAGCAGGCGCAGGCCGCGCCCACGTTGCAGCCCATCGCGTTGGTGGAGAGGAAGAACACACGCCCGTAACCACCGGTAGCCAGCAGCACCGTGTCGCCCGCATAGCTCTTGATTTCGCCGGTCACCAGATCGCGCACCACAATGCCTTTTGCATGACCGTCCACGACCACCAGGTCCATCATCTCCGTGCGCGGGTGCATCTCGATGTGCCCCTTGCCGATTTCCTTCTCCATGGCCTGGTAGCAGCCCAACAGCAACTGCTGTCCGGTCTGCCCGCGGCTGTAGAAGGTGCGCTTGAGCTGCGCCCCGCCGAAAGAGCGGTTGTCCAAGAGACCGCCGTACTCGCGTCCGAACGGCACACCCTGGGCGACGCACTGGTTGATGATGTCGCAGGAAACCTCGGCGAGACGGTAGACATTGGCCTCACGGGCGCGGAAGTCGCCGCCTTTCACGGTATCGTAGAAAAGGCGATAGACAGAGTCGCCGTCGTTCTGGTAATTGTGCGCAGCATTGATGCCACCCTGGGCGGCGATGGAGTGGGCACGACGGGGGGAATCCTGGTAGCAGAAGCACTTCACGTTGTACCCCAGTTCAGCCAGCGTAGCGGCGGCGGAACCGCCGGCGAGACCGCTGCCGACGATGAGCACCGTGTACTTGCGGCGGTTGTTAGGGTTGATGAGCTTGGCTTCCCGCTTATACTTGGTCCACTTCTGCTCGATAGGCCCGTCCGGGATGCAGGAATCGGGCATGTAGTCGCTTTCCGGGAACTTGATGTCTTTCATGTCAAGAGAGAGGGTGAGGGGTTTAGTGAAGGATGCCGGTCAGAACGGCGAGCGGAATGGAAATGAAGCCGACGCACACCACGAGCGCGAAGAGCACTGCCAATATATTGTAGAGCGGACGCACCTTGCGCGTACCCAGACCGAGGGTCTGCATCACAGACTGCACACCGTGGCGGACGTGCATGAACAAGCAGCAAATGGCAATGATGTAGGCCGCGCTGCACACCGGGTTTTGGAAGCCACGCACAACGTGCTCATAGCAGTTGGCGGGGTCGCCGTTGAGAGTGAGCTGCCAGAGGTGGAGGAGGAGAAACGCCAAGATCATCACCCCGGTGATCACCATCGTGCGAGAGGAGAGAGTAGCCTTCAGCGTGCCCTCCTTCTGGTAGTGCGTGCGGGCATTGTAGTTCTCATACTTCAGCACGAGAGCCAGCAGCACGTGAATGGCAAAGACGGCCACCAGACCCAGACGAATCGCCCAGAGAAGCCATGCCGGCATGCTGTGCAAACCCATCGCATAGTAGTCAATCCAGGATTTTCCGCCGCATCCGGCACATCCTCCGTAGATGGTCATGTTGCCGGCCAGATGGGCTACCAGAAAGAGCAATAGACACGCACCGGTGAGCGCAACCAGAATTTTGCGACCAATCGATGACGTGACGAACTTACAGGCTGTCGTAATGATGTCGTTCATAAGTACAGTAACGTCGTGCAGGCACAGTGTAACCCAGTTGTCCCCAAATTGCAAGACAGATTCAAACGGACAGACCTATTTTTTGTGAAAAGAACGGAGAATCGTGGAAAAGAGAAAATGACGCGCTTTGTTTTGGGAAAGAATCGGGATGTGTGATAAAGTACGGGGAGAGTGAAACGGTGTCAAATATGTGGGAAACCGGCGACTGTGTTTCTGACGCAAATAGCGGACGGGAAACTCAGAGATGTCGCCCTGTGCCAAGAATGTGCAAAGAGAGAGGGAATTTTTGATCCGCAGCAACTGTCGATTGCCGGACAATTTTTCCCGAAGGAACTCAGTGGGCATATCGAACGGCTGATCAGCCGCATTTTACACGGTGGGGAGGATGACGCGGAGGATTTAACGCATTTGCCAAACCATTTATTCTCGCTGTGCAACCGATCTGGGGATCAGGCGACGGACTACAGGTCCAGTGCGTTTGCAAGAGCATGCCCGCGCTGTGGTTACACGTCAGCGGAATACAAGAAGACTCACCTGTTGGGATGCCCTGGCTGCTACGAAACCTTCCGGGAACTGCTGCACGAACAAGGCACTGATGCCCACTCCTCTCCTACTGTACAACGAGGAGAGATAAACGAGGGGAACCGTGAAGAGTTAGAAGAGCAGATGCACGACGCTGTGGAAAGGGAAGATTATGAGGAGGCAGCCCGTCTGCGTGACCGCATCAAGGAACTCAGCAAGTAAATGAAGGAATGGAACATACAGACAGTGGCACAATATGAGAACCCACTCATGAAGGCTTTGGCCGGAGGGGATGTCCTGTTTGGCACTCAGGCAATCGTTGCACTGAATTTGGCAGATTACTCATTTCCCCATTGGGCAGCCGCTGACCAGCTCGAGGAAGTGGCGGATCTCCTGCGGCGTGTCCTTGGAAGACAAAGACAGTTTAAACATCGACTGTTCCTACCGCTGACTGAATTGAACGAATCTGAAAGGCTCCTGCTCGTGCAACGGGAACTAATGCCAACGTTGCCTCCAGGAGACGAAAAACATAGGTATGTCCTGCTGGATCATTGGCAAAGTCACATCGGTGTCATCAATGGAGAGGAACACTTGCTACTGGAGCATTTTTTGCCTCGCGGCATCGGTAGAAAAAGTATCACCTCGGCGCTTGGCGTGGCCGGCATCCTGCGCGATGAGCTCGCATGCATCTTACCCGTTGGCCTGGCCTGGGATGATGAATTCCAATATCTAATGTCCGACCCTCTCAGGAGCGGGGATGGTCTGGGCATCGCTTGGTGGGTAAACTTGCCTGCATTGGCACAGACGGGGGATCTCGAGAGCGTGCGCGAGATTGTTTGCGACGCAGGCATGCAGATGCGTCCTGCTTTCGGAGTAACGGAGAAATCAGTTGCGGACGTCTTTCGAATCGATAATATGCCGGCATACGGGAAAACTTCACTTACCGGAGACCTTTCTCAATTGAGGCAAACCATTAAGAAGATTTGTTCGCTGGAAAACAAAAAGCGCAAAAAGCTGCTCACTCAGAAGCGCCTTGGTTCAGCTTGGGAGGAGCGGCTCTGTCATGCGCTGGAAGCCATGCGAAGTGCAGCTCCCGTCAGTGAGGATGAGCTCCCCGGCATTTTTTCCATCCTGCGCTTGGGTATAATACTGCAGAAACTACACGCTAACTGCACCCCGATGCACCTGAACGCTCAGCTCGCGCGCGCGCACGCCGAAACCCAGAGCGGATACATGATGCTTTATCCGGCAGAGGATGGTCTGCCGACAAATGCAGATGCTCGCCGAGGAGCGGTGCTGCACCGACTCGTCACCCAACAGCTTCAAATCAACTACATTTCAACCAAAAACTGACTTTTATGAACAATTTTACACCGAGAGCCCAGCAAGTGATCAACCTCGCTCGCCGTGAGGCTTTGCGCTTTCACCACAATTACATCGGCGCAGAACACGTACTACTGGGTCTGCTGAAACTCGGGCAGGGGTTTGCGATTCCAATACTCAGCCGCAAGGGAGTGAATATCCCCGCTCTCATTGATGTTATTGAAAAATCTCTTATCCCCGGCACGGCAGATGTGAACTCCACCGGATCGCTGCCCTACACGCAGCGCGTGAAGCGCATTCTTGAAATGGCCGGACAGGAGGCAACAGAACTCAATCATACCTACGTAGGCACGGAACACCTGCTGCTCGCCATCCTGAAGGATGAAGATGGCATGGCCCACCACGCATTGGAGCAAGCCGGCGCCAACTATGAAGAGGCCCGCAAAGCGGTGGAAGAAATGCAGCCCAAAACCAGCAATACCCCGGCCAACGCCGATGAATCCCAGGGCGATGACGAAGAGGAAGACGAGGACGATGAGGATAGCTTCGGTGCGCTGTTCAATGCCGATCCGCGCACCATGGGGAGCGGCAATAACCCCCAGAACCGTAAACGACAATCGGCTCTGCTCACTTATGGACGAGACCTGACGGCGCGGGCTCTCAAGGGTGAACTTGACCCAGTGATCGGGCGGGAGCGCGAGATTGAACGTGTCATTCAAATCTTGTGCCGCCGTACAAAAAACAATCCCATTCTGCTCGGAGAAGCCGGGGTAGGCAAAACCGCTATTGTGGAGGGATTAGCCCAGCTTATAGCCAAGCATAATGTACCCGAGTTTTTGATCGACAAACGCATTATCTCTCTGGACCTTCCCATGATGGTTGCAGGCACCAAATACCGCGGGCAATTTGAGGAGCGACTCAAGGCGGTGATGGACGAAATCTTGCATGAGCGCAATGTAATCCTCTTTGTGGACGAGGTACATACACTCATCGGCGCGGGCTCGGCTGAGGGCAGCATGGATGCCTCCAACATCATCAAGCCGGCCCTCTCCCGCGGCGAACTGCAAGCCATTGGCGCCACCACGTTGGAAGAATTTCGCAAATATATGGAAAAAGACGCAGCCTTCGAGCGTCGATTTCAGCAGGTGTCGGTGGGGGAACCCTCGCTCGCTGAAACGGTGCTTATCCTTAGAGGACTTCAAGGCCGCTACGAAGAGCACCATCATGTCCACTACACTCAACAAGCAATAGAAGCAGCCGTTCAACTCTCCAACCGCTACCTGACCGGGCGATTCCTGCCGGACAAGGCGATTGATGTGATAGACGAAGCCGGATCCTACAAACGCGTAGAGCGAATGACGCGTCCGCAGCAGCTCAAGGATCGCGAGAATGAACTCAATGAGCTTCGCCACGAGAAGCAAGGGGCTGTGAACGAACAAAACTTCGAGCTGGCGGCCAGCCTGCGCGATCGTATCAATGCGTTGGACGCCGACTTGCGCGAAAAGGTCACCGAGTGGAAACAAACTATGCAAAATGACTACGCCACAGTAACCGATGAAGATGTCATGTACGTGGTGTCGAAATGGACTAACATTCCCCTAGCACGCATGGAGGAGAAGGAAGCTGAAAAGCTGCTCAATATGGAAAACGAGCTGCGCAGCCGCGTCATCGGGCAAGATCAAGCCTGCTCCGCCATTGCCCGAGCTCTGCGTCGCAGCCGGGCAGATATCAAGGATCCGAAACGTCCCATTGGTTCTTTTCTTTTCATGGGGCCAACGGGTGTGGGAAAAACCTACTTGGCACGTAATTTGGCTGAGTTGATGTTTGGCACGCAGGATGCTCTTATCCAAGTGGACATGAGCGAGTACATGGAAAAATTCAGCACGAGCAGACTCATCGGCTCGCCCCCCGGATATGTAGGGCACGATGAGGGCGGACAACTTACCGAGAAAATTCGTCGTCGGCCTTATTCTGTAGTACTTTTCGATGAAATTGAAAAGGCGCATCCGGATGTGATGAATCTTCTGTTGCAAATATTGGAGGACGGGAGTCTCACGGATTCCATGGGGCATAAGGTGAATTTCTGCAACACGATCATCATCCTCACCTCTAATGTGGGGGCTTCATTAGCCAACTCCAGCGGGCAGATGGGATTCAACTTTGCGGATCATGATGATGCCAATTACGAGTCCATGAAGGAGCGTATCTCCGATGCTGCAAAAAAGCAATTTCGTCCGGAGTTTATCAACCGCTTCGATGATCTCATTGTCTTCCGACGCCTCACCACGGCTGATTTGGAGCGCATTGTGCAGCTGGAAACCGACAAGCTCATCCGCAGGCTTGCAGACAAGCAGATACGTCTAACCCTGGCCCCGGAAGTTATTCGCATGATTGTAGAAAAAGGCAGTGATGTGCAGTATGGTGCACGTCCGATACGCCGGGCGATTGAAACCCTGCTGGAAGATCCCATTGCAGAAGCCATGTTGCGCGGAGAATTGTTGCCCGGGCAATGTTCAGAAGTAGAGCGCAGGGATACGCAGAGCTCAGCAATCACGTTCAAGGCAGAAGAGCTGACACCCAGGAAACGCAAGTCTGCAGCTTCTTCAAAAGCAAAAATGGGCGTTAAGGCAGCCCCTGCACGATGCCCGCGCAAAAAGAAAAGCGACCAATAAGCTTGAAAACGGTTGAAATTGCCGAACGGTACAAGTAAAATGATTGCATGAGAAGGCCTCCCATACCCGGGCTTGTATTAGCGGACAGCTGGTTAACGCCCTACGAGCAGATCATCAAAATGAGGCTGCGGCTCTACGACAGTCGAATGGAAGATTTTGCTCGCAAATACGGGAGTCTGGAAGAGGCCGCGCGCGGGTATGAGCGCATGGGGATTGTACGTGATGCCGTCACGGGTGAATGGGTTTATACCGAGTGGGCCCCCGGTGCACGAGGCCTCTGGCTCATTGGCGATTTCAATAATTGGGATCGTGAAGCCACTCCCCTGTTTCCAAGCAGCACGGGAATGTGGAGTGTACGACTATCGGCAGATACGCTACATCATGGAGACCGAGTGAAAGTGCACGTATTAGGAGCGGATTTACAGCGCCACGATCGCATACCCGCGTGGATCCGCTACACCCATCAAGATCCGCAGAGCTTTGATTATTCAGGTGTGGTGTGGGAGCCAGAGAAACCCTACCTATGGAAAAACAAACGCTGGGCGCCCGCGCGCGTGCGCGAGCCCATCATCTATGAGGCACACGTTGGAATGGCTGGAGAGGAACCACGGTTGCACGGTTTTTCCGAGTTTACTAAAAAGGTGCTCCCACGCATTTCTGCGCTCGGCTACAATACTGTGCAGCTCATGGCAGTACAGGAGCACCCCTACTACGGTTCTTTCGGCTATCATGTTTCCTCATTCTTTGCGCCCAGCAGCCGTTTCGGCACACCCGAGGAGCTCAAGGAGCTCATCGATACTGCGCATGGCATGGGGCTGGCTGTGCTGTTGGACGTGGTGCACTCTCACGCTGTGAAGAATGTGGCCGAAGGACTCAACAATTTCGATGGATCGGGGGGGCAATACTTTCACGCAGGCGAGCGTGACTCCATGCACCCGGATTGGGATAGCTGCCTCTTTGACTATGGTCGAGAAGAAGTCCAGATCTTTCTACTCAGCAACCTGCGCTGGTGGCTGGAGGAATTCCACTTTGACGGCTTCCGCTTTGATGGCGTCACCAGTATGCTTTATTTGCATCACGGACACAAGCCTTTCACCGATCTGAGCTGCTACTACGACGACCAGGTAAACAGTGATGCTATCACCTATCTGCAGCTTGCCACTACCTTGACACAACGAGTGCGTCCGGGAGCCATACTGGTGGCAGAGGATATGAGCGGGATGCCAGGCATGTGCCGGCCAGTGGACGAGGGTGGGCTGGGGTTCACTCACCGCCTTGCTATGGGGCTCCCGGATTACTGGATAAAGCTTATTAAGGAAAAGAAGGATGAGGAATGGAGCGTGGGCGATATGTGGTACACCCTTACCAATCGCCGCTACGGTGAGCCAAATATAGCCTATGCCGAAAGTCATGACCAGGCCCTTGTAGGTGATAAAACCATTGCTTTTCGTCTGATGGATGCTGAAATGTACACGCACATGGATTGCACGAGCAGCAGTCTTATCATCGACCGTGGCATGTCCCTGCATAAGATGATCCGTCTCGTCACGTTGGCTGCCGGCGGCGAAGGATGGTTGAACTTTATGGGCAATGAATTTGGTCACCCAGAGTGGATTGATTTTCCACGCGAAGGCAATGGTAATTCCTACCAATATTGCCGTCGACAGTGGAGTTTGGTGGATAACCCTCTGCTGCGCTACCGTTATCTCAACGCATTTGATGCAGCGATGCTGCAACTTGCCAAAGGAACGGAGCTGCTGAGCAGTGCCCCGGCACAGCCATTAAATATGGATGAGCGTAATTGCGTGCTGGCTTTTGAGCGCGCTGGGCTAATTTTCATCTTCAACTGGAATGGCAATACGGCTCTGCCAAACTACCGCCTGCCCGCCCCCGCACGAGGTGAATGGGAAGTATTACTGGATTCTGATGCCCCAGACTTCGGCGGCATGGGACGTCAAGATACTGGCGTCCACCACGTAACGGATGAGGAAGGATGCATTTCTCTCTATCTGTTGCCACGCACGGCCATGGTTTTGCGCCGCATCTCAAAATCAAAATAACAAGCTTATGGAGGACAAGTCCGATCAAACCATCCAGCGCATGGATGATGTACTTGCCAGTCAAGTGGCTGCCGGCGAAGTAGTGGAACGTCCCGCTTCTGTCGTAAAGGAGCTTGTTGAAAACAGCATTGATTCTGATGCCTCAGCCATCCGTGTAGAAATCACTCGCGGGGGTATTGCCTGCATCAAGGTCATTGATAACGGCAAAGGCATGAGCCGAGCAGATCTTGCACTCTGTCTGCAGAGGCATGCTACCAGCAAACTACTTTCGTTTGATGATCTTTTTGATATTCGTCAGCTTGGCTTCCGCGGAGAGGCTCTTCCCAGCATCGCCTCGGTATCACACATGTGCATCACCACTCGCCGTAACGAAGATATTGAAGGTTGGCAAATTACTAGCGACGGTGGGAAAGAGCAAGAAATCCGCGCAGCGGGGTGTCCTCCTGGCACTTGCGTAGAAGTGCGAGATCTCTTTTTCAACACCCCCGTGCGTCGTAAGTTTTTGAAGAGTGTCGAAACTGAGGCAGGCCACGCCGAACAACAGTTGCGTCTGCATGCCCTTGCTTTTCCAGATTTGCGCTTTACTCTGTTGCGCGATGGCGAGGTCGTCTTTGATGTGGCGGCCACCAGCGACCTTCGCCAGCGTATTGCAGAACTGCATGGTCTCACCCCCGCGCAAGATTTGCTGCGCATCCGTCCCACCAACGGCATTGGCGTGCATGTGCAAGGCTTCCTCTCTCCTCTCTCAGAGGCGCGCCGTAATCGTCGTGAGCAATACATTTTCCTGAATGGCCGCGCCATTGAAGACAAGATGGTGATGCGCGCCGTGCGCGACGGATATGGGGGATTTCCCACTGGTATGCACCCCTCCTATTATCTGTACCTGGAAGTGGAGCCTGCCTTGGTAGATGTGAATGTTCACCCGGCAAAACGCGAGGTGCGTTTCCGGCGCCCGGCTGAACTCTGCGCCACTATCATCGAGGCAGTTGCGGCAACACTGGCAGAACACGCACGCGGAAAACTCGAGGAAGAAAGCGAACCATCATCCACTATGCCACCGCTGGAGCGTTCTGACGCTCAGGAAGTTAGTACTCCTCTGCCCCCACCTGTCACGCAGAGCCCTCCACGTATTCTCAAACTCGAACCGATATCGACGACACCTCATGATGCGACTCCCGCACTTCACAAGCTGAGGCTCATCACTGAACCAGTGCAACCCGAACTCGCTCTCCCTAGCGAAAAGCAAAGACTCTCTTCGAGTACGGGGGGCGTATGTCCTGGGTTTCGCTTGCTGGGGACGCTACGCGACCAATACGCCCTTTTCGAAAATGCAGATGGTTTGGTGATGGTACATGTGAAAGCCGCGCGTGAACGTATCCTTTTCGAGCGTTTGGTGGAATCTAATAAGCGCGCTATTCCCTCGCAGCGGCTTCTTGCTCCGGCACTGGTGGAACTTGATGCTCGCGACGTAGGGCTGGTGATAGAACTGCAACCGTTGTTCAATCAAGTGGGGTTTCGTGTGTCCCTTTTTGGGGAAAAAACACTGAGAGTCGAAGCCATTCCAATCTTCCTGCCACTGAAGGAGGTGGAAGGATTCATCGCCGAACTCATCAACTCGTTCAGCACCGGCGAGACCCGTGCCAAACGCAACCGTGATCCCTTCGAACTTTTTGCCATTCGTCTGGCCAACCAATATGCACGCGAGGAAGATACGGCAGCGTGGCTGCGTGATCCCGTACCTCTGCTGCACGATCTATTGCACTGCGAAATCCCCTACTGCACCCCGCGCGGCAAGCCCACGATGATACCCTTTGCATATAGCGATATTCAGCGGCGTTTCCAAGCGCAGTAGAAAACTACTCTTCCGCACCAATAGCTACGAGTTGTATAAATGGACTAATATGATGCCAAAATGTAAGAACTTGAGGGAAAGATACCCTCAACAACCCATTTAGCGGGCAAATATTACCCACGTTGAGAAACGGATATTCACTCCTGTTTCATTGTCATGCCTCACGTACAATCAAGTTGGGGACTTTCGCCCCCACTCGCACCACCGCGCGCAGCCGCAAAGCCTTCTCCATCAGCTAGGCAAAATACTCCTGCCAGCGCTCCCTGTCCGTCGGATCAGCACCGGGCAACACGAGTTCCGCTCTTCCATCCCTGCTCATTTCATACCACGAAAGCACCTCCCCCATTTCACGGTCAATCTCCTTGCTGTGAGACTTCAGTCGTTCGTACAACTCCCGATTACCGTCCACATACACCATGATTTGCACGTACTTTTTCATGGTGCTGAGACAGCACACTATACTGCTTGTCCCAACCCCAATATGCATTCCATACCCCGTACGAGGCAGCGGTTTTTGCAGGCGGAAAACCCTACTAAACTCGGCATTTTCTTGAGCAGTCTCCTTAAACGCAGTCCAGAAATCGAGGTAGAGTTGACCGGTGGCGCTTGTGGTTTCAGTCCGTCTCTGCTCCTTGATCCAACCATTCGGCTTTTCGACAACCTCAAACTTCGGAGCAATGGCGGAGTCTCCGATGCGGCAGAGCTTTACCTCACAAAGGAAAAATCCGATGTTCTCATCCGTGTGGTTGTTCAACCACTCGATGGCGGAGCGATGTTCCTCCCGCGCGCGGCGCACCACCCAAACGATAATCTCCGCATCTCTCCCGGAAGCGTAAGTGATGATCTTGCCCAGGTGATCATGATTCGTATCCTCCAGCTGATTTTCGATGACAATCCGTCGCCCGCTTCGCGCCTCGGTGGCAACAATGTCCGCCCGAAAATCGCCCACGGATGCTTCCTGCTCCTCCACGGCAATGTCAATATCCAATGCCTCTCCAAGCAAAGCCATATTCTCCTCTTGCGCCAACCACGTTGTGAACTCGCGCGCCTCATGCGTCCACACCTCGCGCAGATTTTTTATCTCCTCCAACTTGCCTAACTTCGGGATGCTCATGGCAGGTATTCTAACGGGGAAGCGATGATGGTTCAAGCGAGAAAAGAGAATTGGCAAAAGCCGGACGGCGAAATTATTTGACATAAAATCCTCTAGATTGTATCCTGTGTCCAACAAAATCCTTTACCATGAGCCACAACGAAAAAGGGTACGTGTACATTCTTACTAATCCGAGTTTCCGCGAGGATTGGGTCAAGATAGGGAAAAGTGCGCGCGCGATTGATGTACGTGCCAAGGAACTGGACAACACGGCTGTTCCCCTGCCCTTCGAAATATTCGCTACGCTTGAAACCAAGAAATATGGAGAAGTCGAGAAGGTGGTTCACAAGACCATCGATCGCCTGACGGATCTACGTATTCGACAAAACAGGGAGTTCTTCAACATCGAGCCAAAAATTGCTCTCGATATTTTCTACGACATCGCCAACACCATTGAAGACGCCAAAGTGGTCGAGTACGAAAACAACAAACCCATTACTCCTGCTCCTGCATGCGAAAAAATCCCTGAGGAGATCGTTTCTGACGATGAAGCAACCCCAAAAGAAAGAAAACACCCCAAGCCACGCTTTAAATTCAGCATGGTTGGAATTGGGATTGGTGAGACCATCGTGTTTGCTCCAACCGGGATTGAGGTAAAAGTCGCCTCGGATGATTCCGTGGAATACGAGGGACGCATCTATAAGCTCTCGCCTTTTGTCGGCACCTTCATGCCCACAGAGGAAAGAAACACTTCCGGCGCCTATCAAGGTCCGAAGTACTTCACCTACAAAGGCAAAATCTTGCATGATATGCGGACGGAATCAGGGCATTGATACGGTGCCCACACCATGGATCTGAGAGCTGTCTAGAAATTTAAAGTTTCCCCCCAGCCATCGGATCGAACCGGCTTCATTCCTAGCGTCTCGTCCTATCAGACGCTGCTCTTTTCTTTCGTCGGCTAGGTCATGACTTGGCGCGCCTCATGCGTCCACTCCTTGCGAGAAAGTCATTATTTTGATCAACCAAAATATTTTTCGACAAGTTGCTCCAAAGCATCCTCTTTTGCCGCAGCTGCAGCATCTGCCTGGACAAAGTTCTTTGTTTCGTTCTTCACTTGCTCATCAAAACCGAGAATATAATTTGTTGCGATAAGGAAGATGATACGAGTGGGAGCCATGCCATAAACCTGCTTCTGCAAAATGTGTTTAATACGTTTTTTATCATCCGGGTAGAGCTTCTTCATCTTCTTGCTGCGGAAAAGTCGTTTCACAATCTCCGCAATGTACATACCCGACTTCATATAAAGGTCCGCGAATGTATGTTCCGGATTGTCAAAACATCTGGGATTTTCCTCTTCCAAGGCATCAACCATCTGCTTCACCACGCGTCGAGGTGTAAAAATCTGGTTCGTCTTCTGCGGCGGAATGTAGTCAAAGATGTCCTCCGTGTGACTCTCGTCAAAATAATTGCTTAACTCCCTTTTCTTCTTGAGAAACTCTTGCACTGAGTCATTGAATACCGTTTCGTCAAAAAGATGTCCCTCAAAGTGTTTTTGTTCCCCTGTTTCGGGATCCGTGTACTCTCCTCCATCGCGAAGAAAACGGAAATCATCCTCCGAAATTCCGGTCACTTCGAGGAAGACACCATCCTCGGTGTAGTCATCGAGGTTTGCAAGAGTCAGCTTTTCGTCCCCGTACGCCATCAGGAATGAGGGTATCGTCCGACAGAAACCGCGCAAATGGTCACGCACAGAATCCTCTACGGCTTTCTTTTCTTCCTCTTTCTTCCGAGTCTCGATGCGCGCTACGACCTCCGTCGGCTTCTCATTGATAATCTTTTGGACAGCCTCCTGCATTCCTTCCTTAAATTTCGTTTGAGCCTCTTCTATGGTATCTTGGAACTCTTTTTCGGCTTGATTAAGCTCTTCTTCTGATTCTGCCTCCTTCCTCCTACGATTAAAGTTTGCCTGAGCCGTTTTTTGCTGCTGAAGAAAGTCATCCTTAACTGTATCAAGAGTTCGTTTAATTTCTTGAGTTACCTGTCGCTCAATTCGATTTCCGGCAAGCCTAGAGAGTCCTTCTTCCTGAACCAAGGGTTCTATAATACGTGAAGTAACAGCATCCTTTACAGTCTCTATCAAGGCATTCGTTTTCTCTTCAGTCTCGCGTTCACCACACTGAAGCCCATCCAGACTTGGCTTAATTTGATCATTCAATTCTTCGTAAATCTTCGGACCGAATATTTCCTTGGAGCGTCCGATAATTACTTCTGTCGGGAGCTCCACGCTGCCATCCGAATTGAGTTGTACATTTTTAATATCGTCGAGGGCTTCTGACTTCTTTTTTGTGCCGAATTCTTCGTGAGCAGGAGACAGTTTCGCAACGATTTCCCTCACCGCTGCCGGCGCTCCGAAAATATTACTGATGTTTTGGAAGAGGAAGTTCGACATGAAGCCGCGACGCACGACCTCCACACATTTAATACGGCGCGGTATGGAAAGCACTTTCTCGGCATCGAGTTCGACCATCCGCCCTTCGTCATCTTCGCCGAGTACCGGGAAGAAATTGAGCAACTTCCTGATTTTATCCTCGCGGTCTTTGGAGCTCCCTCGCCCTGACGCTGTGTCCGGATTCAGGTTGTTGGCAAACTCGTCGTAGATGATCAGTGTTCGCGCCGGGTCAAAGTCGAAAACATAAGCCGTTTCTTTTCGCAGAAATTCCGGTTTTCCATCAGCTCCCGCTCGCGTGAACATACACGGGTTCTGCGCACGGAATGCCGCTTGCATATAAGCTGCCGGACTTTTCATGTTGCAGAGCATCAGCACACCACTCCATTCCGGGATGGTTACGCCTACCGTCAGTTGCCCGACACTTAATGTGATTGTCTTCGGATGGTCAAGAATCGCCCGTTTTACTTTGTCGTACGCTTTCTGCGTTCGTGTGTCCACATCGTCCTCTGTGCGACCATCGCCGGCAGCCAGCACAATTTCATATTCCGAGAACACAGAATCCTCTTTCAGGAGCTTTGCCAACGCTTTGGCGGATGCCACGCGATCAAGAAGCCAAAGAGTGTGCGATAGTTCCTCCCGTAGCTCTGGAGTCGAAAACGGGTATTTCTCCCGTGTCACCAAGGCATGCAGAAATTTCTTAATCTCCGCTTCATGATTGAACTTCCCGTCTTCTCTCGTAGAAAAAAATTCGTTGAGATCAAAAGCATAGTCCACGGTTTCCCCCTCTGAGATCTCTGCCCCCCGCTGAAGACGCTCAGAGATCATATCCGATAACCGATAGGTAAACATCGCCATCCGAGGTAGCTCCTCGTAGGGATTAAAAGATTCTCCCTTCCATTTCTCTTTGGTCTCCTGCTCATCAGCATACGTCCAGTTGAATATCTGTTCCTCGCTGAACCGACCCTCTGCCAACGCCTTGAAGGGTGTTCCGGACAAGTAGAGCGTGTGATTTCTCTTTATTTTGTCAAACGCTCGATCCGTGCGAAACGTATCCACGCCCTCGTGTGCTTCATCCACAACAAGTAGATCAAAAGACAGCTCCGATAGCCATTTCAGTTTGTAATAATCGCCGCCGAAATAGCACGATCCTTTGAGGTTCTGCAGAGATTCAAACTCGATGAAGCCGGGAGCCTTGTCTTTTGCGCCTCTCGGCTTATCAAGCTCTTGGATGTACACTTCCCTATTCATCACGCCCTTGTGCTTTTCCAAGGTCTCAGACACAAAGCACAATTCCCCCCGCCAGCCGATAAATTTGTTGAAATCATCCGCCCAGGAATGCGCTATACTCGGGCGATTGGTCACCACCAGTACCTTCCGAAATTTCATCTGCCGGACGAGGTCATACGTCGTGAGCGTCTTGCCGAAACGAGGCTTGGCATTCCATAAAAATTCAGTTCCTCCGCTTTTGAAGTATTCCACGGTTTGCTTCACAGCGCTTTTCTGTTCCTTCCGAAGCTGATACTCCGATTTATCCCTTCCATCATATCCCGATTTTCTGTCGGCAAAATCATTAAAAAAGTTACGAGCAATTCCGGCATCCACGTGAAACCACTCTTTATTTTTCTTCCGTTCCACCTGCTTCTCTATTTCAAGATAGTTATGGAAATCTTTATCCGTAAACCA
>CANQAD010000056.1 GCA_947588735.1 uncultured Akkermansia sp.
GCTCATCTCTTTTGAAAAGAGATGAGCAAGCAAAGAGCTG
This sequence comes from uncultured Akkermansia sp., assembly GCA_947588735.1. Taxonomy (GTDB): domain Bacteria; phylum Verrucomicrobiota; class Verrucomicrobiia; order Verrucomicrobiales; family Akkermansiaceae; genus Akkermansia. The sequence goes on from CANQAD010000056.1 coordinate 41, forward strand.
GCCAAATCATTGATGTTTTGTGATTTGGGAAATTAGCCGGGCGCGACCGTGCAGGACGGAGCTCCCGTCGGCAGGTTCTTCGTGGCTCTTGTGTTTTTGGGAAGCCACGAGGGGCGTTATGAAAGCGAACGCGGTTTTCTCATGCGTGCGCCTCGGGCGGCGTGTACGGGGTGCGGCTACCGTTTCACGGCGGCAGAGGCATGAGGGTTCAACAAGTCCTGGGCATGAGCCACCGCCGCGGGGCCGGAGGCGCCGAGCATGCGCACAATCTCTGCGACGCGGGCGCGGTCTTTGACTTCAGAGAGAGCGGAAATGCTGCGACCGCCCGAGACCTGCTTGGAGATGAGGAAATGTCGAGACGCGAGGGAGGCGACCTGTGGGAAATGAGTGATGGCGATGACCTGGTGGCTGTGGCCGAGTTCGAGCATCTTCATCCCCACAGCTCGGGCGATTTCTCCGCCCACATTCGCGTCGATCTCGTCGAAGATGAGCAATGGCGTATCATCCTGCTTGGCGAGGGCTGATTTGAGGGCGAGCATGACGCGCGCCAATTCACCGCCCGATGCGATGAGTCGAAGCGGTTTAAGCGGTTCGCCCGGATTGGGGCCGAAGAGAAATTCCACTTCCTCTGCGCCGCGCGGGCCCGGTTCAGGCAGGGCGTTGAGCTGTACGCTGAAGAGCGCTTGCCGGAAGCCCAAGTGCCCGGCGTGCTGCAAAAAAATTTTTTCAAGGAGCGGGGCGGCTTTTTTCCGCTTAGACGAGAGGAGCTGGGCGGCTTTCAGCATGCTTCCATGAGCTTTTTCCTCCGCTCGCTGCAATTCGGACAGGCGTTCTTCCCGGTTTTCCAGACCTGAGAGCTTGCTGCGGCACGACTCCAGGTGGTCGCAAATGGCCGAAAAGTCGTTGCCATATTTCCGGCGCAGCGTATCAAACAAGGCCACGCGTTCCTCCAGTTGAGCCCTTTCCGACGGGTCGCAGGAAAGCGAGTCCAAATAGTCGCGCACGCGGGCGCACACCTCGTCCAGGCTTTCGACGGCCTCCGCCATGGGGGCGAGCCATGCCGTGCAGGAGGGGTCGAGCCGTTCCAATTCACGGGCACGGCGCACCGCCAGCTGCAGACGGGGAAGCACGGCCTGATCATCGCCGCCCAGCAGCGCAAGAATGGGCGAGGCGGCATCCTGCAGGCGCGAGGCATTGTGGGCGCGCTGCCAGTGTTCCTCAAGCGTGGCGACCTCTTCTTGGGTGAAAGCGGCTTGCTCAATTTCATCGATCTGGTGGCGCAGAAAATCCAGCTCGCGCTCGTTGGCGGCCTCGCTCTGTTCGAGATCGACCCGCGCGCGGCGGGCCTGCAGCCAGGCGCGGTAGGCGGTCTCGAAGCTGCTCACTTGAGACTCGGCGCCGGCAAAGGCATCCAGGAGAGCAAGCTGGCGTTCACGCGAGGTGAGCGACCGCGGGGAATCCGGGCGGTGCATATCCACCAGCCCGCTGCTGAGTTGGCGCAGCAGGCTCAGCGTGACCGGCGAGTTGTTGATGAACTGGCGGTTCGTGGCGGGGGTGATCACGCGGCGTATGAGCAGCTCTCCCTGTTCGCAGGGGGGCACTCCCGCTTCTTCCAGTCGGCGGTTGATGGCATCCGTATTCGGCAGGGAAAAGACAGCTTCCAGAGAACATTGATCGGCGCCGGCCCGAATCACCGACTTATCCGCCCGATCGCCGAGCGCCAGCGAGATGCCCTCCATGATGACGGATTTGCCCGCGCCTGTTTCGCCCGTGATGCTCATGAACCCGGGGCCAGGTTCCCACGTCAGGTCATCCACCAAAGCAAGATTGCGAATCTTGAGAAGCGCGAGCATAATTTGCTTTCCGTTGCTCGTCTATTATGGCATAATGCCGCCGGAAATCAATCCCCAATATCGGTGATGAAAGTACTTTTTCTGGGCAGTGGCACCTCCGTGGGAGTGCCGGTCATCGGCTGCACGTGCGAGGTGTGTCGTTCCTCCAATCCCCGCAACAAACGCCTGCGTTCCGCCGTCCTCGTCACCACAGACTCAACGACGCTGCTCATTGATTTTGGGCCGGATCTTCGCGTCCAGGCTTTGCGTTACGGGGTGTCTGCCGTGGATGCCGTGCTGTGCACTCACGAACACCTGGACCACGTCGCAGGCTTTGATGATTTACGAGCTTTCTGCTGGGAGCGCGCGGGTCGCTTGCCCATTTATGCCGGTGATCAATGTACAGCGCGCCTTGCAACGATGTATCCATGGGCCTTTGCTCCGGGGGGCTACCGCGGCTACGTGCGGGCCGATGGGATCAGTCATTCCGGCGCGCCCTTTCAGGTGGGCGATTTCGCCGTGCAGCCGGTGCCCGTGGAGCACGGCTCCGTCGAGACCTACGGCTACGTTCTGCGCGCGGGCTCGGCGAGCTTCGGCTATGTGCCGGACGTGAAGGAGATGCCGGCTTCCTCTCTTGAGCTGCTGCGCGGGTTGGATGCGCTGGCCATGGATGGCCTCTGCTTCCCTCGGCACCCCACTCACCTGAGCATTGATGAGAACGTCGCGCTCATGCGCGAACTGGCGCCCGCGCGCGGAATTGTGACGCACACGGGGCATCGTGTGGATTTTGATCAATTGGCCGCTTACCTGCCGGGCTTCATGCAGCCTGCCTACGACGGCTTGCAGATCACGCTTTAGTGGCATCGCGATTCCCCTTCTTGTCGTCCGCTTGCGGAGTGAACTTTCAGAAACTCTGCACGAGGGCGCGGGTACGCTCGCGCACGCGGCGAACGCGCTCCTGAAGCTCGGTCTTGTACGCTTCCAAATCCGGCAAGCTGCGCTGAGCCACGCCGGAGATGACAGCCGCCTGGGCAATGGCAGGGCAGAGGCAGGTAATCATGCGCGGGTCGAAGGGCTTTGGGATGACGTAATCGCGCCCGAACTCCAGCGGCACGCCGCCGTTGGCATCAATCACCTCCTGAGGCACGGGTTGCCGTGCCAAGTCCGCCAGGGCGCGCGAGGCGGCAATCTTCATCGCTTCGCTGATGCTGGTGGCCTGCATGTCCAGTGCGGCGCGAAAGATGTACGGGAAGCAGCTCACGTTGTTCACCTGATTGGGCCAATCGCTGCGGCCGGAACCCATGATGCAGTCCGGGCGCACTTCTTTGGCTTCCTGCCAAGTGATTTCGGGGTCGGGATTGGCGCAGGCAAAGATGATGGGGTCGGGAGCCATGCTCGCTACCATCTCCGGCTTGAGCAGCCCCTTGCGCGAGAGGCCCAGAAAGATGTCGGCGCCCTGCAGCGCGACTTCCAAGGTGCAATCTTCGCTCTGCGCAAACATCGCCTTCGTGGGATGTAAATCCAGACGTCCGGTGTGGATGAGCCCTTTTGAATCGAACATGTAGATGTTCTCACGCCGGATGCCCAGCGCCATGTAAAACTTTGCGCAGGCGATACCTGCCGCCCCGGCCCCGCAGACGACGCATTTCATGTCTTGAAGCAGTCGCCCCGTGAGGTGCGCCGCATTCAGCAGCGCCGCGCCGGATATGACGGCCGTGCCGTGCTGGTCATCGTGAAACACGGGAATGTTCATTTCCTCGCGCAGGCGCTGTTCCACGTAGAAGCACTCCGGGGCTTTGATGTCCTCCAGATTGATGGCGCCGAACGTGGGCTCCATCGTCTTGATGACTTCAATGAGGCTCTCCGGCTTGGTGACGTCCAGCTCAATGTCGAATACATCCACGTCTGCATAGATCTTGAAGAGCAGCCCCTTGCCTTCCATCACAGGTTTTGCGGCCCGGGCGCCTATGTTGCCCAGACCCAACACGGCGGTACCGTTGGAGACGACGCCCACCAAATTGCTGCGTCCCGTGTACAGGGCGGCTGCGGAGGGATCAGCAGCGATGGCGCGGCACGGCGCCGCCACGCCCGGTGAGTAGGCCAACGTCAAATCTTCTATGGAAAAACATGATTTGCAGGGGAGCACCTCCAACTTGCCCGGGCGCGGTCGCTCGTGGTAGAGAAGAGCCTGCTGTTCGATGGAATCATTCATAACCTCGCGGGCGCATTATACTCCGCAAGCCACGCGCGAGCAAGCAGAATTGCAGATATCAGCTAAGGAGCGCGTTGTCTCGTCCCTCAGGAGACCGAAAACGATCAGCAAACAAATCTCATACAAAAAAAGTGTCAATAAAACGTTCTTTATTGATCAATAAGAGATTGTATCCATAATAAGCTGGAATCTCTTTTCAAAAACGATGTCCAGCTCTTTTTTCATCAATCTGAGAAATTTTTCAAGAACTCTCATCGCGGTGTCAAAAGAAGGTTGGTCTCCTCAAAGAAATGAGAAACAATTAATTAGATAAATGAAAGACGGCTCGTCTCTTTTTGAAAAAGATATATTGCTCGGGGTTTCAAGGGTCTTGAAAATGCGTGTATGACATAAAAGGAACGCTCTTTTGCCCGCTCAAAAAGAGAGGCGTCATGGAAAGCAAACATGCTCATCATCTGTGATTTGCGCTTAAAAAACGTGTATATCTCTTTTGAAAAGAGATATACACTTATCCTACTGCACAGATTTTTTTGCCATGAAACTTCATTTACCTCTCGGATTACGTCGCGTTTTGATGGCTTGTCTTACGGCCGTTTCCTTGACCGTTGCCTCCTCTTCAGGTTGGGCCTCCTTACTCTTCCTCTCCGTCCCCATGGCCGAGCTCGCTCAAGCGGCAGACTGGCCTTCTGGGGATTATGGTAACGTTACGGAAGTTACTGGTGGCACTTCTTACGAAGTCCAGTCTGGAAATCACGCAATTAGACTGACAGGAGTTTCCTCCAGCACGGGTGCGAAAACAATTAGTCTGACCGGAGGTAGCGAAAGTGCACATCTCAAGATCGTTGGGAATAGGTACAGTGTTGGTATGAGCAACGAGGCATACAAACTCTCGGCAACTACTATCTTGAACATTGATTCTGTGTGGATTGATGCGAAAGAAGGTACAAACAATGCGTTTCGTCTGCAGTTGGCTCAAAATGACACGCAACAAGCCAATAATGTCCGTGTAAATGATTTTTACGTAGGCAGTTCAGATGGGATCACTCAGTACGGACAGCTGTGGCTAAATGGCTACACAGGTAATGGGAAATGGAACCTGCACTTGGGAGCAACAAGCTACAACGAACGCGATCATTTGAGCACTGCTGCATTGCGTGTAGATGGGAATGATAATGCCGATTTAACTGTCGCGACGGAGACGAGTGGGTACCTTGAAACCCTCCAAGACACAAGAATTGCGGGTTCATCGAATGCGGTTCTCAAAGTGGAGGGACTACGTGGGAGCTTTAAACTCTCATTGGACGCCTTAGGCTCCTTCAATTTCACCATCACTGGAAATGACCGGACGAATGATTTTTCTGGTCTCTTGGAGTTTACACGGAGTGTGACTAATCTTACGCTTACGCTGACTGGTGATTCCGTGCAGACCGTGGGGGGCTTGACAACTAGCGGGACGGAGACAACTATTGCGGATAACCACCATATCGAAGGTTCAGGAACAATTGTGTTTGTGGGGGACAAATCCTGCACATATTATGGGAAATTTGGAACGAGAGGCTCGTACGGACCGTCATTGAGAACAGAGGTGGATTATACGGGGACGCAAGCTTTCGCGGACGAGGTATATGCGAAGTCGCTTGATATCGAGAACGGAGAGATCAACGCGAGAACTAGTCTCGCCACGAGCGATGGCGGCACCATAAACGGTGGGATCGTGACCGTGGGGACGGGGGGTGCCGAGGTACCGCAGGGCACCACCTTTGCTTTGACAAGCCGAGGAGACGTGACAGTGAAAGGTGGCACGCTGACCGTCCACGGCCAGGTTGGGTTGGGTGATGGACGTAGTAAGAAAGGTCTCACGGTAAGTGGCGGTACGGTGACCATTGATGGTCGCTTGGGCGCTGGCGGCAATGCAGCTGGTTTTGCCGGGGCGGTCAGTGTAACAGGCGGCGCCCTCAGTGTCGGAGGGGGCGGTACATCAAGCGATGCTAATAGCAACAACATGGACGCATGGACGGGTGCTGTGACGGTAAGCGGAGGAGAAAGCAGCATGACCATAGCCGGCAGCCTGGCGACGTATGGAGCTGCAATCACTGTAAATGACGGTGGCACCTTGTCAGTTGGTCACGCCATTTCCTCAGCTAGCAACCACAACTCCTGCACAGGTGCGCTGGGAATTTCGGGAGGAGGCACGGTCACTGTGGGTACGGAAGGGATGGCAGGAGAGCCCGACCATGCCGGGAATGCCTATGTAGCGAGCCTCACCATGGACGGGGAGGGGAGCACGTTAACGGTGAAGAAGAGCCTGAATGCCGGTACGGGAACGAACTTCAATGGTGCCGTCACCATCAACGGGGGGAGAGCTGATGTGAAGGGAGAGCTGCATGCGGGAGCTGTAGGTGTGACAGGCGGCAATCTCACTGTTGGGTCAACAGCCACGGTAAGCAGCTTAACCGTGAGCGGGGATGCAACCATCGTTTCCGTCACCGGTTTGACGACCGTGAGTGGAGCTGTCAGTGTAACGGAGGGCGCTGTCACCTTAAACGACGGACTCACTGTCTCGAGCGGAGTTGTCAGCGTGACGGGCGGTGAGGTTACGGTGGCAGGAGCCATCAGTGTGACCTCCGGCGCAGACGCAAAGAACGTCACGATTGACCGGGGCGGCAAACTCAAGCTGAGCGGCGTTTCCACCGTCCAGAACTCGCAGAACTGGACCTTGGGGAATGAAGGTATCCTCGATGCCACTGAAGCAAGCGGTTTGACTGTGGCAGGTGGCGGTAAGCTGACCGTAGCCGTTGCCCGATCGACTTCGGAGACGGGTGGCGTCCACCGTGTCGGTCACATGCAACTGAAAGGAGCCCTGTTGTCGGGCTTGCAGGACGATCTCAAATTAACCTTGGAGGGCGTGACGGATGAATTGTTGTGGGGCGCAGGAGGCTGGACCTGCGACTTGCTGGTGGGGAGCCAGGATTTGAAAGCCGCCATAAAAACATACGAGAGCTTCCTGAAGGGAGCCCTGCAGGGCTTGTCTGACCGCACGGAGGTGACCGTTTTTGACAATGGCAACGTGAACCTCGCGCTTCATACGAGGGATCTCTCCTGGAACAGCAGCGGGGTGATGAGCGACTGGAAAAACGATGATGACAACAACTGGACATGGAATGGCGGAAGTGCGGACAAGAGCGATTTCAGGAATGGGGACACCGTGACATTTAAAGATGGAACGAACCCCAAGGAGAACCACGATATTGATGTCAACGGTGAGGTGAACCCGGGCAGTATCGCAATTGAGCAAGGGTCGTGGACTTTCAAACCATCCACGACAGCGGGCGGCGGAGCCGCAGTGAAAGCGGGTGCGATGAGCATTACCGGCAAGGAGGCGCATCTGACGCTGTCCGGCGCGCTGGATGTGGAAGCGACCGGTGGCGTCAAGGTGGACAAGGGGGGCCTGCTGACCGTGAGCTCCACGGGCGCCAAGAAATTCAGCGTGACTGTGGGCGCGGACTCCGCCGTAGAGGCCACCACGGATGTGAGCTGGGACGATTCCTCCGTGTCCGGCGAAGGCGCCCTCGTGCTCACGGGCATGAACGATGCGCATACGTGGAAAGATGGGACTGGCAAGACGGGCTTCCTGCGCCGGATGCTGGGGGCGGGAAGCGTCGGCATCGGGACTCTTGAACTCGGCTCCGGCACCAAGCTCAGCGTGAGCGATGCGGGGGATAAGGCCGTTTTCGAAAAGGTCAAGGATAAACTGGTTGTGAAGAAAGGCGCCACGTTGGATGTCTCCGTGGACAAATGCCTGCCTGCTGGCGGGAGCCAGACCCTCCACTTGGAGGGAGCAGGGATCGATGATTCCGGAGCTGCGTTGGTCCTGTCGAGTGGAGCCGGGATCGGCTGGGCTGTCGCTTTGGATGGGGACGCCACCGTCAGCGTCACCGGCACATCCACGCTCTCCGGCTCGTTGAACTTCGGGGAGGATACCGCGCACACGCTCACCAAGACGGGCGCCGGAACCTTGACGCTTGCCGGCGGGGCTTCGGGCAAGGGCACGCTGGACATTCAGACGGGCAGTGTGATCTTGCAGGCGCAGGAGCTTGATTTAAGCGGGGTTGATGTCAAAACGGCCTCTGCCGTCGCTTTGAAGGCCAGTGCGGACGCCTCCATCAAATCGCTGAGCGGCGCGGGGCAAGTGACTGTGGACAAGGGTAAAAACCTCACCATCGTGGGAGCTGCCGCACCAGGGGGAGCCGCTTTCACAGGCACGCTCAAGGGGCAAGGTTTTGTCACCGTCGAGGGAAAAGCCACCCTGAAGCTGGGTGCAAATGCGAAGGAAGAGGCGGGCTTCACCCTGCGTGTGCTTGGCGCTCTCGATGTGGCTGCGGGAGAAGGCGGCAGTGTCGAACTCGCGGGAACCATCACTGATACGACAGCCCCCGCCAGCGGCAGCGTCCTGAAGGTGACTTCGGGCAGCCTGACCCTGAAAGGCGTCGTGAACGTCAGCGCCATTCAACTGCAGAGCGGGAGCAAGACCACCATCTCCGGCGATAAGGCCTTGGGAGGCACGGACACCACCCTGACCCTCAACGGCGGCGACTTGACCGCTGACGGCAGCGCCACGTCCAATGCCGGGACCGTGGTTGTAGCCGCCGAGACAGCCCTTGGTGGGACGCTCACTCTCACCGGCAAGATGTCGGGAGGCGGCTCGCTGAAATTAAGCGATGCAGGAACTGCCACCCTCACTGGAGACATCGTGAGCTACAGCGGCAAGCTGAACACGGGCAATAGCGATGCGAACAGCTTCACTCTGACGGGTGACGCCTTGGGGGTGATCCCTATCGCCAACGAGGTGGCTGGAAACGGCAGCGTCAACTTCGCCGGGACTGCCGTCTTCAGCGGGGATGTGAGCGGCAATGTGACGCTGAATGAGACGGCAGAGGGAGAAACGCTGACTGTTACCTCTCAAAACACGTCCGAAACCGCCAAACTGGGGCAGGGGGAGATCATTCTGGGATCAATCGACAGACAAGCTCAGTGGAAGGGGACGAGTCTGGGAGACGCCACGAAAACGTCGGTGATCACCCTCGCCAACGTCACCCTGGGGACCGGAGACGGTTACAGTCTCTCCAAGGACGGAAGCGCCAAGCTGTATGTCGCCACCGCCAAAGGCGCGAAGAAAACGAGCCCGGGCGGTGTCGTGAATGTCAATGGTATGAATGCCGACAGCTTGGATGGCATCACCGTCAACCTCCATGGCAGGCTCACCAACCTCGCGGGTACGTACGCGGTTGGGGAGAATAAAGAACTGGAGCTGCATTTCAGCGACGACAACTGGAAACGGCACAACTCGGAGGACTCAATTTCGGTGGCATCCGTTGCGGATGGCTCAGCTGTCGCCTTGGTTGCGGGGAAAGAGGGCAACGATGACACGCTCATCACGAGAGACGATGGAACGCGTACCCACTTGGTCTTCAGGTCAACGGATCTGATCGGAGCTCTCGATGATGCGGGGACGGACGGGCTGGAAGTCACCGCGCTCGCGAACGGAAAATGGGCAACAAGTGGGTTGATAGAAGACACGGATGGAATCAAGAAATGGATTGAGGCAGAGTACAGCGATCATACGGACCTCATTGCCAGCATCATCACGAGCATTCAGTTTACGGAGCACGGCCTGGTGATCATCGGCGAGACAGAAGATTTGTACGTGGTAAGGGACACGGATGGAGACAAGATAAGCGATGATGAAGTCTCGAATGACCCGAAGGAGGTTTCCCATGAAAAGCGAGCGGTCGTTTTGCTGGATGGGAAGACGCTTCAGCTGAACTGGGACGGATCCAAGCGCTATGACTCGCCCGATCACATCGCCGTGCATAACTTGCTGGGCAGCGAGGGCACAACGCTGAAGATCACCAACAGCGCCACGGAGGACCCGACGGGGGCGAGTCGCCTGACTGTGTACCTGGACAACACTTACCATGAGAAAGTCGCTGACACCCGGTATGACGAGTCGGGTCAGGAGCTGGATGAGCCCTACAAGACGGACGTCCATGGGCAGAATACGACCTTCGGCGGCAAGATCACGGCCGCGGAGGGCGTGGACCTCACCAAGACGGGCAAGGGCACGCTCACGGTGGAAGACACCTACGGGGTTGGCAAGGGGACGACCATCCTCAATCAAGGCGCGCTCAAGCTGGGCGGCAAGAACAATGAGCTGGGAGGGCTCGCGTTTGCATATGACGAAAACAAGGGGACGATAAAGAAAGCAGGCGGAGAGGAGACCGAGACGCGAGGGCTCACCCTGCGGGACGGCAGCTCCACATTCATCACGGGCAGCATTACCGGCGCCGATGCATATCGGGATGATAATGTCCTCTCCGTGGAGAAGGGGGCTTCCCTGACCCTCCGCGGCGTTAACCAAAACGGCGCCGTGAACCAGAATTGGACGCTTTCCAACAACGGAAGCCTCACCATCGATGTGCGCAGTGAGTCATCGACCTTCGGCGCGCTCGACCTGGGCAGCGGCACCGCCACCATCCTGCTGAATGTCGGCACCTACACGGGGGACACCATCACCGGGACGAGCCTGTCATGGAGCGCGGGGACGCACCTTGTCCTCGATGCTACGGGCAGCGCGACCCCCTGGGAGGAGGATTCCATCACCCTGGGCGCCTTCGGTTCATTCGGCGAAGACCTGACTGACCTGACTCCGGAAGATGTGGAACTGCTGGGCAGCGCCTTTGATCGCTGGGTGGTGGACAGCGTCGTGCAGGAGGGCGACACGGTGCGCATCAAGTTCAAGGACGCCAGACCCAATTTCCCGGGTGGCGACAAGAATACGGAGGCCGGGGTGGACATCGTATGGGATCCGCTGGAGGACGGCGACATGCCCGATCCGAATTCGGACTACGGCAAGTTGGTGGAGGCTGTGAGGGAAGCCTCGAGGCAGGGACGCACGACCGAACTGCGCAACACGCTGACCGCTGCCGCCGGCGCCTCCATTGCCACGATAGGCCCGGCCATGGTTGAGGATATGCACCGCCAGCTCAAAGCTATTCGCAACCGCGCCATCGCGGACAACAACCTGCTGAGAGCGAAAACCCCGGAGATGCAAGGCGGCGAGGATTCCCTGAGCCCCTGCAACAGACCGAACGTCTGGCACGCGTGGATCAACGCCGAGACTTCCTACAGCAAGCTGGATTCGGAGGGTTCCGCCCCGGGCTACAAGCTGAGCAACTGGGGCGGCACCGTGGGGGCGGAGGCCCCCTTGTCCGACTGGGGAACGGTCGGCCTCGCTCTCACTGCCATGTACGGCGACTTCAAGCCTGAATCGAACGGGAGCAGCTTCGACAAGGGACATCTGAACACCACCTACATCTCCGCTTTCCTGGGGGCCAAGACAGGTTCCTGGACGCACACGCTGGTGCTGAGTGCTGGTCTGGCCGATGTGTCGCTGGACCGCACGGTGACGCACCGTAACGGGAGCTACCGCACTGAGGGCGATACGGACGGCTACTCGCTGGGCGCACTTTATGAGTTCGGCTGCATCATCCCTCTGAACGAGCATGGTTCCGTGGCGCTGCAGCCCGTGGTGAACGCTGAGCTGCGACACGCCTTTGTCAACGGTTACGCGGAATCGGGGAGCAACGCCGGATTGCATGTGGAGGACACCTCCGAGAACGCCCTCACGCTTGGCTTGGGAGCCCGCTTGCAGGCGAGTTTGGGCGGCAACGCGTTCAACTGCCCTGCTCTGCTGGAGGCCCGCGTGCTCATGAAAGCGGATGTGCTTGACCGCAGCGGCGCTACCCGCAACGGCATCATCGGCACCATGAGAAGCGGCGAGTTGGAGAGCGCCGAGCAGGGCGCCATGGGGGTGGAGGTCGGCGCCGGGTTGACCATCCCTCTGGGCGGCTCGGCCGGCAGCATTTTCGTGGACGCCTCGCTGGATTGGCGCCACCGACGCACTTCGCTGGACGCAGCCATTGGCTACAAGTTCCAGTTCTGAAGACCTGCCCGAGCGGGTCCATACGTTAGCCGACTTGCGTATGGGCTCTGTGGGTGGATGTATCGTTCGATCAGGGACGGGCGATTGCGGCTTTGCGGCCGCTTTCGCCCGTCTTTGGCGTTGTCCCGACCGGCCTTGTCCGCATCACACGTTTTGCACCCCGCAAGCCCGGCAGGAGGATCGCCGCAGGGTCAAGGCGGGGACTGCCAAGGCAACCGCATGAGGAAATGAGGTCGCCATTTACGATTTTCGAGGTACGAATTACGATTTATTGATAACAGGCGCGTTGTGCAGTTTTTTTTGATGCGTATCAACGATCATATCAGCCAACAGGAGCATTTTCTCCGTTGATGCGTTTCTTTCAAATGCGGTTGCCTTGGGGGCTACGCGTTGGCGGATTTGCCGAAGGCCCAGCGCAGGTATTTGAGCGACTCGCCCCACACGCGCGAGCTGGTGCTGCCCAGCACAACCACGATGACCGAGGAGCCATGCATGGAGGCGCAGGAGATGAGGCATTTTCCGGCGGCGTTGGTGAAGCCTGTCTTCATGCCTTGCACCCACGGGTATTTTTTGAGCAGCTTGTTGGTGGACTTAATGGTGCGCAGACTCCCATCCGCCATGCGAAACTTGTACTCCGGGATGTTGACGCAACGGCGAATCTGCGGATTATTGTAGGCATAGCACGCTGCCAGCGCCATATCGTATGCCGTTGAATATTGTTGGGCGGGCAGGCCGTTGGGGTTGGCAAAATGGGTATCGTACATACGCATGCGGCGGGCCCGGGCGTTCATGCGGTTGACGAAGGCGTCCACACTGCCGGCCGTGTCGCGCGCCAGCGTGAGCGCGACGTCGTTGTAGCTGCCCGTGAGCATGGCGCGCAGGAGGTCGCCGCGCCGGTAGCTCGTGCCCGGCTTGAGGTAGAGCTTGCTGGGCGGCACGGCTTCATCCTGCGGCTGAATTGTCGCCATTCTCCCCAAGCTGCCGGCATCCAGCACGCAGAGCGCGGTCACGAGCTTCTGTGTGCTTGCCACTTGGCGGCGGGCGTGGGCGTTGTACTGGTAGAGCACGCGGCCGGTGCGCGGGTCAATCACACACACCGCGGCGCAGTTCGGCGCAGGTGCGGGGACGGACGGCTGAGCCAGAGGACGTGTTCGAAGGAGATTGGTTGCAGAAGCTGTCGGGCGTGTCGGCGCCGGGCGATGCGGTACCTCGCGGGCTGCCGGGTAAGGTCGGCGCATGGAATAACTCTGGGTCTGGCATGCGGTTGTCAGCGCGGCTGCAATCAGTACAAACACCTGAACTCTCCGGGACATGAGCGCAAGGATACACACGAGGCCTCTGTTTGTCAAGATTGCTTGCCTGTCGCGCTTGTTTTTGGTAGAATGCGCGGCGTATGGATTATCGCACCTATTTACGCCGCAACCCCGATGCACAGGGCTACTTCGGGAAATATGGCGGGGCCTATTTGCCGCCGGAGTTGGAGCCCGCCTTCAGAGAAATCACTGAAGCGTACAAAAGCATTTGCCACTCGGCTCAGTTCATCAACGAACTGAGGCGCATCCGCAAGCAGTTTCAGGGGCGCCCCACTCCGGTGTACCACTGCGAGCGGCTTTCGAAGCTCAATGGAGGAGCTCAAATATACCTGAAACGCGAAGATTTGAACCACACTGGCGCTCACAAGCTCAACCATTGCATGGGTGAAGGCCTGTTGGCCAAATTCATGGGCAAGACGAAGATCATCGCTGAGACCGGTGCAGGGCAGCACGGCGTGGCTCTCGCGACGGCAGCGGCCTACTTCGGGCTGGAGTGCGAGGTGTACATGGGAGAGGTGGACATTGCCAAGCAGGCGCCGAATGTGACGCGCATGAAGATGCTGGGGGCGAATGTGGTATGCGTGAAGCACGGTCTGCGCACGCTCAAAGAGGCCGTGGATTCCGCCTTCGAGGCCTACTTGCGTGATTACAAGACGGCCATCTACTGCATTGGCTCGGTGGTGGGACCACACCCGTTTCCGATGATGGTGCGCGACTTTCAGATGGTGGTAGGGCACGAGGCGCGCGAGCAATTTATCGAAATGACGGGCATATTGCCGGATATCGTTTGCGCTTGTGTGGGCGGTGGCTCGAATGCTATGGGCATGTTCCCCGCTTTCCTGGATGATCCGGTGGAAATTGTCGGTGTGGAACCTCTCGGTCGCGGCGCACAGCTCGGCGACCACGCCGCTTCCATGTCCTTCGGCAGCGAAGGCGTGATGCACGGTTTTAACAGCATGATGCTCAAGGATGAAGATGGAAATCCCGCACCGGTGTATTCCATTGCCTCCGGCTTGGATTATCCCTCTGTGGGACCGGAACACGCCTACCTGCGCGATTTGGGGCGTGTGCAATACGTGAGCGCAACGGATGAGGAGGCCATCGATGCCTTCTTCAAGCTTTCGCGCTACGAGGGCATCATTCCCGCGCTCGAGAGTTCCCACGCCATTGCCTACGCCCTGCGCCGCGCTCGCGAGCTGGGATCCGGCGCCATTCTCGTGAACTGTTCCGGCAGGGGGGACAAGGATGTGGATTACGTGGCCGAACACTTTGGCTACGGAGAGAACCACCGCTTCCCCGCCAAGTAAACGCGTTTGTTTCTGCAAGACCTGCTCAACGGGCACATTGTCAATAAACCGTCAATGGCAACCGCTTGTCCTCATGCGGTTGCTTTGCGCAGGGGTCATGCAGGGGCGTTGCAAAGAAGCGGCTCACGCCCCGCAGGCGAGTTTGCAGGCTTTCACGGTGTTGCTCATGAGCATGGCGATAGTCATGGGGCCAACGCCGCCGGGCACAGGAGTGATGGCCGAGCAGAGAGGCTGGACGGAGGCAAAATCGACGTCGCCCACAATGCGGTAGCCGCGCGGGCGCGTAGCATCTTCCACGCGGTTGATGCCCACATCCAGCACCACGGCGCCGGGCTTGATGAAGTCCGCCGTCACGAGTCCCGGACGCCCCACTGCCGCCACGAGGATATCCGCCGTGCGGCAGAGGCCGGGCAGGTCCGCCGTGCG
>CANQAD010000057.1 GCA_947588735.1 uncultured Akkermansia sp.
GCGGAGCCTTATTCTGAAATGTTGCTCCATAAAAATTTCACGCTATACCAAATTATGGTTGACTTCGTAAATCGTCATGACTTTATCCCCATTCTCCTACCCGTTCCTGGACTGGCTGCGCGCGCAGATTCTGCAATACGCCACGCCGGAAATCAGCGCAGAAAACCTTTTTGACACTCGCACTCTGGACATTCTCGAGCGCATCCGCAAAAGCCTTGCCGGTTCGCTGGGCTACTGCGCCGTGCTCGACCTGCCGCAGGCCGAATCCGTGGAAGAGAAGGAAGATACGTGGGCGCTGCTGCATAGGATTTCTGTAACGCTCACCATCCTGCGCGGCCCGCTCTGCAAGACGGATACGACCGCCATTGCGGAAACGCTCTACCGCTACTTTTTGACACGCCATTTTCAGGCCACGCCCGGGCTTTTTGCGCCGGATGTGTACTGCGGCCCTTTCCGCGCTGAAATGGATGCCGCAGGCAATACTCACCACTATTTCACCATTTCCGCCTCAACCGATATAACCCTTTGAGCAAAAAAATAAATCACCATTATGGCAGACGCAGAAGTATCCATCAAAGTAAGCGCGGACGGCAGCGAGGCCGCCGATCAAATGCAGCGCGTGCGTACGCTCATTGAGACGCTGGCCGAAGTGACGGAGAAGGCCAGCGGCGATTTGGCGTCCATGCAGGAAGCCGCGGCGGGCGCAACCTCGCAAGTGCTCGATATGCGCGCGAAGCTCAATGAGGTGAATGCGAGCTCGCCCATGGCGCAGCAGTGGGGGGAGGCGATGAACCAGTATGCCTCCCTGGATGTGCGCTGGGACCATTATACGCAGGAGTTCGCGAAGCTGGATAAGGCCGTGGGCGAGCTGGACGCGCAATTCTCGCAAGGAGCGATGAGCATGAACGAGTTTGAGCAGCAGCTGCAAAAAATTACCGCGGCCGCGCAAAGGAACGGCGCGGGCGTTGCGCAGTTGCAAAAGGATTTGGGAGCGTCCATGCGCTTGCTGCAAGGCAGCGGGAGCATTGGCGAGGTGGCTGAGCTGTATGCGCGCGTGGCGCGGCGTATGCAGGAGCTGGGGGATCGCAACGAGGAGCTGGGCATGTCGTTTGCGCGCTCGGCGGAAAGTTTGCAGGCGCAGGCGGCCGCTCTCGATACGTCCACGGCGGCCGGGGAAAGGCAGGCCGCCACGTTGCAACGCGCGGCGGCGCAGGCCCAGGCATACGCGGACAGGACAGCCGCGATCAACACGTCCATTACCGGGCTTGCCTCCAAGTTGGACAAGGCGGTGGCCGGTGCAACGTCCGGGAAGGGCGGGTATGACGCCGCCCGGGAGAAGATCGAGCAGTACGCGATGAAGCTCGATTCGCTGGCGGTGCGCGTGGAGGCTACGGCGCGGCATGAGGGCGCCGCTGCGACCGCGCGCGAAGCGGCGGCGCAAAAAGCGGCAGCGGCGGCGCAGGTGGAGAGCCAGGCGGAGCGCAAGGCGGCTTTGCAGATGGAGTATGGAGCGATGAGCCGCAAGCAACTTATCGCGGCGATGCGCGAGCTCATTACCGAGCGGCAGAAAGCGGCTGCTGCGGGGGATGCCGAAGCTGTGCAGGCGTACACGGGGCGCATCAGCGTGGCGCGTTCGGCGTTGCGCAGCATGAATCAGGAGCTGCAACTTTCGCGGGTGCAGCTGCTGCAAAAGGCGCAGTTGGGGCTGCAAGCGGCGCAGTCTCTGCAAACGCTGGGGCAACAGGCGGCGAGCGGGCAGATGGACGTTGGCTCCATGGCCAGTTCGTTGACCATGTTGGGTTTTGCGGCCAAAGCGGGGCTGGGCCCGGTGGGGGCCGTATTGGCGGCCATTCAGTTGATCGGGGAGGGTTTTTCATGGTGGAACAAGCAGGCGGAGGAAAACCGCAAGAAGCTGCAAGAGGCGAAGCAGACGCATGAAGAGCTTGCAACGAGTCTGCGCACGGCCAATTTTGAAGAGTACAACCGCAAGCGCAAGGAGGTGAGCGAAACGGAGCTGAAGGCCGCCAAAGATGAGATTCAAGCGAGGCGGCAGATGGTGGATGACGCGCAGAAAAGGGAGAGCGAGAGCGCGGAGCGCCGCATGGCCTACGCGAATCAGGAGGTGGAGAGGCAAAGGCAAATTGAGCAGGCGATGCACAAGAACGCTGCGAGCCTTTACCAAGCGCGCGTCAATCTGGGGGAGAGCGCGGCGCAGCAGGAGCTCACCGCCGAGAATGAGCGGCATGAGAAAGCCATGAACAATTTGCGCCTGGAGCAAGCGCAAAACAATATCGATAAGGCAGAGGCTCAACTGCGCGCCATGGAGCAAAGGGCGCGCGATTTACGCCGGGAAGTCACTTCTCAAAGGTATGATGAGGCTCTCAAGCTCGACACTTCGGGGATGCTCAAGCAACTCCAGGAGATTGAGACGAAGATGGCGTACGCTCAGCGCGCGGGGGACAAATTCGAAAGCGTGGAGCTGGCGAAGCAGAAGAATTCTGTGCTGGAGGCCATGAAGAGCGTGTCGAGCGCGCTGCATTTGGTGGATCCCAACCTCAAGCTGGGAGGCAGGGAGGCCGCCGAGTGGGTGGAGGCGCTGCGCGAAGCGAGGAGCGCCGCGCTGCAACAAGCCGGGGAGCTGGAGCGCATCGATATCCCGAAATTGGAGCAAGGCGCGAGGGATGCGCGAGAGAGTTTTGAGCGGCTCAAGGAGCAAATCGCAAGAAAGGCGCAAGAAATCGCCTTGCAGCCCGTGCAACTGGAGGGGAATTACCGGCGCGACGACCAGCGCACGCAGGATGAAATTGTTGCGGCCGACATGGAGCGTTTGGAGGCGCGCCGGAAAGAGATTCAAGCCATTTACGCCACATTGGACCCCTTCAGCGAGGAGGGGAGGCTGGCCAAAAACGCCCTGGATTGCGCGCAGCAGCAGCAGCAAGCTGTCGAAGAGACGCTTGCGCGCACGAAGCGCGCCAAGGGTTGGGAGCGCGCGCAGGAGGGAACGCTGCAAGAGCAGCAGCGATATGTGAGGGAGATGCTTGCCGCCACGCGCGAGGGGAGCGAGGAGTGGGAGAAGTGGGCGCAGCAGGCGCGGCAGTTAAACAATTCGGCGGCGGCGGCGGAGCTGGAGCGCATCCGCGCCATGTCCCAAGGGGTGGAGGGCAGCAACTACGGCGCGCAACGCGGCGCTCTTGCGGCGCAACGAAGCGCGTTGCAAAAGCTCGCCGGTCAGGCGGGGCTCAACGCGGCCACGCAGGAGGCGATCCGCAAGGAGCTGGAGGGGGTGAAGGAGGCGGCGGCCGACTGGAAGAAGAATTTGAAAAAGAGCGCGGGCGAGGGGCAGAAAGAGCTGCTTGCCGCCAAGGCGCCGGAGGTGGACCCGGTGAGCAGGAGCTATGGCGGGAATGTGCAGCGGCTGCGCAAGGATTATGAGAAGACGACGCAAGGCATGGAAAAGGCGGCGCGCGAGGGGAATATGAAGGAGCTTGAAAGGCTGCGTGAGCATCTGGAGAAGAATGTGCGCAGTTTGGAGGCCCTGACGGGCAACACGGGGAAATACGCCGCGGAATACGGAAAATTGGTGCAGGCGGCGGGGGACCTCGCGAAGCTGCATGACGGGCTGGATGAAAAACAGCGCGCCAAAAAAGAGGTGGAGGAGGCGATCAATGAGGCGAATCAAAAAGCGAGTGAAAAGTTCCAGGACAAGAATCAGCCGCCAACAGACAAGACGCCGCCGCAGCCCGCGCAGGAAAGGCAGCCCGCGCCGTGGAACAACCAGGGGACGCCGCCCCCGGCTTCCCCGCAGCAAGCGCAGCAGTCCCTGCCTCTCCCGCAACGCCAGCCCTCGCCTGCTTTCCCGGCGGGGCAGGGCGGGGCGATGCCTTCGCTGGACCCGGCGAACCAGGCGGCGCAGCAGATGCTTGCGCAAATGCAGCAGTTGACGGGGCAGGCGCAGCAACTGGCCGGCGCCATGCAAGGCGTGGTGAGCGCGGCGGCCAACGCGGCGCAAGCCTTTCAGAACGTGCAGCAGCAAATTGCCTCCATCAAGAGCGAGCTCGCCAAGATTAAGATTAAAATCTAGACATTGACGATTGACGATTTACGATGACGCGTTTTTGCGCGGCTTGCGCTCACCGAGGGCGAGGGAGCGCAGCAATCGTTCCATGCCGGAGGGCGTGGCGGCGGCGCCCCACAGCTCTTTGACCTTGCGCAGTTCGCGGATGGAGAAGCGCACGGCGAAGGCGGCGACGGCGTTGTATTCCGGGTGCGTTTCCTGGGCGATGATTTCCTCGAGGACTCGTTGCTTTTTCGCGGGGATGGGGCTTGTGCCTGCGAGCCAGTGCGAGATCGTGCTTTTGCTGACGCCCATGCGATCGGCGATCTCAGGGCGTGGAATCTTGCGAGCTTTCAGGGCTCTGGATAGTTCTTTCGGCGTCATCATAACGCCACAAATTTTACGGGTGCGGCGTGAGTTGTCAAGCAAAAAAAGCAAAAATGGAGTAAAAAAAAGAAGCAATAAAAAGAAAAAAGTTGCGAAAAATTGCAAAAAAAGCTTGACCCTGCCATGAAAAAACGGGTAAAATGTGTTCGCCACCAGGCATAGAAAGGAGGTGTTAGAAAAAATGAAGGCGGATCCGTCTATTGTCTGGACTATCATTAAGTGCATTATAGACATCGTGCTCTTGATGATCAAGTGACCCGGACGACCCCCTCCCTCAGGCCGGGAGGGGGTTAAGGGCCTCAAAAAAAGATGCTTGACAAAAGCAAAAAAATGAAATAGTCTATCCCACGTAGACGGATCTACAACCTCAGAAAGACACCTTCTTTCTAAACGCCCGCCGGTTGGCCTGAACTGGCGGGCGCTTTCTTTTGTGCCGGTTTTCTTGAATGACGAACTATTTTTTTTGATTAACGATTGACGCGTTTTTGCGCGGCCTGCGCTCAGCGAGGGCGAGGGAGCGCAGCAATCGTTCCATGCCGGAGGGCGTGGCGGCGGCGCCCCACAGCTCTTTGACCTTGCGGAGTTCGCGGACTGAGAAGCGCACGGCGAAGGCGGCGACGGCGTTATACTCCGGGTGAGTCTCCTGGGCGATGATTTCCTCAAGCACGCGCTGCTTGCGGGCGGGGATGGGGTCCAGCCCGGCGAGCCAATGGGCGAGCGTGCCCTTGCTGATGCCCATGCGATCGGCTAGCTCCGTGCGTGGAATCTTTCGTTGCTTGATAGCAGTAGCGAGTTCTTTCGGCGTCATCATAACGCCGTGAATTTTACGGGTGCGGCGTGAGTTGTCAAGCAAAAAAATGAGAAATTAGCAATAAAAAAAAGTGAGAAAAAGAAGAAAAAAGTGAAAAAATTTGCAAAAACAGCTTGACATTGCCATGAAAAAGCTGTATGATTGGGTCGGGTCAAACCAACCAGAAGGGAGGTGTAAAAAGTGAAAATGAACCCCTCTGACGTCTGGACAATCATTAAGTGCACCGTAGAATTACTAATGCTCTTTCTGAGATGACCAGACCGCTCCCCCGCCCTGGACGGCGGGGGAGCACTGGGCGGGTTTCAAAAAAAACTTGACTACTTCCTCTTGTTTGATAGAATAGACCTGTCAGAGGGAGCTTTATGCTTCACTTTCGAAAGGACACCTCCTTTCAAATGCCCGCCAGAGGTCCAGCTCCGGCGGGCGGTTTTTTTGTGAGCCGATTTTTTGAGTTTCGCAGGGGAGGGGAGAAAGTGCATAGTCAGTCACTTTCTCCCCTCCCCCGTTTTTTTGCGTGCATGGTAAAACGAAGGCACGATGAAAACCGAAGAAGAGAGAAAATCGCCGATGCCAGGGAAGCCGGAAAAAAATCGAAGCCGCACTTGCTGACTTCGTCAATCGCAAATGTTTTCTCCCCGCGGTTCCTGCTTGAGGCTGGCGGGGGGCTGTGGCAGGATGGGGGCATGAGTAAGAAAACGCTGGCCGAACGACCGATTACCTCCAAGGATGGCAAGATGCCCGGGGCGATTTGCTACATGCCCGCGGGGGAGAGCTGGATTCGCGCCACGGTGAACGGCAAGCCGGAGGAGAAGCGCGTGGTGGCGGATGCCGCGGCGGCTTCGCGCTTGCAGGCGGATTTGGCGGCCATGCAGGAGGCCGCCGCCCTTCAGCGCCGGGCGAGGCCCTGCCTCTTTTTTGACCATCTGCGCGGGGCTGCGGCCGCTTTTCCGCGGCGGTTTTACTGGGACGCCGCGCGCGGCATTATGCTCGAGATTGCGGAGTGGAGCGAGGCGGGGCGCCGGGCGGTGCAGGGCAAGACGTATGGCTACATTTCGCCCACGTTCCGGCTTTCGCGCGAGGATGGGCAAGTGCTCGGCCTGCTGACGGATGGGGTGGAGGTGGCCTCGCTGGTGAACGACCCGGCTTTTGTGACGCAGGCGCCGATCGTGGATGTGGCGGCGGCGCGGGCGGAGGCGCGGCCGGGGGTGGACCTGGTGAACGCGGCCACGGCGGAGCGCGAAGAAAAAAATTTCTCCCCGCAGAATGACGTTGAAGCTCCCGCGCCTGCCCCCTACAATGACGGGCAACCACCCATGCAACTTATGGACCTCGATAAACTCAAGCAAATGCTAGGTCTGCCCGCCGAGGCGGACGAAACCGCCGTTGAGCAGGCTCTCGCCGCGCTCGTGGCTGCCAGGGATGAAGCCTCTCAGCGCTCCGAAGAGGGCAAAAAGAAGCAGGAGGAGCTTCAGGCGGCTTGCGACGCGAAGGACGAGCAGCTCAAGAAGAAGGATGAAGAGCTTCAGGCCTCGCGCGCCGAGGCGGCCGAGGCGTTTACGGACGGCCTGATTCGCGCCGGCGTCATCGCGCCCAAGGACGAGGAGCGCATTCAGGCTTGCCGCGCTCTCTACACGGCCAACCCGCAGCAGGCCCGACTCGCTTTCGCGGCCGGGGCTCCCGTTGCCGCCGGGGATTCTGTGCTGGCGAGCCGGCCGGAGGCTTCTGCACCCGCCGCCGATGCGGACAAAACGCTCGAGCAGATGCTTGCCCCGGATTTTGCATAACCTGACCATTTTACCCCCTCAAATACCATGGCTAAACCCAACAACCCAACCCTCGCGGACGTGCTTCAAACCACGCCCATGAATGTGGAGCGCAAGACTCTCGAAGGCGTTGCCTTCGAGGCGCCGCTGCTCGAGAAACTGCCGGCCAAAATCATCCCCGGCATTAACTACATCCAGAAGGTGCGCACCTCGGTGCCTCTCTTCGGCCCTGTGCCCTACAACACCGGCACCGTGCCCTCGAAAGCCTCTTACGAGACGCGCGGCGGGCAGTGCTTCCACTACTCGGGGCGCTTCCTTATTGACCAGGCGCTTACGCTGGCCGACCCGGAGAATGCCGCCGCCTACATGGCCGACGAGATGATCGCCGGCACGCGCGGGCTGCTCATCTCGCTGGAGATGTCGGCCATCTACGGCAAGGCGTACCACAAGCAGGGCGCTTTCGGCCTGGTGGACACGATTGGCGACTACATGACCATCTCCGCCACCGGCGACAACAGCGAACGCCAGTATGGCGGCGCCTCTGTCTGGGCCATCTGCGGGAATGTGGACATGCTGCACACCGTCTGGGGCACCTCCAAGGTTGTCTCCTTCGGCGAGCAGAGGAAAGAAACCGTTTCGCGCCCCACTTCCGACGGGCAGCAGGGCGATATGGACGCCATCACCCGCAGCTTCCATTGCCACTTCGGCTTTGCGCAGCTGGATGAGTTCGCCACGGCGCGCATTGTCAACGAGTCCGACAAAGCGAAGCTCACCGACAAGCTGCTCGCGCAGTTGGTGAACAACTTCCCGGCCGGGCACACGCCCACCATGCTGGTGATGAGCCGCGCCACGCGCGCGCGCTTGCAGCAGAGCCGCGCCGAGTCGTTCGTCTACCCGAAGAATTCGGCGGGCAAAACGCCGTATGCGGAGCTGCCCACTGAGTTTGAAGGAATCCCCATCGTGGTGACGGATGCTCTGCTGGCCGATGAGACGCAGGAGAACATCGCCGCGCTGGCCAACATGTCGAGCATCACGGCCATCAAAAACACCTCCAACCTCAAGCGCTGACCCATGTTCAACCCCGAACACGTCGATGCTCTGCTCACGGTAGCGCTCAGCTCACCGTCCACGGCTTCCTCGCAGAACTTCTCCGCATGCCTCGACCTTGCGGAGGCGGGCGGCGCCGACCATGCGCGCCTCCTCATTGCCTGCGAGGCGCCGGACAAGCAAGTGACGCTGAGCCTCTACGGGGCGGATGACGAAGCGGGGCGCGGCAGCGTATGCCTCAACTCCTGGAAATTGCAGGCGGGCAAGCCTTTTGAGCTGCGCGAGCGACTGCCGCTCGCGTGCAAGAGGTACGCCAAGCTTGCTTTTTCCACGGGCTCCGCGCTGCCCTCGGCCCCCGTCACTGCCACGCTGCGCATCATGCTTTAATAACAACCACTTCAACACCCCTCAAGAACCATGTTTATTCACGATGCTTACGATCGCCTGCTGATGGGCACGGTGGAGAGCGCGAAAGACGCCTCCTCAAAAGCCTATTCGGACGTGATCGACATAACCGAGCTGGGCGGGTCCGACCACGCCGAGCTGATCGTTACCGCAGGAGCTGCGGACAAGGCGCTCACCCTCACCGTTGAGGGCGCCCCCGCCGAGGATGGCGAGTACAAAACCTTGCGCACCTTCTCCACCACGGAGAGCGCGGCTTTCGAGGAGCGCGACCGGCTCCCGAAGTTCTGCCCGCGCTTCATCCGCCTTTGCGTGGAGACGGGCGAAGCCGCTCCCTCCAAGCCCGCCACGGCCACCCTGCGCGTGGCTCTTTAACCTCTTCCCAATCAGAGAAGGCGTTATTCATAGTCCGGGCGGCAGGGAGGAACACCACCTCTCTGCCGCCCCTTTTCATTTATGACATGACCTCTCTTGTTTCCATCAGCGTTGAAATGCTGCGCCAGAGTTTCGCTGCGGCGGAGCTCGCCGCCCTCCCGGAAGCCGTGGGCGATGTGGAAGTGGACTCCTGGCTTGCCTCGCTGCTTGCGCAGGCTTGCGATCGCGTGGTGGGCGCCATCAACGCCTGCCCGCAGAATGCGCCCATCGCCACGGGCCTTTCGCGCGTGCCTGCGGAGTGCGTGCGCACGGCTCTTGTGCTCGCGCGCCATGCCGCCATTGCCGCCGTGCCTGCCATGCACCAGGCGCTGGAGGGCGAAACGCGCCATGACGAGTACAACGCCGCCACGGCCGACCTCGCCGCGCTGGCCGCTTGCGACCTGCTGCCCCTCTACACGCTGGAGGAAGAGGAAAGCGCCGTGGACGCCGACAGTTCGCCGGGCATCAGCATCCTCGGCGAAGAAGCCCAAAGCTGGATAATCTGATCTGATCGACCGCACCGCATCTCCGCGCCACCGGCGCGCATTATTTCCAAATCGTAAACGGTTAATTTGATTCGCTAAAAAGGCAACGATAAAAACCAAAGCAATAAAAAAGCACGGCGTCAGGAGCTGCCCCCGACTTTCGTACTCTTTCGAGCCTGACCGTGCAGGAATATTCAACCACACCAACCTTCAAAAGTCAATCACAAAACCACACCAATATAAAAAAAAACGCGCGCAAGCGCGCTAACTCCCCAAATCGTCAATCGTCAATCGTAAATCGCCATGTCTCGCCTCATCCCCACCGCCACCACCATCACCTACGCAGCGCGCATCCTCATCGCGCCCAACAGCGGGGCCTCCCTCGCAGAGTCGGAGCTCTCCGCCAATTCCTCCATCAACGCCGAGCTTGTGCCCACGGTGGCCGGCGTGCCCTACGCCACCAACAACCGCAACATCACCGGGGAGATTACCCTCTCCGTGGTGCATGATTACGCTTCGCAGTACGACGCCATGCTCGCCAAGCAGGAGGAGGAAGCCTTCGCCGCCGCCAACCCCACGGGCGCGCTCACCGTGGCCACCGCCAAGCCGGACGAGCCCGGCGTGGCCATGTCTGCCTACAATGCGGCCCTCGCCTCGCTGAACCACACGCTCACCGCCGCCGCCGGCAACAAAGTGCGCGTCATCTCCGAGTGGACGATTTCCTACGCCGCGGCCGCACTCCCCGCCGAGGGCGAGGAGGGGAGCGACACGCTCAACCAACTGCTCACCGTGCTGCAAGACCTCAAGCGCGGCGCGCAGGGCGAAAAGGGCGAGCGCGGCACCACCTTCACCCCGGCGGTGAGCGCGGATGGCACTCTCTCCTGGACGAATGACGGCGGGGCGAAAAACCCGCCGAGCGTCTCCATCCGCGGCCCGCAGGGAGAGCCCGGCAAAGACGGCAAAGACGGCGAAAATGGCGAGCGCGGCGCCACCTTCACCCCGGCCGTGAGCGAAGCGGGGATCCTCTCCTGGACGAATGACGGCGGGGAGATCAACCCGCCGGACGTCTCCATCCGCGGCCCGCAGGGAGAGCCCGGCAAAGACGGCAAAGACGGCGCAGACGGCGCCGCCGCGGACGTGAGCATCTCCACCCCGGAGGGCACCAGTAACGCCAATTTCGACATCGTCATCTTCTCCTCCCGCTACACGCCGCGCGCGGGATCCCGGCTCCTGCAAGTGCGCCTGCCTTCCCGCAATTCCTCCTCGATCTCCAACACGCCCTACTACCTCTCCCTCTTCCAGGAGCAGGCCGACGGCTCGTTGGAATACCTCGCCACCTCCGACAACGCCATCGCTCAAGTGCTCGCCACCGAAGGCGTCTGGAACTTCTCAAACCTCACCCTCTCCGGCGCGAACCCCCAAGGGCGCCTGCTGCTCATCTGGCATGAGATCCAGGAAACCTACGGCGAGGCAGACGCATACTGCTCGCATTCCGGATTCGTCCTCAACGACATGATCAGCGACGGCGATCGCCGCGCGGTGGGCCTGCGCACCTCCTCCCACCCGGAGGACGCGGACTCCTTCGGCTACTTGAAGGGCGGCAAATACACCTACACCGTGCAATGCAAGTTTGTGGCGAGCTGGTGCGACCCCTCCGGCGGCTCCGGCGCCCCCGGCGCGCAGGGCCCCAAGGGCGAGAAGGGAGACCCCGGCCCGTACTACACCCCCTCCGTCTCCCCGGACGGCCTGCTCACCTGGACCAACAACGGGGACCTCCCCAACCCCGCCGCCGTCAACATCCGCGGCCCCAAGGGCGACAAAGGAGCCCCCGGCGACTCCTCCTCCTCCTCCGGCGGCGGCAGCGGCGGCAGCTTCACCCCCGGCGACACCCTCAAGCAACCCGTCCTTGCCAACCCCATCATCGTCCTCAACCACGATGGCGCCGCCCAATCGACGCTCGCTGACCCCACCTTCACCCCCAAAAACACCGTCGTCATCTCCGCCCTCGATTGGACCCCGGAAAAATGCTATGCTTATGATCACCCTTTCTATCAGAATAATTTTTCCGGCGACTTTAGTGCACAGGTGGCCGATTCGTACCTTCACGCCCAAATCATCATCGGCAGCGGCGTGAACGACACCGCCCTCATCCTCGCCTCCGCCACCTCCTGGCTGGAGACCATGAACTTTGACTCCTTCCCCACCAACTATCAGATCGACGTCCCCATGTTCCAGGGGCTCTACATCCGCACCAAAAACCCGGATGAGCTGGATTCTTCGGAAGGGTACATCGCCCCCGTGGGCGCCTTCGGCTCCGAAAACGGCGCCCTGCAAAACGATCTGGCCAATGCCGAATACACCGCCGAAATCATCGGCCCCACCAAGCCGGACAAAATCGCGCTGCTCTCCGGCCAATTCCAACTCTCCCCCGTCTGCAACATCTATGACTCCAAAGGGATGCCCCTCCTCGTCAACGGAGAAACCATTCCGGAAGAGGTATTCAGGGGCGCCCTCGTCGGCAACGATGTCGGCGAAGATGCCGTCAACATCGCGGACTACTCGGCCACCGTCACCCCCTTTGGGGACTCCTGGACCTCGAGCTTCCGGGGCCTCTTCTTGCACACCCAAGCGGAGTTCGGCTCCATCACCGGCACCTTCCTGCAAACCACCGCCAGCAGCCAGACGGAAGACCAGGAAGGAGCCACACCCACCGCCGAAATCGTCGGCCCCTTGAAAGACGGCACAAAATGCCTCATCTCCGGCCAATTCCAACTCACCAACCGCTGCTGGATCTGGGACAACAACGGCAAACTCCTCATCTCTCAAGGCGCGGAAATCCCGGGGCTGATCTCGAACCAGCAAGATATCTTCGATATCAACGAAGGAACCCTCTCTTTTGTTTTCGAAAACGGGGTGTTGTTTTTCCAAAGCTTCAACAAAAAAGGGGTCGTGGAATTCCAAACCGGCGGCGCAACCTACCGAATCGACCTGGAAACCTTCTTCAAAACCTATGGAACCAAAGTCTGATTGACGATGCTCCGCGAGCTTCGCTCGCCGAACTTCCCAAATCGTAAATCGACAATCGTAAATCGACGTAAAAGATCGTAAATCGTAAATGACAACTCTTTCCACCTCCTCCCTCACCTCCTACCCCTCCCTCACGGCCTGCTCGCTCTCGCAATCCGCCGAGGGCGGCAGCTCGCTCACCCTCGAATTCGCCGGGCAGCCGCCCAGCTGGGCCAACTACTGGGAGCAAGTCGTGCTCCTGCACCAGGGCCGCGCCCTCTTCACCGGGCAGATCACCGCCGTTGCCTTCACCAACTCCGGCGGCGAGCAGCGCACCCAGCTCACCGTCGATGACTACTGGTACCTCGTAGAAAACATGTCCGCCCAGTCGCAGCTCCAAAACCTGGGGGAAGTTGCCCACTATGCCGGCTGGCGCAACCTCACGCGCGAAAAAATGTCGAGCTGGGCCGAATTGGCGCGCAACGTCGCCATCCCCGCCTCCGGCTGGACTTGCAGCGCCACCGGCGGCCCCGGCCCCGGCGTCGTCCGGCTGAACGTCTCCGGCGCGGGCATGGGCCTTGCCCCCGGCGTCCCCAAAGACCGCGCCTACACCCAGCTGGAAATCTTCCAAATGATGCAGCAATGCAACCCCGATTGCATCTTCATCTCCGAGCCCACCGGCACCATCCGCGTAGTCTCCATCAAAAGCTGCCCCACACTGACCCTGCGCACGGACCGCATGATGGAAGCCGCGAAAATCTACCCCGGCGAGGCGGGCAAAATCACCGGCGCCGTCTGCGCGCTCTACGTCAAATTCCCCCGAGGCGGCAACACCATCGTCCCGCCGATGGACTACATTTATACCGATTATATTGGCAGCAGCTCCGGCCCCGGCGTGCGCCTCTTCCTGCAGACCTGGGAGGTCCCCGCCAACTGCTTTATCGATGCCTCCGTCCCGAAAAAAATGTTGAGCTACATGATGGATCAGGCCCGAATCTGGTACAACGCCTGCCAGGGCACTCCCTGGTTCGGCAGCATCACCATGCCCGCGGCAGAGCTCGCCTCCTCCCCCCTCGGCTCGCGCATCAACATCTCCGGCGGGCTTGCCGCCTGGGCCGGCATGGCCACCCCGTGCACCGCCGTGGACTGGGACTTCTTCACCGGCCGCGCCACCCTTTCGCTCGGCAAAACCCTTGCAGACCCCACGCTCAACCAACTCGAGCTCGACACCGCCGCCATGCGCGCCGCAGAGATGGCAGGCACGCAAGGAGGAGGAGGAGGAGGAGGAGGAGAATGCGACTGCAAAGAACTCTGGGAAATCGCGCAAGCCAACTTCAACATCATTCAAGGCGCTTTGGTGGACCTCAACAACAGCTTCTGCATCAACTGGAACTGGCAAGACCTCACACCCATCTTCGAAGACGAACAATGGGACAAATACCAACGCTAATGATGATTTACGAATTACGAATTACGAATTACGAATTACGAATTACGAATTACGAATTACGAATTACGAATTACGAATTGGCAAAGCCCCGTTCCCGGCTCTGCAAAAATTCGCTCCCCTTTCGAACCAACACCCGCCACGTTTCACCCCACCGCCAAAGCTTGCGCTTTGCAGCTCCCGCGCCACCGGCGCGCGAATTTCCCAAATCGTAAACGGTTAATTTGATTTCGTAAATCGTAAACGGTTAATTTGATTCGCTAAAATGAGGGGGACTGCGGTAGAATAGACGCAGTTGCGGAAGGGG
>CANQAD010000058.1 GCA_947588735.1 uncultured Akkermansia sp.
ATAGCCAAGTGGTCTAAGGCAGCAGTTTGCAAAACTGCCATTCGCGGGTTCGAATCCCGCTCCCGCCTCTCACGAAATCAAGGGTAGAGAGCCCCGTGTCGAGTAAACGGATCATTCGCGACACGGGGATTTTTAATTCAAAGATGAGCTATGAAACGAATCGGAATTTACGCCGGGAGTTTTGATCCCCCGACCAATGGTCATCTTTGGATGATTCGCCGCGGGGCGGAGCTTTTTGATGAACTGGTCGTGGCCTTAGCTGTTAATCCGGAGAAGACTTTCTTCTTGAGTACGGAGAAACGGCGCGAGGCGTTGGAGGAGATGGTTGCAGAGCTGGCGGGCAATGTGCGCGTGGCAGTGGTGAGGCATGGCTTTTTGGTGGATTTCGCTCGCGAGGCCGGCGCCACGCATTTGCTGAGGGGGCTGCGTGGGGTAGCTGATTTTGAGTATGAGAAAACGATGGCGCGCATGAATGGACGCATGGATCCAGGCATCCAGACGGTACTGATGGTGGCGCCCAGTGAGCTGGAGGAAATCTCATCTTCCCTCGTGCGTGGTTTTGTTGGAACGCCGGGGTGGGAGCGTTGGGTGGCGGCCTGTGTACACCCGGCGGTGTTCCAGCGCATTGTAGCGGCGTATCATCGCGAGGGTACTTGAGTCATGATTTATTGGGACAACAATGCCACTACGCCCCTGCTGCCGCAGGTGGCGGAGGCGATGCAGCCTTTTTGGACGGAACAGTTTTTCAACCCCTCGGCTGCCTACCCGCAGGCCAAAGCAGTGCGCCGCGCGGTCGAGCATGCACGGGAGCAAGTGGCAGCGCTTTTAGGCGCCCACCCGACCGAGATTTTCTTTACATCCGGCGGTACAGAGAGTACCAACACGGCACTGGCGCAGTTCGACAGCGTCCTCGCGCTTTCGACAGATCACCCGGCGACATTGCGCTGCGTAGAGGCGCGAGGCGCGCTTTGTCCAACGCTGTCCACGGGAGAGGCCAATATTCAGGCGTGGCGCAGGATGCTGCCTGAGTACAGGGGCGCCTCTTTTGCACTGGCAAATCATGAAACTGGCGTCATCCAGCCTGCCGCAGAGCTCTGTGCCGCTGCCGAACGGGCGGGTGTGCGTGTGCATATGGATGTTGTCCAAGCTGCCGGGAAAATGCCCCTCAACATCCACGATCTGTCGGCGGCGGACTATGCTTCAATTTCTGCGCACAAGCTACATGGGCCGAAAGGAGTGGGTGCGCTGTACGTGCGAAGAGGTGCGCCGCTGCAACCTTTGCTGTTGGGCGGCGGGCAGGAAGATGCTCGACGCTCCGGGACGCTGAATGTGCCTGGTATTGTGGGCTTCGGTGCAGCGGCGGAGTTGGCGCTGCAACAGATGGAACAAGCCGGCCGTGCTGCACGGCACCGCGAAACTTTTATGACGACCCTCAGGCAGGTCGGTATCTTTGCTGTGCAAAATGGAGGGGATGCACCGCGTTTGCCGCATGTGCTCAATTTGCGTGTGCCGGGGTGCACTGCAGAAGCGTTATCGCTGCTGCTGGAATCAGAGGGATTTATTTGTGCCGCTGGGTCAGCATGTACCAGCGCTTCCTTGCGCCCCAGCCATGTGCTGCTCGCCATGGGCCTTTCCGAGGCTGAAGCTCGCGAATCGTTACGCCTCTCCTGGAGTCGCTTCACCACCGATGCAGAATGCGCTGAGGCTGCTCATATCTTTAGCTCCTGCGTACTCAAACTCAGGTCTGTTCAATCCTCGTTCACCGGTAAGGTAACTGTTTATCGTCCATGACGGATGCACAGACTGGTCAAACGCTTTTGAAGGGAAATGGTGGGAAACTGCGTAACATGCACATTATCAATAAATTGTAATTTGTAACCCGTCAATCGTAAATAGCAACCGCATCTCCTGATGCGGTTGCCCCGGGGTGTCAAAGACGAAGTTGACAAATACCGGGATAGCCTGTAGCATGGAGCGGTGCAGGTGTACCAGGAGCAAAAGCAACGCGTGTATGCTGCGATAGATCTCAAGTCGTTTTATGCATCGGTGGAGTGTGTGGAGCGAGGTCGAGATGCGATGACGGCGCATTTGGTGGTGGCTGATAGCACCCGCACGGAGAAAACGATATGTTTGGCCGTTTCTCCCGCTTTGAAAGCGTATGGTATATCGAGCCGCCCCCGTCTTTTTGAGGTGATACAACGGGTGGAGGCGATTAATCGACAGAGGAAGGGGGCTTGGGGGCGCTCTCTGTGCGGGAGTTGTACGGATGCCCGTGAATTGGCGATGCATCCGGAGTGCGCTCTGGGGTACACCATTGCTTCGCCGCGCATGGCTCTTTACATAGACTACAGCAAGCGCATCTACGAGGTGTATCTGCGTTTTATCGCACCGGAGGATATGCACGTTTATTCCATTGATGAGGTCTTTATGGATTTGACCGACTATGTGCGCTTGTATCGTACTACGGCGCGCGAGCTTGTATCACGCATGGTGGGGGAGGTATTCCGTGACACCGGCATTACTGCCACCGCAGGTGTGGGCAGTAACCTTTACCTCGCGAAAGTTGCGATGGATATCCTCGCCAAACATGCCGAACCGGACAATGCGGGTGTTCGTGTGGCTGAGCTGGATGAAATGAGTTACCGAGAACTACTTTGGTGCCATCGCCCACTCACTGATTTTTGGCGCGTGGGACATGGCACAGCGCGCAAGCTTGAGCAGCACGGTATGGTTACCATGGGCGATGTGGCTCGCCGATCCGTACACAGCGAAAACTCGCTTTACGCTCTTTTCGGCGTGAATGCGGAGTTGCTCATCGACCATGCCTGGGGGTGCGAACCTACACGCATGGCGGACATTAAGGCCTATCATCCGGCGGTGAACAGCCTGAGTTCTGGTCAAGTGCTTCCCACCCCGTACACAGCGGAAAAGGCGCGATTGGTGGTGCGCGAGATGGCAGATGCGCTCGCGATGAACCTCACGAAGCGTGGTTTAGTCACCGAAATGGTGGAATTGAACATCGGTTACGATGTGAAGAATTTGTCGGGCGCTGACGCTGCTTACACCGGTGCATTGAAAACAGACCGTTACGGTCGCCGCGTGCCTAAGCCTTCCCATGGCGTCCGTCGGCTTCCCGTTTACAGCGCTTCGGCCAAATTGATTACCCAGGCTATGGACGAAATTTTTGTGAGTATCGTGGATGCTCGGCTCCTCATTCGCCGCTTGACTGTGGTGGCACACCATGTGCTGCCGGAGCAAAGCGCGCCTCCTCCTCTCAGGCAAGGGGAGCTCTTTGTTCAAGCCGAGCCGGTCCAACGGCTCGCCGCAGATAACCCCGGTGAATTACAGCGCGAGCGGCGCTTGCAGCTCACACTCTTGGACATCAAGAAAAAATTCGGTAAAAATGCCATTTTAAAAGGCATGAGTCTGCAGGATGGTGCGACGGCCCGCAGACGCAACTCCCAAATAGGAGGGCACCAAGCATGACAGATGACCCCAGACAAGTGTACGCCGATATTTTTCAACTGCCGCCCCATCGCTCGCCTTTCAGAGTGCCGATGCCTCTGGCAGAACGGGCGGCGCAGTTCTCGTCCTTTGCGGCGCTCTCTGGTCACAGCCGTGCTATTCATGACCAGGCAGAGGAGCACATACTTACCGCCGAAGAACGCGACCAGTTCGATCTCTCTGACGATTAGCCTTCTCTCCCTCTCTCCGATGGGATTGCTCGGGTTGTCAATAACTTTATAGAACTCTTGCTTTGTTTTCTACTGATCCATGATTATTCTAAGCTTGTTCTGTCACTTATAAACATGTAAATAACTCATCATTGAACAGGATTTTTCAGAGTTGGAGAAAAGGAAAAGGGAGGGGGCGGGTGGATTGAATTACCCTGCATAAATGACTTGTGGTGCGTAAAATAATACTTGCCAGGACGAGGGAAGTATGCTACGCTGCGCGCGTCATGGGAAAGGGAGCGAGTATGAGTGAACGAAGCATAGCGAATGTATTGGCGTCGCGCTACGCATCCCCGGCAATGCGATCAATATGGGGGGCTGAAGGACGCATCCTGCTGGAGCGGGAGTTGTGGATTGCGGTCATGAAGGCTCAGCGTGATTTGGGACTGGACATACCGGAGCAAGATATCGCGGCATACGAACGAGTGAAGGGGGAGATCGACTTGGATTCCATCGATGCGCGCGAACGCGTGACCCGTCACGATGTGAAGGCCCGCATCGAGGAGTTTTGCAAACTGGCTGGTTGTCAGCACATTCACAAAGGAATGACCAGTCGGGATTTGACGGAAAATGTGGAGCAGTTGCAGGTATGGCGATCCATGCAGCTGGTGCGCGACAAGTCTGTGGCAGCCCTTGCTCGCATGAGTAAACGGGCAAAGGAGTGGCGCGACGTTGTTTTTGCGGCTCGCACGCATAATGTGGCGGCTCAAGCCAGCACAATAGGCAAGCGAGTGGCTATGTTTGGTGAGGAATTGGTACATTGGGTACATGCATGGCTAAGCGTCATGGAGCGCTACTGCGTGCGCGGTATAAAGGGAGCTGTTGGCACTCAGCTTGACCAGTTATCCCTCTTTGGTCGCGATGAAAAAGCTGTGACGGAGCTTGAGACGCGGATTTGCGAACATTTGGGCATCCCCGCCAAGTGGGTAAATGTGGGGCAGGTGTACCCTCGGTCGCTGGATTTTGAGGTTGTCGCCGGGTTGGTAGGTTTGGCCAGTGCCCCCGGCAGCTTCTGTACCACTTGGCGGCTGATGGTGGGACATGAACTCTGCACGGAGGGGTTTGCCAAGGGGCAAACAGGCTCCAGCGCCATGCCTCATAAGATGAACCCGCGCTCCTGCGAGCGTATCAACGGCTTTCACAATATCCTGAAGGGGTTGCTTACCATGGCGGCTGGTCTGGCCGGTAACCAATGGAACGAGGGCGATGTGGCCTGCTCGGTGGTACGTCGCTGTTTGCTGCCAGATGCTTTTTTTGCCATGGATGGCTTGCTTGAGACTTTCCTGACGGTGCTGGATCAGGCTCGGGTGCACACCCCTGTGGTGCGTACAGAACTGGATCGCTACCTGCCTTTCCTGATGACGACTACTATTTTGATGGCTGCCGTTAAGAAGGGTGTGGGGCGCGAGGAGGCGCATGAGGTCATCAAAGAGCATGCCGTGGCGGTATCCGATGCCTTGCGCGCTGGAACTCTGACTCGCAATGATTTGGCCGAACGATTGGCTGCTGATCCGCGCTTGAACCTCTCGCTTGAAGAGGTGCAGGGCATCTTCCTTGAGCATGGTGGCGATACCGGAATGGCTACGGCGCAAGTAGATGCTTTCTGCTCAATGGTCGGAGAACTCACAAAACGCTTCCCCTCCGCTGTTTCCTATAACCCTGGCTCAATTCTTTAACGATATAGTTTCCTACCATGAATCGTTCACCCCGTAATTCTGTCCGTTACAAATCTCGTAATTTTCGCATCACCACATCTGGTGTGCGCGAGGGAGGTTTGGATGCCGAGGTACTGGATGCGCGGGCGCTGCGACTCACCACACCAGAGGGTGTGCGCGAGGTACACGTCCCCGATGCGCCGCATGGGTGTCCTGGCTTCCGCAGCAACTTGCCTATCCTCAACTTTGCTTATGCACTTGCAATGTACGAGCTGCACGCCAATTGCAACGAACACGGCCTGCTGAAGGCCGGTGCTGCATGGAGTGCCGCGTGGACTCGTGATATCGCCTATGCGGCGGCGTTGGGGGCGGATTTGGCCGCTGCGGAGGCATGCCGCCGGACGCTGGTGAGTCGTGTGAAGGACGGTGTCATCCTGCAAGATACGGGGACGGGAGGGGGCTGGCCGATTTCCACAGATCGTGTGTCGTGGGCGCTTGGTGCATGGGCTTGCTACCTTTCTGGCGGAGGTCGTGATTGGCTTGAGTTCTGCATCACTACACTTCGCAATACTCTTGCGCAGGATGACGCTGTGCTGTGCTGCAACCCGCTGGTTCCCGGCGAAACGAGTTTTCTTGATTGGCGCGAACAGAGCTATCCCGTGGGTATGAGCCCCTCGCAAATCGGTGAGTCGTATGCACTGAGCACTAACGTGCTTCACTACCTGTGCCGCAAGATTCTTGCGCGCATGCTCACCGAGGCCGGACGCCCCGAGGAAGCCAAACACTACGCTGCCGCTGCCAATGAGCTCGGCAAGGTCATCAATGTTCGCTTCCGACGTCCCAACAGCTCCAAATATGCCATGTATCTGACCCCGGACGGGCGACAGGATTCTCACACGGATGCCTTGGGCACGGCGCTGGCGGTGCTTTCCGGTCTGGCTGGCGAGGACAGTGCCCGCATTCTGCAGATGCTGCCGCGCACGGTGTATGGCACACCGGTTTTCACTCCTTTTAATCCGGAAGTAAAGGAGGCCTACCACAATTTTGCCATTTGGCCCTTTGTGGAGGCCTTTGTCCTGTTGGCGCAGGCGGACCAACAGAACATGGAGGGAGTAGAGTTCAGTGCGGCGGCGATGCTGCGCTCGGCTTTACTCAATGTCACCAACAAGGAAAATTACCACGCTCGCACAGGGCGCGCGGATGACACGGTGAGCAATTCTGATGCTCAACTTTGGAGCGCTGCCGGCATGCTCGGCCTTTTCTACCACGCATTGCTGGGGTTGCAGTTTGAGCACGATTCCATCGTCTTCAGTCCCTGCATCCCAGCCATGTTGGAGGGAAATCACTGGTTTACCGGTCTGCGCATCCGCGACATGGTGCTTGATGTACATGTGAACGGCTATGGCACTGAGGTAGCTTCGGTACTCATCAACGGGCATCCTGCTTCCCCTCTTATTGCGTTGAGTACAGAAGGGCATTTACAGGTGGAGTTGCAGCTCATTCCCTCTATGGAAAAGCCTGTTGGGCGCCGCAATATGCCTTCCCCCGCCGCTTCTCAAGGTTTAGCCACTCCTACCTGGTGTGATGATTCTACGCCGAATTGTCTGCACTGGAATCCTGTGCCAGGGGCTACGCGGTATGTGGTCTCCTATAACGGGAAAACCGCACGCCGTATGACGAAGACCAGTTTTTACACGTCCGTTGCCCCGCGCATGCACTACCGCCAGTACCGCGTGCAAGCGCTCGGCAAGGGCAAGTCCTCTGCGCTCGGGTTGCCCATGGAGTGCATTGCTCAGGGAGCCCTTTTCACCGTACAGCCGAACCTCATTGGCGATGGTTCAGAGACGTACCCGGTCGAGAATGCTCAGGCATGGCTTGATACACGCCCATGCACGAGCATCACCACTTACCATAAACTCACGCTGCCTGCCGGTCGTTACGGCGTGCGCGTGTGCTATTGCAACGCAACGGCCTCGTTGCGGGATTCGGACACGTGTGCCATTCGCGAGCTATGGATGGATGGAGAGTTCGTCGGCATGCTTGTCATGCCTCACAATACGGAGGCGAATTGCTGGGATGATTACACTCTTTCGGCGATGCTCGAGTGCTCCGCTTCGGCTGGAGAACATGAGTTTTCTTTACGTTATACGCCGCGTTGCGCCAACATGAACGGTGGTGTAAATCAGTGCATGGTCCGCCAACTTGAAATTATCCGGCTGCACTGACCGATTCTCAGCGACGTCTCTGCAACTCGCTCGCGTAGCATCGTCCGAGTGTGGCGGCATGTTCCTTTGCCCAAAGGCTCAGTAAACGCGAGCCGATGGGTGTTGCATCATCCACGGCCAGCTTGTCTTCCCTCAGTCCCCTGATCTCGTCGCGTGTCAGCA
This sequence comes from uncultured Akkermansia sp., assembly GCA_947588735.1. GTDB lineage: Bacteria > Verrucomicrobiota > Verrucomicrobiia > Verrucomicrobiales > Akkermansiaceae > Akkermansia. The sequence continues at coordinate 7,777 of CANQAD010000058.1, forward strand.
TGACGTCCCCCAGCGCGGCGCCAAGCAAACGTGTGGTGATGAGCCCCACCCAGTCAGGGACCGGCAGAATCGGACGATGTGCGCCGATTCTGTTTGCAAGCATCTTCCATAGGTCACGGAAGGTGTAAATTTCCGACCCCACGGCGTTCACAATGCGGTGGGGCTCGCTGTTCTCAACCTCATCCATAGCCAACTTAGCATAGTCGCGCACATGAATAGGCTGCAACCTGTAGTTTTCTCCAAAGCCGAAGGTAGCCACGCAGGGAAGATGCCTCAGACTCCATGCCATGTTGTTGATGAGGATGGATTCTGCTGGTGTGTCTCCGAAGAGGATTGCCGGACGCAGGATGCTGTGCGGTGTGGCATTTTCCTCCAGCGCTTGCTCCAACTGAGCCTTGCCGCGAAAGTAGGGGAGGGGACTTGCGGCATCAGGGTGCGTGATACTGGTGTGTACGATACGCTGCACGCCGGCGGCTTTGGCTGCCGAAAACAGATGAAGCGTGTGATCCACTGCCACAGTGTGCGAGAATGCAGCATGGTTGCGCCCGCTGTAAGAAAAGCGCACCCAGTAGGTGTTCACCAAGACGTCCACTTCGTCCAGAGCGTGTTCGCCTCCCGGACTCCAAGGCATGGGGCGGAGCTCGTACCCGTGAGGGTTTGGTAGTCGTCCGGCTGAATCAGTGACGCCGATGACGTGCCAACCACGTCGTACTGCTTCTTCAGCGATATATCTGCCGCTGTAGCCCAAGACTCCGGTGATTGCAAGTTTCATTGTGAAATCCAATGTAGTACTTTGCTCCCCATTTTAAGGGCCCGACGAAATACGCTCGTCGGATATTTTTGCGATGCTTTGGCAAAATTCTCTGCGGCATCCAGCAGTTCCTTCATCGCACGCATTTTCTTCGCGGTCTCCTTGTCACCTGTTGCCTCCGCTTCACTCAGACAATCTTCCACAGCCCGCATGGCTCCCTGCGTTTCGCGTCGCCTTCGTTCCTCCAAAATTCGTCGTGCTATTTCCCACACATCTCCTTCTGCCGTGTAGTATGTTTTTCTGTCCCCGCTGCGTGATTCCTTGTAAACAAGTCCGTATCCTTCCAGTTCTTTCAGACCGGTCGATATGTTCGATCTTGCTACCCCCAGCGCTTCACTCATCTCTTCAGCCGTCAACGCTTCTCCAACTATGTACAGCAATCCATGAATCAGCGCTGTACTCCTCCCTATCCCCCACCGCACACCCATTTCCCCCCAACGGCGTACGAATTTTTCTTGCGCTTCGTTGATTTTCATGAATCAATTTTCTGAAATTTCAGAAAATTGTCAAGATTGATTTTGAATCTTCCTCGAGCATCAAGCTAAATAAGGTGTTCTGCCGGGTAGGAATTCTTGATGGCTTAAGGCTGACCATCAGATCTTCTATGAAAAGTCCCCACGACTTTCCGTGGACGGATGAATTTACCAGGAAATGCACGATTTCATCAGTGCTTGTTCTTCAAATAGTCAAAGCTCTGGCGGCACGGCGGGCTTCGGCCATAGAGCGAATGCCGCTGATGAGCTCTCGATGAACGGCAGAGAGATCCGTCCTATTGTCGAGAACACTGATGATTTGCAAGTAATTTTCCACCTGGTGCAAGGAGGTGGATTGCGAGGTATTGTGCAGGGTGTCGCAGAGTTTGACGAGGAGAGCATCCGATGAGAGATGAGACAGTTTTTCGCTCATGTAAGGAACCTTGCCTTCGGAGGCGATGCGTTTTTCATCGTTCGTGAGGGACAGAACAAGTTCCGCAACACGTGTGCCGAATTGAGCCTCGAGTTGGTCGAAAGTAACGTGGCAGTCTTCTATGGTATCATGCAGGTAACCGACGATGACGAGCTCGGGGTCGGATGAATGCCTGGCGACAAGTTGGGCAACGGCGCGGGGGTGGGTGATGTAGGGTTCGCCGGAATTCTTGCGCACCTGTCCTTCGTGCGCTTTCTCAGCAAACTCCGCAGCCTGCGGGATAAGATCTTCACCCGGGATGGACTGCTGAACGGAGAGGGACATTGCGGAAAGGTTGAAGTTCCTCAAATCATGCGAGTTTTTTTGATTCCATGGCACGGAGCATGTCAGCCTCCTGCTTGACTCGTACCTGGAGATCTGCGAGAGCGTTCATGTAGTATATGTAAGCGTCGTAAGGTGATGGATAAGGGGTGAAGCCATTGCTCTTTTCCATGTAGTGGAAGTGGTCAGCACTCTGCAATTTGCGCCACACGTGGATCATGTCGCGGTCTCGACTTGCTTTGACCTGTCCCTCCAAATCGTAAATTTTCTTGATGGCTTCCTGCTGCATGACGTTGGCATTCCATTGCGAGGTGGTACCAAAAGTGGAACAGCTGATGGGTTGCGGACAATCAATGGTGCCAGTGGAGTGGAAGCTGCGCACTGCTTCGCCGGGCGTCACAAAATAATCTTCGTTGAACAAAATAGCTGGGATGAGCGTGCGCCAAAACTCAAATATACCTGTGGAGTCCGGTTGCCGTTCGCCGAGAGTTTCGTAATCCATGGAAATGCTCACCACCTGCCCCTGTTGCTGGTGCAGCCAACTGGCGAAGGTGTACGGAGAAAGAGGGTATTCTGACCATGCAGGATCCACGCGGTTGATGGCAAGATCATTGGAAAGCCGACGGTTGCGAACAAGCGTTTTCGTCGCGGCTATGAGTGGAGCACATTGCAGGTCGTTGGTGTGCAAGTTGCTGATCATTTGGCGATTTCCATCCGCCATGATGCCTTCCATCCCCATGTCATATGCCTGAGCGGCGATAGCGTTGGAATAAAGCATTCCCGTGTTCCAAAGCACAGTGGGACGCATATCAAAGAGCTTTTCAATGAGCTCCACGTGCTCAGCCACCTGCTCCGCAAACTCACCAGGTGAATAGAGCGAGGCCAGCGATGCGTAATACGGCATGGCCAAAAATTCCACGCAACCAGTGTCCGCCAACTCACGGAAGGAGGTGATCAGATCAGGCCGGTGGTGCTGGGCTTGCTCCAGAATAACTCCCGAGAGTGCCAGAGCAAATCGAAAACGCCCGTCGGAGAGTTCAACGAGCTGCTTCATGAGGCGATTGGCCGGCAAGTAACAGCGCTCTGCCACTTGGCTGAGCACGTGCGCATTCAGATTATCATCCTCATAGAACGCATGTTCTCCAATCTTAAAAAAATCGTACGCGATAAGCCGGTTCGGTTGGTGCGCATGAAACGTAAGTGATATATTCATGGCCGTTGTTCGCGTTTTAGCTTATTTACCAGCCGAGTACATGGTGGTACACGCGTATCATCTTGTCGGCTGCTGTATCCCAGTTGGAGTTCTTGATGTCCTGAGCGCTTTGCTCGGCCACCTTCTTGTAAAGTTCTTCGTCCGTCACTAAGTCCACGATGTGCTTGGCCATCATGTTTACATCCCAGAAATCAGCTTTCAATGCACCCTTCATTACCTCGGCCACACCACTTTGCTTCGAGATGACGGCTGGGATGTTGAATTGTGCGGCTTCCAGAGCAGAAAGCCCGAAAGGTTCCGAGACGGAGGGCATACAATACACGTCCGTGAGAGAGAGTAGCTCATTCACTTTTTTCTTGTCCAGGAATCCAGTGAAATGAAAACGGTCCCCCACACCGTGAAAGGCTCCCGTTTCAATGAGTTGGCGCAGTTTCTCCCCCGTACCAGCCATCACAAATCGTACGTTTTGCGTTTGCTCAAGCACCTTTGCCGCAATCTGCAGGAAAAATTCCGGACCTTTCTGAGCCGTGAGCCGCCCAAGGAAGAGTACCAGTTTTTCCGGAAACTTTTTCTTCGTGTGAAACACATGCACCGGGTCTGCTCCGTTGTGTACCGGGAAGATTTTATCCGGATTGATGCCGTAGTGCCCGGCAGCCACCGTGCCAGTGTATTTAGAAACGGGGATGACCGCATCGGCCTGCTCCATCCCGTACTTCTCAATGTCGTAGATCCAGCCACGAGCATCGGCTCCTGCACGATCAAATTGAGAAGCGTGCAGGTGTACCACCAAGGGTTTACCTGTCACCTTTTTCACTTCTACTCCGGCGAGGTAGGTCATCCAGTCATGCGCATGCACCAGATCAAAATCGTAGGCGTGTGCCATCACCGCACATATCTTCGAAAATTCAATGACCTTGCGAGCCAAATCTCCGGAGTACAAATCCTCGTGTGCTGTGAAAAGTTCCAAATCCGCCTGGTGCACCTTGGAAAACAGAAGTTTTCCCTCCCGTGTAAATACGATTTGACCGGGGGTTCCCTCCTCGCTTGCATACGGCTGCAAATCTACCGGAGCGTTTCCCACGGCCGCAAAACTCTCATACACATACCCACTCTCCAGTGTTTCTACCTGGCGATATTTCAGGTTATTGATGCCCACGAGGTCAAACCCGTCGTATTTGTACCCCGGACTCGCTTTCGGAACGATGACGGACAAGTCCACCTTTTTGGCAAGCGCCTTAGATATCCCCATGCAAGCTACCCCGAGCCCTCCGTTGATCAGCGGAGGGAATTCCCATCCCAGCTCGAGCACTTTAATTCTTCTCATGGTTCTTCATCCTTTGCTGCGTTCCCCTCTCGCGAGGAGCGCACGGACATTAAACACCCTCCGGCGGCTGTTGTCCAGCTCAATGTGTGTCTGCACCCGCAGATTGCTCGCAAAATCCACTGCAATCCGCTCTTCCACCCTCTCCTTTTGGGCACACCTCCCCCGTACGGTTTGCCCGTTTTCAATTACAATCGCCTCATACGAAGCCGCTCGTCGATCAGTTTTCCTGATTGGCTTTGCGGATGTCCTGCAGAGCTGAAATGAAATCATCCAGTATCTCCGCCGGCACCATGATGCGATCGCGGTTGGAGCTCACCTTTTCGGTAATCCTGACCACCCGCCCTCTCGCATTGCTCTTCAAGTCAATGAAGAAAGTCTTGCGATCAGCGATGATCTTCTGAGTGCATATAATATCGTCGTCCACGGCTGAACTACAGTGGGGTTATTTGTCCACTACGCTGTCACTCTACATTTTTTAGCTCCTGAGGTCAAGAAAATTTCACTCCGATGCGTTAACTTTTTTACTTCCTCCCTCCCCTGAAAATGAAAACCTGACGTAGATTTCCTCTCCTGAATGTAGGGGCCATAAGCACCCATGCCACTCCGCGTGCGCCCGCTGTCACTGCGTATGTTAGGGAGGAGCATGCCGGATTGATCGATGAGACGAGCGTCTGTCTTGGGGCAAATGCATTGGAAAGAGGTCGCCGAATCGGAGCAAAAAGTCGAAATCAATGTATTTGTCAGGGAGATTGAAGAGTGTGCAGGAGTAACTCCTTGTTGTGTCGAGGAATCGGTCTCCAGGAACGGGTGTGCGACAGTCAGAGCTGAGATTTTCGTTTCTGTTCCGACTCTGTAAAAGTCCATCTTGGACATCGAGTTTATCAGGTTTCTCGCATGCGGTAGAAGCAGCGAATACCCGACGTCAGCGACTTATTTTGAAAAAGGCTTCTGTGAGGGACAGGAGCAGCTACTTTTTTCGTGATCGGCGTATCATTTATTTCATTTTTCCTGATTATTTTTGTTGATAATTGACTCCAGCGTGCGCCTCCGGAGTAAGGTCTCCCAAATTTCCCCGAATCCCAGAGGTGGCGGGGGGTGGAAGGGGGTAGAGAGGGAGGGTTGAGGAGGGGGAAAGGAGGAAAAAGTGAAAAAAAGTGAGGGAA
>CANQAD010000059.1 GCA_947588735.1 uncultured Akkermansia sp.
ATAAAAGAGACGCAAAGCACCACAGTACCCACAAAATGCCGTATATTATCGCTATGTTGTTGTGTTTTCATTTGCTTTGTATATAGTTAGATTGTTGCATTTAAATTGTAGAAAACATCTGTTATTTACCGCTCAAATAATCCCCCCAATTTGAGTATTGCCTCAGTATCCCTCTGCTCCGCTGCCTTACGCCACCACTTCACTGCCTTCTTCCTGTCCTTGCTCACTCCCCAGCCATTCTCTTAGCACACCCCGAGAAACCTCTGCGTACCCGCATCCCTCTGTTCCACTGTCTTGCGAAACCACGCCAGGGCTTCGTCCTCATTCTTTCCTACGCCCTCGCCCTTCATGTCGAGTTCTCCGAGCGTCATGGCAGCTTCCGCGTCACCGCTTTCCGCCATTTCTCGTACCCAACGGCTCATCTCATTTCCGTTCATATTGTTTTATATTGTTCATGTTTCTTAAAAACGTAACTTCCTAAGATTTTCCTTCGCAGCATCATTCCCCAGCTCCGCTGCTTTCTGGAATAGCCTCTTTGCCTCTGCGCGATCCTTGCTCACTCCCTTGCCGTAGTAATAGCACCAGCCAAGGTTATACTGCCCAGACGCATTCCCTTGGTCCGCAGCTTTGCGGTACCACTTCACCGCCTCCGTCATGTCCTTGCTCACTCCCTTGCCGTTCTCATAGCACCAGCCAAGGTTATACTGCCCAGACGCATTCCCTTGGTCCGCAGCTTTGCGGTACCACTTCACCGCCTCCGTCATGTCCTTGCTCACTCCATTGCCGTTCTGATAGCACCAGCCAAGGTTATTCTGCCCAGCCGCATTCCCTTGGTCCGCAGCTTTGCGGTACCACTTCACCGCCTCCGTCATGTCCTTGCTCACTCCCTTGCCGTAGTAATAGCACCAGCCAAGGTTATACTGCCCAGACGCATCCCCCCGGCCCGCAGCTTCGCGGTACCACTTCACTGCCTCCTCGTAGTTCTTTATCACTCCCTCGCCGTTGTAATAGCAATCCCCGAGATTACACTGCGCCCGAGCATTCAGCAGCGAATTCCCCTGCTCCGCTGCTTTGCGGTACCACTTCACCGCCTCCGCGTAGTTCTTTATCACTCCCTCGCCGTAGTAATAGCACCAACCAAGGGAACATTGCGCATCCGCATTCCCCTGCTCCGCCGCCTTGCGGTACCACTTCACCGCCTCCGCGTAGTCCTTGCTCACTCCCCAGCCGTTCTCATAGCACACGCCAAGGTTATACTGCGCATCCGCATTCCCCAGCTCCGCTGCTTTTCGGTACCACTTGGTCGCCTTCGCCATATCCTTGCTCACTATATTGCCATAAATAAAATAGCACTCGCCAGGGAACAACACATAAACCAACACACCCGTCACGGCAACAATCAACAGTCCTAGTAATCCCCTTCCTCGTTTCCTCTTTTTTCCCTCCGTTTTTTTAGGTGTCTCCATCAGGTGTGTGGGAGAGAACTGGGGGCTCTCTACGTGGGGTGGCTGCGAGGAAGTTTCCTCCGTCTGCGACCAAAGTAAAGGATCTAGTGCGTTGGGAGGATTCTCTGGTACAGCATTAGGCAAATCATCAAGAGGAATTTCCCAAAAAAGTCTTCTGTGTATCTCGTTTACGTACTGCGTTGCAACATGGACAGACAATCCTTCATCCACAACACGAGCAATAATCTGCTCTTTAGTCAATTCATCTTTGTGAAACAGACGAACAACAAGCTCTTTAAAATCATTCATTTTTATCGCTTCCACAAGGGATAAGACTCATGCGTCAAATCATCATCATGCACAGCATCGTGTGCATGATGATTGTCCCCTAAATACAGCACGGGAACGGAAAAGCAATCCGACCCGAGTCGTGGTAAACACGACCCCGGTTTATTGTTAATGTGGCAAATACTATGTTGACCTTTGCTATTCATACAGAAAACATAGAGAACAACGGTTAATTCACATTGATGCGGCAGCCGCCTGCGGTGGGATACTTAGAGTTCCGGCGATAGATTTCATATGGAATTTCCTCACCATTTTGATCAATGAGTACCTCCACATTTCTGTTGCTATCAATTTCTTTTCCCTTAATTGTACCTCCTCTAAAATCAGGAGCTTCAACATGCACCTGAACACGGAGCCTCCCCTGATCATCCTGACCCTCTGACAAAACACGCGCTTCAACGAGAATACCGTCAGGCAGCTCAACGGATACAGTCCTCTGTATTTTCTCTTTTGTTGGAATGACTGCTCCATTTGCAGCCCGCTCCGCCTCGTCTGCGTGCTTGCGTGCCTCATCGGCACTCTTCTGTGCATTATCCGCCGCCTTCTGATCCTCCGGCTTCTGAGTCTCATCAGCCCTTTGGCGTGCCCCCACTGCTTTATTGCGTGCATCATCAGCCTTCTCACGAGCCTGCTCTGCAGCCTCTCCGGCTTTCACCGGATCGCTATCCTTGGCAGCACGCTCAGCATCCTCGCGTGCCTTCTTGGCATCCTCTCTATCCTTCCCTGCACCTTTGGCTGCTTTTTGCGGATCCGTAGACGCAGCAGCTTGCTCCGCCTTATCTGCTTCCTTGCCTGCCTCATCGGCATTCTTCTGTGCATCATCCACCGCCTTCTGATCCTCTGGCTTCTGAGTCTCATCAGCCTTTTGGCGTGCCCCCACTGCTTTATTGCGTGCATCATCAGCCTTCTCACGAGCCTGCTCTGCAGCCTCTCCGGCTTTCACCGGATCGCTATCCTTGGCAGCACGCTCAGCATCCTCGCGTGCCTTCTTGGCATCCTCTCTATCCTTCTCTGCACCTTTGGCTGCTTTTTGCGGATCCGCCGGCGCACCTGGCTCATCGGGGTGTATAATCGGAGTCGGTCCCACTCCGTTCACCCATTTCGGGATTGGGATCTCCTTGGTTTCGACATTTTCAGGCAATTCGAGGTGCCCTGTACCCGGCTGCTTTACATCGTACTTCAACGCCCCCACCCACACGGCAACATTCAATCTCTGAGCCTGTTTCTCTTCATCCGATATATTTCCTATCACAACGCCGACCGCCTGCCCATGAGTATCTACGACAGGACTGCCACTCGATCCCGGACTTACGGCCGCATCGTGGAAGAATTTAAGACTACGCCCTTTATCATCCACGGACGTAACCCTCCCGGTCGCCAAGAAATAGTTGGGATATCCAAGAGGGTAGCCAGGAATGTACACGTACTCACCGCGTTTGGGTTCTTGCTCCGTGCGTAACTTCAGATATGGAATAGAGTTGGCAGAGATTTTAAGCAAGGCTAAGTCATTTTCTTCATCGCTGTGTATCACGCCTTCAACCGGATAAATATCACCGCGCGTTGATTCAACCTTATATTCCACTCCTTCGCGCCCATACTCTTTTGCTACATGTTCATTAGTGACTAATATGCCATCAGCTGAGACAGCAAACGCCGTTGCGGCTCCGACAAGCTGCCCTTTTTCCGATATAAGCACCTTATAGATCACCTGTTTTGCTAAACTATCAATTGCCGAATCATCTGGTACAGCTATCACCTCACCCTTTCCGACAGAAGGCTCCGTTTTGTCAAATGGCGTAGCAAACCACCAAACAAGCACAGCTACAACAGCCGCTACGAAGGGAACACAGTAAAGCCACTTAAATGCATTACCCTTATTATCAGCGTGCTCAGCTAAAGTTTTGTTAAGTTTATCTTCATCAAGAACCGGTATGGAGGATTCTATCTCTTTCTCCAATCCCCAGATAATAACCAATCTCCGCTCCCCATATACCCGGTACAGCTCCGGAGCCTTGCCGGGATCCGGCAGGCGGAAGGCCTTTATCACGCGCTTGATATCGGGATCCGTTCCCTCCTTCTCGACTTCCTCCTTAATTTGCTTCAAAAGAGCCTTAAACTTTTTCAACTCTTTCTCCGGAATCTTGCCACTAGTACTCGAGCTTAAAAGCTCCTCCCCATTCTCAACAATGCTTGCCGTGACTGTGTTGTCTGTCGGATTGTACTCCATGCGAGGTAGAAAGGGCTTGAATTTCTCAAGCAAAATTTTCTGATAATCCGGATACCAAAAATCCAAACCTCCCATACTCGTACGCAGTCGAATATAATCTTCCATCTCTATGAGAAGACCTTTGTTAGGTATGCGTTTAATGCTCATTGCTAGTTTAATTGGTTAATTTGACAATAGATTTCTTCTTGCAGATATTGCTTGAAGTGCTTCGTATCCCCCATGCGACAATCGCCGCAACGCTGCCAACAGATGAACCGTCCGCAGAATAATCCATGTTTTTGGAGGAATAGGGAGAGTCCAGTGTCGGCACCTCTGTCATGTAGCGCCCCCCCTGCATTATGTTGTTAACAGCCTCGGATAGTTTACTAATGATTAAGAAAGCTTCCTCACTCGTTTTGCCATGAGCATACAGCCAACGAAGCAAAGCACGACTGAAATTCCAAAGGGCAGTCGTAGCGGTCAACTCCATGATGTCATCGCCCCCTCCATCTTTTTCAATTGCAAAGGCGCAGGACCATGTGAAAATATTGGCAAACATAAAAATCAAGTCCTTATTCGGACGTTCTGCTACGAGTTCTTTGCCCCATTCTTCAATAAAAGTCGCCAAACCTTCTGTATCTCTCAAAAAGGAAGGGCAAATGCGATCTTGGAGGAACTTGATCTCCTCCAGATTTCGCCTCAAATTTTGGATTTGTTCCTTTGATTGTTCTAACTCACCCTTGAGGCGATCGACGTGTTTGTTTGCTTCCTCCTTCGCTGCTCGTTCTTTTTCCGTTTCCTCTTCTTGTTTTTTGTACGCTTCCTCAATACGCTTGATAGTTGAGCGAAGCTCTTGCTCACGAGCTTCGCTCTCCTCTTCAGATTTTGATTTTTGAGCTGTTAGTTCACCTTTCTCGTTTTCCAGCTGCCTATTTTTCTCTTCTAGCTGTTGAATCTTTTGATCTCTCTCATCAACAGCCTTCGCACTCCCCTGAAGATTTTCTTTAAGTCTTTTAATTTCCTTTTCCGTCTCTTCGAGCGCCGCTGGCTCCTTAATCCCTCCATTCCGTTGCCCGTCCTTCTCTTTTTCGGAAGGAGTGATTAAATTCAAAAGACCAGATCTGAGCCCTTTTGTTGGACTTTTCTTAGGTTGCAACTTCTGTCCGTCCGAATGGTTGCTTCTCTCACTTTGGGTCGAGCTTTCCGTTGCAATGTTTCTCTCCCCTATTTCCCTTATACTCTTTACGAGCCTCTCCTCTAACTCATTTAATGCGTCGAAGAAATCCCGCTTCGTTATAAGGGTATCATCCTGTTCAAAATTTTCTGATTCTTTCATGGTTTGCTATCAATCATTTCCAAAATCGACTTCAAATCTGCACTCATCCATCCAAAACCCCTCTCGAGGCAATGTGCAAAGCTCAAGTCGCACATCGTCCTTACTGATGAATCCGTCCTCATCCGCCGTTGCTTCTACGGACTCAATCTCGATACTGTCATCCTCCTTCCCCGCCCTCCGTCTAAAAACGACCGCCAAGGGAGATTCCGGCAATTTGCGAGGTTCTCCGGTTTTCGGATCTTTACCGACCCACTTGAGGTAGTACTGTTGCTCAACACGAGCATCTCTCGTATTATACTTGGCACGACCAATATACGTATTAGCCATTACCGCCGTACCCTTGTGGATCTGCCCATCCTCACCCAAGTATTCCTCATTTCCATTGTCTTCCGTATCCCGAGAGAGGAATGGAGCTCCGGAAAAACCTGGACCATTCCCCCTCCCCCCGTTCCTCATAATTCCCCAGTAGTTGCGAGTTGCGTTTATCCCTGAGCCACAACGCGTATCGTCGTCACCTCCCGATTCCTCTTTAAGACGCCAATCATTGATAAGACCATTTCTTCCTGCAACAAACAAAGCCGCACCTACCGCCGTCACGGTCTTCGCATCAGATATTCTCCCGTCATTACTCATGGGGTACCAGTCACCCGCCATGTAATCTTTCATAGGAATGACACGCTGTGCGCAAATTGGCAATGCTTCACGCAGCATTGTCTGAACTTTAGGCATTTCGGATATTTTCCCACTCAAAGTTACCACATCTACATCGTAGGATGCAACAAACTTCCCGAGCGGAGCTATACCGTCTTCTAAACCATCGTATATACACTGATTAATTTTCTCAGGGTCATACCTCAGTCTGTAATTAGTATCCACAAAGTTTGTCTCCTCAATTCCTCCCTCTTTCAGGTATGTATTAAATTCGTTTACAGCCGTCCCATCGGCAATATCTACGACTTTGCGAAATTCCTCACCAGTCTCCTTATCTCGGTATATTCCATTCTTGCAATTTGCCACATCACCTAACCATGACCGCACCATGGGAATAAAGAACATTTTTGTGATTCGTTGCCACTTCGAGCGATCCTTCTGCATGTCCCGTGACGCGCCTAGAATAGATGTAAATTTCCCCGAAATCTCATCGTCCGCATCTATGCCTTTTGCCTCAAGTATTGAGGGCAGCAAAACTCTCTGAATGATACCGAGAACAACTCGATCACCAGCAAAAGAATTACAATCCCTGAATAAAATCTTGTATCTCAAAGCGACCTGCGAATCCGGAGCGCTGTTCCTGTACTCAACAATTGAGGAATCCATTGTTCCTCCGCCTATATCTACCGTCATCACACGTATCCGATGCGACTTCCTTGCGGCATCAGGACGACCGTACAGTTTAATCCACGCATTAGCGCCCTGCAAACGTCTTACTTCGGAATGAATGAATGGCAACTGGGAGGAAACAGCCTCGTCTAGCTCTAGATGTACATGCGGGCGAGCGTCCCGTGCGTCAGCTTGAGAAACGTCCTCGCGAGAATCCAAATGGGACAAGGTGAAGATATTAACAGCTTGCTCCCATGCGCGCTTGTAGCTCTCACGTTCAGTCGCGGTCCAACCAGAGGGGAAAGTGACATTGATGGATCGCAAACGCCGGCTGTTAAATTCACTATTTCCCTTTCGCCAGTCATAAGAAGTAATTTGTCGGAAGGAAGACTCTATAATGTACAACGCAGACCACATCATCGCCATACTCCGTGGATAAGTGGGCTGCTCAGGCGCACATGTGGGACGTTTCCGTATGTCCTCATTTTCGTACGGAGGATGCTCAATGTCCCAATTGTTGTCATCTTCCATATACATGTAGCGACAAATCTGACCATTTAAGACATATTGCGCATCGCGTCGTTTCCTCTTCGACCAACCGTTGGGATTCATGCACCATGGACCGATGCCGGAGGAGGCATTCTCAACACCACCGCATGGAGCCTTATCCCATAAGTAACGCTTAGGGGAACTCATGGAAAGATTCTCACCTCTTTCCAAGTCAATGTTTGCAAGTATCTCACTGGCTTCCTCACCCATGATTACAGGAGAAATCTCCACAAACATTTGCGGAACTCTCTCCGTCACGTAAAATTTTGTTTCCTCGGTAGTTTTTTCTTTTGGACCGAACCATCCATCAACCTTAATTGTTTTTGTTTCGGTCTTTGTCTCGTACTCCTTACTCAATTGAAGATTAGTCTGTTCTCCTGGAAGCGGTATATCATGCTCCGCAAATATAGGTTCCTGCAAAAGGAACCACGAATCTGCGATGAACTGACCGCCACTACTTTCATCAATATCATGCCCAGGGCATTCATGTCCACGCGAAATAAAAGGCATCGGAAAACATACTTTGCGAAGTTCATCTTTCGATGCATCTTTGTTATTTTCAAGAGCCAGTACCACAGTACGCGTGTTGCCAAAATCTACAATAAGATCGACATCTGTACGCGCCGGATTCCGTCTTTGCCACACAATCTCAATGGTAGCCACCGTCAGCAGCTCGGAAGGCTCATCATTCTTTGGATCGGGCACCGTCAGCAGCTCGGAAGGCTCATCATTCTTTGGATCGGGCACCGTCAGCAGGACATCGTACGAATCTTTGTCTCTATCTACAGAAATTCGCGAGATATCCGAATATGCATATGGAGAATGCTTTCTCTCTTCCTCTGAGGCGGGCATATCCTCCTTCGTTATCTGTCTTTCGTCGTAAAATGTTCCTCTCTTAATTGTCCCAACATTGGTTTCCACGACCAGCCACATACCGGGAGTCCCATTTGAATCAACTCCCAGACGCGTCCTTATCCACGTGTACTTCTTCAATTTGCCGGAAGCGGAATCCTTTCCCTCGTATCGTCTCCATGGCTCCTTGCGACTTTTACACTTGCGATTAAGCTTCTGTTGCTCGTCGTATTTGCTCAACCAATCCTTCCCAAAGGGAACAAAGAGATAATGATGTCCGGTATTCGGGAAAACCCGAAATTCAATCTTTCTCATCTCATCACTATTTTTTGCGTCTGCCATAAGTTATAAATATTTCTGATTAGCCAACTAATGCTTGCAGTTCCTTATCTCCCTCCTGCTCCCCTCGCTGATCTGCCCCTTTATCCTCTAATTCCTCCAAGGTTTCAATAAAAGGAGCAATAACGGCTACATAATAGGGTAGCTTAGACACATCTGAAGAATTTTCTCCCTTCACCATTCCTTCCAGCAGGTCAACGCTCTCTTTAACTGCTCGATGTTGCAGCTGCCGCGGATAAAGCATACTGGTCATAAACGTAGCAAACAGACGGCGACACTCCGAACGTCCCGAGCGAGATTCAAGCAAAACAGCGATGTCGTCAAATAACTCCGTGATACTCTCCTGATCCACTCTGGAACGCAAATACGTTAAAATGCGCGAGCGGTGCTCACTATTTACAAAACCAACTCGCGTCTGCAAGGGCTCCCGTTTGGCTGCCTCAATCCACTGGCTGATCTGACTTTCTATAAACTTACCATCCAGTGCCTTACGTCTGCGGGGGAAGCTGTTAAGCTGACTGGGATCAACATTTTGAAACTTCAAGATGTCCTGTGCTGTAGACTGAACCTCATCGCAAGTCTTCCCTTTCAAAGTCTTAACGATTATCTCAATATCGGTTCGTCTCTTTGCGACAAGGTCATCCCCTGGTAGGGCTTCATTCATGTACTCCTGCCACGCCCGCTGCAAATCCAATTTTTGTTGCTCTAACAATTCTCTTCTCTTAGAACTCTCCAATTGTCTGAGCATGGATTTGAATAAAAAAGAGCGACCACCATATTCTTCATCCGAGCCGGCCATATGATCTATGGTCTCCGCATTACCATCAAAAAGTTTTTTGAACCATTTATCCTTCTTGATATCTTCAATTATCTCCTTCCTCTCATCCATTTCGGCTCTAATCTTCCCTTCCTCAAATCCTGGGTACGTTACACAGAAAGGTCGAACTACCTTCGGATCTGCCAAATCACCCATTCCTTGGAGTTTATCAAAGACTTCAGAGAGACCAGATCCCATACCGCTTTCTTTCACCAGATTAATCAATGTAGCGGAAAACGTGAGGATAAGATTCATTTGCAGCCCGCTGTTACGCGGCAATTTTCCCCCAGATTCCAATTTCCTGCCCATGGATTTGAACCAACTGCTGACACCATTCATCAACTGCTGCGGATGCGCAGGATACTGTGTCCCGGCTGGCATACGGACAAGCAAGGAGAACACATCAATGTTGAGATTACGCGAGCTGCTGACAACAATGGATGCCGTTTTCCCTCGCTTCATAACTTTGACAAGCCCATTCAGAGCACGTGTTCCATCTTTTTCCGTATACTCGATGTCAATTTTTTCATCACTGAGACGATCTACCCCTTTATGCTCGTTGGCCACTCCGGGAAAATCAACGATGTCCGCCTTTTGAAGCAGATGATACACATCGGGGTTTCCTTTCTGCATAATGTCATCTCTGAGCTTGACAACCATGAGTGAAACAAGACCTTGTGCCAAAGCAAATTCGACTTCATCCCCAAAAAGCCTCATTCCTTCCAATTCTTTGGTAATAGCCATTGCTTCCTTCCCATCAGAATCAACAATCCTATTCACACGGCAGGAATCAACGATATCACGTACACCCTTATCGATGATATACTGATGAGCGGAATTAATGTTGAGCATGATAGCCGCTATATCAACGCTACAGAACACAGATTTATGATGGAAGAGATCCTCAAATTCGGCCCGCTTCTCGTGCAGCCTTTTATAGAGCTTGGTCATATTCTCCCAACCGTCCCACAAGAGCTCAGCAGCAAGTTTTATCACTGCTTCTTCGCTACTTGCAAGAATGTCGTTATTGAGAATTGCGCCGCGCTGCGACTCCCATACTCCTTTGAGATTTGCATAGCGTGATTCCTCCAAATCAACAAGCACGTCTACTACATCAAGCAGTTCAGTGAGGAGAGAATAAATTTTCGGATTCGGAGGACCTGCCGATATCCCTTGCGTGGCTTTCGTCACACACTCATCCAAATCTTCCCGTTCAAAATGCACCTCTTTCCCCTCTTTATCCTTCGCTTCCGTTTCGCTGAGATATCCTACAGCCAGTGACAGCAACACTTCCATTTCCGTTGCAAATCGGATCTCAATCGGATACTTCTCAAAGCGAACCTTTCCTGCAAGTTGAAACCGTGTCACACAGCCTGAAGCATCTGCGCCCTTATTATATGGATTCAATACTGCCTCACACTTCTTTAAATTTCCACTGAATCGAGCCGGAGAGTCCTTATCCCAGCTCAACGCACTGCCATTTCCGGCGTCATCTGCTCCACTATCTATAAACTCAGCTAGAAGTATTGATTTACCCGCTTGGGAAGGTCCCCATAAAGCCATCGTTGGCTTAGCATATTCCTCCAGAGAGGATTTTATTGCCCTATTTTTTTCGATAATACGATTCACGGGATCCAACCAACCACCACGCCCCAAAGCGTGGACGCCTTCACGCTTGGAGCCATGCTGCCAGTACCACTTGATCACATCCTTTGCTACGTCTTCAATCTCTCGGTTCATAGATTTTACTTATGCATTGTTAAATAATTGGTGCGAGGTTCTAGAGGCATCCTCTTTTTGTGAGTTTCATGTTATCTGATGATCACTCGAAGACGGCCATAATCCATACTATCCCCGACACTGCACATGGAAATCACACTACCAGTGTGAATCGGCATCTTACCGGATACAACACAACCATTCACCAAAATCTGCTGTCGTGATGCACCCGCAACAAGACTCCATATCTGCCCATTCCCTGAATACCATAGCTCAAAAAAAGGTCCATCCAATTCTTTCGCTCGCACATCCGAACATAACTGCGCATACGTTCCCGAACTCATACTCCACGGCGTAGCCTGGCACCCCACTTCGACCCCGTCATCATCCCCTTGCAAATACAACTTACCCGCACTCCATGGTTGCCCCTCATTCTGCCTTTTATTCGAACTCCAGCCATTTCGACCATCATACCCCCTCTCACCACGCTCGCCATGCGGACCTATAGCTCCATCGCGTCCGTCCCGCCCATTCCAACCATTCCGTCCATCCCTGCCGTCCTGCCCATCCTTGCCATTCTGTCCACGGGCAAACAAAAATCCCAAAAACAAGCCGACAAGGCAAAAGAAGTGCCACACGAAAAGCAAAATCTGAAGGAATATCACAAAGATCAAAAGAATCCCTGCATACACAACAAGGAAAATGCAAGAACCTTCCGCTCCTCCGACGATAGCAGCGAAAATACTGCCTAACCAAAAAGGTGTTCCCCCCGTTCGAGTGACAGCTCCCCAGTAGAAAAAGGTATAGAAGAGGTAAAAGACTAGCAAACCCGTAATTACTCCTTGATTATTTGCTATCGTCTGTTCATCTACAATCCCCAGAGGAGCGTACACATGAACGGCCACCATCGGATTGACGAGGATACCGATGAGTGACAACACCATGAATATGAAATGCCTGATCATACCATTTTCAGTCGCTATTTTCTTATAGAGTTACAAATCACGCAGAACAGGGTATGCTTCACTCATTGTTTACACACGAGGAGAAGTTATAGTCCTTGTTTCCACAAGTATGCGACGTTTTACATCTAAGCGACCGATAATGGTTTCCGCTCCTTTCTTCCGAAGCGCAACCCTATTACCAGCATTAATGGGAGTTTTCCCACTTATTGGCAATTCATCCACAAGAACCACAAAGTCGATGCCCCCTTCCGGGATAATGTACCATATCTCGCCTGCACCACGTGCAGGACTCGTGATTTCAAAGGGCACAGTATCCACCGCGCCCACATCCGAACAAATCTTTTTATACTGATGTGGAGCCATCTTCCATGGCGTATTGGAGGGTGCGATCTCAACCTTATCAACGTCACCCCACAGACTCAATGCCCACACATTGCGATGCTGCACTTTATCCTTTATTTCTTCATCATCAATGGGAAATTCATCAGCGACAACGTGCCGTTTTTGGTAGGAAAAACTCAAGTCAGGGACACTAATAGTATGTTTTTCTTCTTCATTGCTGTCTTCCTTCCGGCAATTGAGTCGGTAGAACGCGTATAACCAAACGAAGAATCCGATCCAAAGGAAGAAATTGAGGGCAGTACTAATGCCCAATATTATGGCCAGTACAAGCAGAAGCGGAGCAAATACAATTAACAAAGCCAAAACAAGAGGCGTTAAAGCAAGATTAATTGCCATTACGGAAGCAACCCATAAACGCAATCGCGGCAACATAGCTATAGCTACAGCGGAGCATACCATACCCGCCGGTTTGACAATCCACAAAGCAGCACCATATATAAGCGCAAGGGAGAGGGCTCCATCCGAATCTTCTCCACTCAGCGCAACACACAACCCCAAACCCGCAAACAATGCCTTAACTGCAACTGTCATAACCATTCCCACACCACCTAATACCATCGCATATTTCAATGCTCGATCTTGTTCGACCCGCGCAAATGAAAAAGTATACCCAGTCAGGGCTATCACGATTCCACACCATGTAAATCCAACCCCAACGTATGTCCACAACTTGACCCACTCGAAAGCGAAGGCGAACAACATTGCCAAGAGTGCGATGCAAATAGCTATTAGTTTCTTTTTATCCATATTTTTCTGAGTTTTATGTTAAGTTGAATTGAATTGTATTGTATGCCTTAAACCGGCTCTGTTTCTCACCTAATCTCCACAGCCCTTATTTGTCTGTGATCTTATGATTCCAATGAGAATTTTCACGGCTGTCGGGTCACCTTTTTGCGCAGCTTCTCGAATAAGCTTTCGCCCCAACTCCTCATCCTTCTCCACACCATATCCCGTCAAATAGGAGCTCCCGAGGACAGTCTGTGCGCTCAAGCATCCTTTCTGAGATGCACTTTGGATAAGCTTGATAGCTTCCGGGATATCCTGCTCCACACCTTTCCCGGCAAAGTAACATAATGCCAGCCTGTATTCACCGAACATGTTTCCCCGCTCTGCTGAATTCCGATACCACTTTACCGCCTC
>CANQAD010000060.1 GCA_947588735.1 uncultured Akkermansia sp.
AATCGTCAATCGTCAATCGTCAATCGTCAATCGTCAATCGTCAATCGTCAATCGTCAATCGTCAATCGTCAATCGTCAATCGTAAATCGTCAATCGAAAATCCACTTGCGCTCCCCCGCCGCTTTCTAACCGCCCCAGCCCGCGGTTCCGCCCTCCCCCCGTCGCTCCAGCTCCGCCTCCCCGCGCGCCAGCGCACAAATTCCCCAAATCGTCAATCGTAAATCGTCAATCGAAAATGATCGACGACAACATCACATTTACCCCTCCTCCTTGGCGTCAAACTCGGTCGATTCAGTGTCGAAGTCATCCTCCTCGTACTTCTTGAACTTCTTGACGCGCTGACCACTGGGGAGAGGGGAAAGGACCATGCTCACAGTGTTGCCTACAAGCTTGGCCGGCTGGTCCACACGACCCATCGTCTTCATATCCTCCGCGACCTTGGTCATCACATCCAGCC
The DNA here is from genome assembly GCA_947588735.1 of uncultured Akkermansia sp. Taxonomy (GTDB): domain Bacteria; phylum Verrucomicrobiota; class Verrucomicrobiia; order Verrucomicrobiales; family Akkermansiaceae; genus Akkermansia. The sequence continues at coordinate 458 of CANQAD010000060.1, forward strand.
CCATCTGCTGGTGAGCGTTTTCTCGCCCTTTGAAGCGTAGCTGAAAGCGTACCTTGTGACCGTGGTCAAGAAACTGCTCGGTGCGCCCCATCTTGACATTGTAGTCATTCACATCAGTGCCGATGCGAAGTTTCACCTCCTTCATGCGAACGACCTTTGATTTGCTGTTTTTCTGCTGTTTGGCCTGCATGTACTTGTACTTACCGTAATCAATGATGCGGCAGACGGGAGGATCGGCGTTGGGAGCCACTTCCACAAGGTCCAGGCCCAACTCTTTCGCCTTGGCCAAGGCGTCTCGCGTGGACACGATGCCAAGCTGGACACCATCCGCGGTAACAACGCGCACACGCGGAGCGCGGATGCGGTCATTCACTCGAATCTGGGGCGTTTTGTTGAACTGGTCGCGGCGACTGCTGCGCGCGGGAGACATTGTTTTTTTGGGTGGGAGTGGCACGTGTCGTATGGTGTGTTGGTTGATAAGCAAAGGATGAACCTACTCAGTCTCAAGGGGAGAGGAGTGGAGCTCAGGAGCAATGAGTCGCTCTCGTATTTCACGGCTCACAGCATGGCAAAAATCAGCTATCGGCATGGCGCCCATGATGTCCAAGTCTCTGTGACGCACGGAGACAAGCCCCTGCTCCGCCTCGCGCTGACCGACCACGAGCATGTAAGGTACGCGATCCATGCGCGCATTGCGAATCTTGGCGCCGATTTTGTCCGGTGCATCATCGATGCGCACGCGGATGCCGACACCCGCCAACTGGCTGCGCACCTGCTCTGCAAATTCAAGCGCTTTATCGGAAATGGGCAGCACGCGTACCTGCTCCGGAGCAAGCCAGGTCGGGAACTTGCCGGCAAAGTGCTCAATGAGCAAACCGGTGAAACGCTCCAACGAACCGAAGGGAGCGCGGTGAATCATCACCGGCCGGTGCGGCTTGTTGTCAGCGCCGGTATAGGTAAGCTCAAAGCGTTCCGGCAGGTTGTAATCCACTTGCACCGTACCCAGTTGCCAATCGCGTCCAATGACGTCGCGCACAATGAAGTCAATCTTCGGCCCGTAAAAGGCAGCCTCGTTCTCAGCCTCCACATAGTCGAAGCCCTCTTCTTGCAGCACCTCGCGCAGCGCATTTTCTGAAAGCTTCCAATTCTCGTGGCCGCCCACGTATTTCGGATCGGCGTAATCCTTGTCGCGCAAGGAAAGCCGGACGCGGAAATCGGTCATGCGCAGCGTACCGAGGATGTGCTTGACGATGCCGATGCACTGCTGCACCTCCTGCTTGATTTGATCCGGACGACAAAAGATGTGCGCATCATCCTGAGTGAAGCCGCGCACACGCGTCATGCCACCCAGTTCGCCGCTCTGCTCCCAGCGGTACACGGTGCCAAACTCCGCAAGGCGCACAGGCAGGTCGCGGTAGGAATGCGGCTCATTCGCGTAAATGCGGATGTGATGCGGACAATTCATCGGTTTGAGCATGAATCCCGCAATCGTGCGGTTGTCCAGCGCATTGAAGAGGTCGGCGCAAGTGGCGTGTTCATCGCGCAGCTTCTTGAAATCGTCCGGATCCGGGATCGGAGGAAACTGGCTTTCCTTGTAGTGCTCCCAATGGCCGCTGGTCATGTACAAATCCAACTTGCCTATGTGCGGGGTGAATACTTGCGAATAGCCGATGCGATCCAGCTCCTCCGTGATGAAATTCTGCAGCTCGCGGCGAATAATGGCGCCCTTCGGTTTCCACAGTACCAGCCCCTGCCCCACCATCTCATCGATGGCAAATAGTCCAAGCTCGCGTCCGAGCTTACGGTGGTCACGCTTTTTGGCTTCTTCCAGCCGCGCCAAATGCTCATCCAACTGAGTGCGGTTCGGAAAGCAGGTGCCGTACACGCGCTGCAAACGCGGCCCATTGGCATCCCCCTGGTAGTAGGCGGAGGCTACACTCATAATCTTGAATGCCTTGCAATTCCCGGTGCGCGGCACGTGCGGCCCGGCGCACAGGTCGGTGAAATCGCCGTTGCGGTAGATGGAAATGGGCTCATCCTCCGGAATCCGGGAGAGTAAATCCACCTTGTACTTGGAAGGCACGCTGCGTGGCCCTACACTGCCCAGCTCTCCGCTCTCAGCCAAACGTAACGCCTCAGCGCGGCTCACGACTGTTTTTTCGAACGGCGCGTTTTCCTTCACCACCTTCTTCATCTCTTCCTCAATGCGCGCAAACTCGTCCGAGGAAATGTTGTGGTCAAGCTCAATGTCGTAGTAAAAACCATTTTCCACCGCTGGACCGGCCGCTAGTTGCGCCTGTGGCCAGATGCGGCAGATCGCTGTGGCGCACACATGCGCGCACGAATGGCGGAGCCTCTCCAGCTCACTTGCCTGGTTACGTTCTTCCAGTGTTTTGCGTTCCTTATGGTCTGACATGCTCTGTGCCGTTGCGCCAATATGACATGAAAGCGCACTGATTTCAAGTCTAATTAGTGTCCTTCAACGCATTTTCGCTCGTTTCTTTTTTTTCTGCCCCCTGAAACCAAAGCATCGGCAGAGACAGTAGGTGCGCAGAGAGTTCACGCGTACGGCAATTCTCCTCAACGGTGCAAAGAGAACGTGCTCGAGTAAAAACAGCCCCCGGCACGTGCGGGGATACACGGGGTACAAGCTGAGTTTAACGTTTTTTACCGGCTCATCAACAGCCCTTGCCGCTCCATGAACATAATAAAAATGCTCTTGGTAATACAAGTGCGGCAGGATTGTGTAAACACGCACTCCTCGCCACTCGGAAACCTCATCCCGATACCAGTTGTCAATGGCTCGGTGCCTCGCCATCCAGGACCACGCCTGCGAATCCTCCTGAGGGAGACGCTCCAGGATTGCCCCATACATGCTCTGGGGCACAATATAGGCGTGCAAGGCAATCGCCCCGCTGATCTGCCAGAGAGAATACCCGTCTTGCCGCCACAGCGCACGTCCGAATGGGCGGGAGGCGCTCAAGGTATTATACCCGAGATAGAGTACCCACTTGCCCTTCAAGTCTCTCAAAGCTCGCGCCAACGCTCGCGCCGCCTCTTCCCCCACCTCCGGCACGGCGTCATCCTCCGTGATGAGCACATTACGCCACCCCCTCTCCTGCGCAAAGCGTATCGCATTGCGATGCGACAGCAAACACCCCCCGCCGTGACCCCAATATTCCCTTCGCGCACCGGTACGCTCCGTAAACCACGGCCTCTCCCCGTAACCCGGCAACTGCACTCCCTCCACACCCCTCAACCGGTGCAACCTCTCCGCATCAATCACTCCCTCCGCCCGTGCGCAGTAACTCTCCCATCGGTCAATATCTGTATCCCGATTGATGCAAACAACGCCATCAATCAAATCTCGGTAATTTTGAATAACAGATATTAGGGGGGGGGGGGTAAATAACATTTTTTTCTTTGGGTTGCTGCTCGGCATTCTATCCTACTCATTCCTCCCGTAGTCATCCTCAAGGCGCTCAATATCATCCTCGCTAAGCAGGTCACCGTATTGGATTTCGAGCAGCAGCGCCTCCCGATCGCTCTCATTGGAGAGGCGATGCAGCGTGTTCTTGGGAATGAGTACGCCATCGCCGGGTTTCATGATGATTTTTTCGTCATTCTTCTGCGCCACCGCCTCGCCCTGCATCATGATCCAGCGCTCGGAGCGGTATTTGTGAAATTGCAGGGAAATGCGTTTCCCGGGCGCTAAAGAAAGTTTCTTGACGACAAGGTGCGGGGTCAAATCCAGCACAACCCAACGTCCCCACGGGCGAGTATCCGCATCGCCGATTTTGTACGCTTGAGGAATCATGTCCTATTTCTCCAGCCCCAACCAACGGAAAAGAATGTGCGAAGGCTGCATGCGCTTAAGCACGTGGCCCAGATCAGCTCCATGCAGGCGCTCCCGCACCCACGGCAGAATCAACGCGGATGCCACTTGCACGAGAAGCAAAATCAGCGCGCCGCTCGTAGTGCGTGCCGGCGCTGCCGGAGTACTCAATGCAGTCGCTACGCGCCGCGATCCGGCGGAAAACACGCGTTTCATCAACCACATGCCGAGCAATCCGGCTCCCACTCCCAGCCCGACTTTCACGTAGGAGCTCGGAACACTGAACCGCCCGTACACGCTGCGCACGGTGCCGGCAGTGGACTCCATGCTCTCCACAACAGCGACGCGCGACTCGGCAACGCGCATCAGGAGTTCTCTTTTCCTTTCAGATAAAGTTTGACGCATTCGAGGTCGTTTTTAAGTTCTTTCACCGTTTCCGGAGCAACGCCGGCGGCTTTGCCGCTCTTGCTGATCAGCAACGCCACGAGCCCGGCCAATGCATTAAAAATAACGACTGCGAGCACCGGCGCCCACACTGGCTTGAGGACGGGCATGAGTACGAGCACGGCAAAGATGCAAAGCATGAGATAGGCACACAGCAGCAACGCCACTCCCACCACCGCCGCCATGAGTCGCCTCACCTGCCGACGTCCATACTCGTTGAGCTCCGTCTGAAACAACTCGACAAGCGCCTCCGCATGGCGAGTGGCCTGCAGCACCGTCTCGCGCACGCCACCCAGCACGGCGCCCCCCTGCTCGCGCAGGGTCGCCGTCTTCTCCGGAGGATTGTTCTCAGCCATGGGATGAGGAACGGAATTAGCGACGGCTACCCAGCAAGAAACCGAGCAGAAGCCCAATGCCCAGCGCACCCAGCACACTCGTGGTCGGATTGGCCTTCACGTACTCCTCCCCGGCGTGGTGGAGGTCCTTGGCCTTGCTGCGTGTAGCGTCCCAGCCCTCGTGAAGTTGGCGACGAGCATCCTGCGTATAACGGCGCACATTCTCCACTTGCTCTGCCGTGGCGCGCCGCAGCTTTTCATACTGCTCACTGGCGAATGCACGCGCGGCGCTCAGGCGGTTCTGCGTGTCGGTGGACGGCGCTGGCTCCGGAGCGGGAGCCGGCACAACATTCGGATCATTTTCTTCGTTACTCATGATGATGTAAGGTTGACGCCATGGAGGTGACTTTCTTGAGGACAGCCGCCCCATTGCTTATGCGACTATTATACGCACGAACCATGGGCTTTTGCAAGCTAACTCCATGAAAATGACGAAATTTTTTCCAACATACTCCGCAGGGCGCCGCCAATTCGCCCCGTAACCTGACTCCTGTTGTCCATGCATCAGATTTTCGTCACCCCATCACAAGTGCTTCCATCCGTCCATCGCGCCCCGGAAAACAAGCCCGACCGCGTTCGCGCGTCCGGACTCATGTTACTCGATCGGGAAATTGGTTTGTTGATGGTAAGAACGTTAAGAACTCCTTGCGCTGCCGTTGATCCAGCGACTGAAACGTGTGTCATGAGGTGACGAAGTGGCTGACGAACAAGCTCGGAATGGGCAGCAGGAAAATCCGGCAGGGAGCCGATAAAAAGCTTATCCTCATCGCTCCACAACCCCGCGCGCCAGCGCACAAATTTCCCAAATCGTCATCGTAAATCGTCAATCGAAGCACGCCTCATTACACGTAGTCCTGAGGCGGCACGAAACAGCAATGGAACACGTCCTCGCCGTCCACAAACAAGCGTACGACAATGCGCCCCGGCTCGTGCCTCACAGTGTAGGCATCGTGCTCCTCGGGGGGACGCGGAGAAAAACGCTCTGCCTTGCCTGGCGCAAGCACTGCCGTCCTCAGCACGCAGATCAACCGACGATTACTCATCACGAGCATTTCCTCGAAATTCGGCGTTGGCAGAGTCAGTGATGGAATCCGTGGCATTTGCGCGCACTATACACTCTTTTTACTTTTTGTCAAGCAGCACGGCAAACGCACCAGGGCAAACATTCGTTCCAAGAGAAAGCACCCCCAATAGGTGGCTAACGGCGCATCATGCAGCATAATCCGTTGGTTATTTACGAATTACGATTTACGATTGACGATTTGGGAAGCTAGCGCGCTGACGCGCGGGGAGGCGGATCGGCAGCGACGGGGAAGGGCGAAACCGCGCGCAGGACTGGCTAGAAAGCTGAGTGGGGGAGCGGAGCTGAAACACAGGGGGATTTTCGAAAACGGGGCTGCGATCATGCTTTTGTTGGCTGATATCATTGTTGATACGCATCAAAAATCATGACGACAAGCGGTCATCACGATGACAGCCCTCATGCCCTCTCCTGCCTACGTTCATGATTCAAAAACAGACTGCTCAATGCACATATTGTCAATAAATAACCATTCGTAAATTGTCAATCATAAATCGAAAACAGCAACCTCATTTCCTGATGCGGTTGCCGTGTTTTGTGGTTGACAAGTCTTGCTACGCCGCATAAAATCCTCAAGATATGTCGCAAAAGAATTATCCTACGCCCTTTCAGCGCGCTGCCTGTTGGAACGCGCTCACGTGGGTCTGTGTTGTTTTTCTGGTGACGCTGGCCTGTGGGCTATTGTATGGTTTTGTGAGGGCATTTGTGATGCTGGAGCCGGTGTTGTTGCCGGTAATTATCGCAGGAGTGCTCGGGTACTTGCTCAACCCGGCCGTGAACTGGGTGCAGCGGCATACGATGTGGCGACGTGCGGGGGCGGTCCTGGCGGTGATGTGTAGCGCCACGTTGATTGTCGGTGTTTTGGGCATCGTCATCGTGCCGCCCTTGGTCAATCAGACAAAACAGCTCATCCTCGAACGCGATACCATCCTCCCGAAAGCCGTCGCCACCGGTCGCAATTTCCTGGAATCAAATTCCCTGGCTCAGTTTGCCGTGGAGTCCTTCTACGAGCGTGTGCAAAGTGAGGCCCGCGCAAACGACGCAGACTCGCACGCGCAGCCTGCCGACTCCCCTTCCCTGAGCTACACGGATAAACTACTCGTTTCGCTTGATTATCATTCCAAAGATCTCACCAACATCGCCATAAAATGGCTGACGGCTGGAACGCGCGCGCTGTATGGCTCGGTGGGTTTGCTGGTGGGGCTGGTGCTCATCCCGGTGTTTCTCTTTTACTTTTTGCTGCAAAGCGAGTCCATTCGCCAAAAATGGCATATTGTGCTTCCTATTCGTGCTTCCGGCTTTCGGGATGAAGTCGTGCAAACGCTCAGCCAGATCAACGATTACATCGTTTCATTCGTGCGCGGGCAGATGCTGGTGAGCCTCATTGACGGCTTTTTACTGGGCTGCGCGCTCATGATCATGGGGCTGCCGTACGCGGTGACGATCGGTGTGGCGGCAGCCTTGCTGGGCATCATTCCTTACATCGGCATGATTACCACCAGCATCCCCGCGCTGCTGCTCGCCTGGATCACGTGGCATGATGTGGGGCATGTGGCTGCCGTGCTCATTATTTTCTTGAGTGTGAGCCAGCTGGACGGCTGGATTTTCCAGCCAAAAATCCTCGGCAAACGCTTGCATATGCATGACCTCACCATCATGTTCTCCGTCCTCTTTTGGGGCAGTATTTTGGGCGGCATTGTGGGAGCCCTGTTGGCGGTTCCTCTCACCGCCTCGCTGAAGGTGCTCTTCATGCGCTATGTGTGGCCCACGCTCCACCATAAAGACATCCCCTCCGATTGACCATGTTTGTCCACTCCTGCCAGCAAATGCGTCTCGCAGAGCAGGCCGCCATTGATGCTGGCGTCATCACGACGGACGGGTTGATGGATGCTGCAGTTTGCTCCGCTGCAGCCGAACTGCGGCGCGATGCCGAATATGGGCAAATCAGCCGGACCCTGCCGCGCATTGTCGTCTATGCGGGGAAGGGAAAAAACGCCGGAGATGCTCTTGGCATTGCCCGTGAACTCGGCTGCTCCGCCATCACCGTGCGTTGTGCAACATCCGTCTCGCAACTCGCTGCGGAAACTCGCAGACAACTGGAGCTCACCATGGCCGTGGCAGACGTGAAATTCGCTACGCAACCACTGACCTCCGTCCCGGAGGAGGGCGCTCTCATTCTCGACGGACTGCTGGGCAGCGGCGCGTGCGGCTCCCTGCGGCCTGAGTATGCCAAACTCGCTCACGAGATGAACGAGCTGCGACACGCTACCACCCACAGTCTGCTGCTGGCTGTCGATATTCCCACGGGGTTGGATGCCGACACCGGCTCCGTTGATGCCGCCGCAGTGCGTGCCGATGCAACACTCGCCATCGGCTGCGTGAAGCCCGGCATGCTTGCGGATGGCTCAGAGAATTATGTCGGGCGCCTTCTCTGCGCTCCCCTGCCCCACGTCTCCCTTCCGCCTTCGTGCGCGCGTGTGGCGGATGCCGGGTTACTCTCTCTCCTGCCGCGGCGCGCTTTCAGTTGCTACAAGAATCAGGCGGGGCGCGTACGCATCATAGCAGGTTCAGTCGGCTTCCTGGGCGCAGCTCAGATGTGCAGCGAGGCCGCCCTGCGCTCGGGCGCCGGGCTTGTGGAACTTTTTTGCCTGCCGGAGATTTACGATTTGCTTGCCGTGCGAATCGCACCGGAAATTATGGTGCGCCGCGTCGCCAGTTTTGCGGATGTACCCTCTGAGGGCGCGCAGGCTCTTCTCATTGGCCCCGGCATGGGCGCCCCATCCGTGCCAAACAAGGCGGCTCTAAGCGCCCTGCTCGCGCGCGCGGAGTGTCCGGTAGTCATGGACGCCGATGCCTTGCGTCTGCTTGCTGCGGGTGATTTACCCTGGCCGCGCCTCCCCATCCTGACCCCGCATCCCGGAGAAATGCGCGCGCTTTTCCCGCAAGCGGCTGCACTCTCCCGCGCCGAAACGGCGGCTCAATTCCTTCTGCGCCATCCCTGCACACTCTTGCTCAAAGGTGCGCGATCTCTCATCAGTGACGGTTCCACAACCCTCTACAATTCTACGGGCGGTCCCTTCATGGCCAACGGCGGACAAGGGGATGTGCTGGCCGGAACCGTAGCTGGCCTCGCTGCTCAGGGGCTCAGTCCCTTCCATGCCGCGGCTCTGGGCGCGTTCCTTTGCGGGCGCGCCGCGGGCATCGCTCGAGCCAAATTGGGCTACCCCCTTTGCGTCTGCGCCTCCGATCTGCTCCCCTGCCTCACCGCAGCAACGCACTAATCGGGCTGCTACCGGTCCCAATCCTTGGGCACCGGGCGCAGTGGAGGCGGAGCAGATGCAGGTGCGCGTTCGCCGGTGTACGGGGGCATACGGGTCGCTTGAAAACTACTCAGCGTCGGGATGCGGCGCATCGGTACCGTCACCTCATCTTCTTCAATGTACCGTGCGCGCGGATCACTCTCTGTCCACAGGAGCGATAGCCACCAACTCGTGCACGTAGGAACCGTGTACGCCGTACTTTCATACCCCGGCTTACTCACGACGATGCCGAGATCCTTCCTCTGACTCACCTCCACGTTCATCGGCGTCTTTCCCTCCTGCGGTACGCCGTTGATGCACACCTCGGCCCCCTCCGGTTCCGTTCGTATGGTGATTCTTTTTGTCCCAATGCAGGATGCCAAACTTATCCCCAATGCACATACTGTCATCCATCGCTTCATGTCCCCCAATCTATCCTATCATCCCTCCATTGACAATGAAATTCTGCGTATGCTTCGCACACGTGTCCCAATAAAATATTCTCCGGGCTCATTCAACCCATTTCCCATGCGTTTCCTTCAGACGAAAATGGCAGCGCGCTATCTTCCCAAATCGTCAATCAAAAATCCCCTCGCGTTTCAGCTCCGCTCCTCCACTCAGCTTTCTAACCAATCTGCGCCTGGTTCCGCCCTCCCCCGTCGCTCCAGCTCCGCATTTCCCGAGCCTCCGGCTCGCTAGCTTCCCAAATCGTAAATCGTAAATCGTAAATCGCAAATAACCAACGTCTTATGCTTCATGATGCGCCGTTAACGACCTATCGAGGGTGCTTTCTCTTGGGACAGATGTGTCGATGCTTCGTCCCTTTTTCTATTGCCGCCCAGGGCAAGGTGTGCTAAACTCCGCACAGGATCATGCACGAGGAGATGGGCAAAAGCGAGGATGTTCTCACGAACGTCCAATCCCAAAAGGTGAAGTACGGCGGACGTAACGAGCAACGTCGTGTTGTAAGCGCCTTCTGGGTGATTTTCTGGTGTGCCCTTGCTCTCCTTTCCATGGCTCTGTGGATGCTGCGCCTCCTCGGTCTTGTAAACTTCCTTTAATTCCCCCGGGGCAACCGCAGGCGGTTGCTATTTTCGATTTTCGATTGACAATTTGTAAAGATAGCGCGCCGGAGGCTCGGGAAACCGCGAGTCCCGCTTGCCAAACTTTCCAAATCGAAAATCGCAACTCGTCAATCGTAATCCCTCAACCTCCAATGTTTTGCGTTTGTTCATCTCTTTTCAAAAGAGAAGTCCAGTTGCTTTTTTCAATTTTTGAAAAATAATGGCAGAGACCTCACGAGCAACGCCCAAAATTGTTTCGCAATCAGGGAAATTGACGAGCAAAGGATAAGGGATCCATTTTCCGGCGTTTCTCTCCCGGAAAGAGATAAATAAACGGGGGCTTTGATGCCTTCCTTGTTACGTGTATGACACAGAAAAAAAGCGCCGTCGCACCCCCTTGAACGGAGGAAGCTGAAAATTGCCTAATTTGCTTATCATAAGCCTATTTGTCGGCTGAAAGCCGCTTATCTCTTTTGAAAAGAGATAAACTGGTTTCTGCTCGGGGGTGGACAGCGCGCGCGGGAGGGATGCGCGCACGCACGAGCCTCCGTATAACAACAGCTCAACGCAAGAACTGACATGAAGTTGCACTTACCTTCTCGCTTACGCGCGGCTCTTCTGGCCTGCCTGGCTTCACTGGCTTGTCCGGCCTTGCCCACTACGCTCGCCTCGGCCTCTGGTTTGACCGCCCTGGCAGCCTTCTCCCCCGCGCGCGCCGATGAACCGACTGCTTCCGACCCCTCTCTCCCTGCTGACGACGACTATCCGTCTTCCGTCGAAGGCGAGATTATGGCACTGGCAGACGTAACCATCACCGATAAGGCCGGTTTTGACCAAGCTATCAACGATACAAGCAATCTCAACAGTGCAACGGATAGAAAAACGTGGGATGTGCAAATAGACTACGCCAACCAAAGCTCTACTTACTTCTACTTCGGGACTGGCGCAAGTTGCACGATTAACGCCAATTTGAACCTGCAGAGCGATCTCAAGCAGCAGAATGGCAATACGGGAGCCACATACACCTTTACCGGGGCATTTACGGGCGAGGGTGACTTTATCTTCGAATGGAACGATAATGGGGCCGTACGTCACAGCAAATGGGAGTTTCAGGGCGACCTCAGCGGCTGGGGCGGAGATATTGCTTCAAACGCGACCAATACGAACAGCAACTACGTCGAGATTGAGTTTACTGAAGGAGCAAAAAGCAACCTGGGAGCCATTGAGGAGAAAACCACGGCAGGTGGAGCCATCTACCTCACCCTCCATGGGCAGACGATGAAGAATAGCCGCATTAATGTCACCAAACTCACGCTGAATGGCACCGTGACTCTGGGGAGTGAGACAGTGAACGCTGACGAGTTCTTCATGGAGAGTGGCTCAAGTTTGGTGGTTGGCAAAGATGCCGGAGATAATGGCGATTCGGCTGTTACTTTCACCACCGGAAGTGTGAGCGGCACAGCCACAAGTGTGGAACTGAAGGCTGGCGTCAGCTGGACTATCAACGGCGGTTCGTTGACGATTGGGACACTGTCGGCGACAAACGCGACCTTGAAGCTTGGAGGAAATACTTCGCTGACAATGGGCTCGGGGACACTGGGTCTCCAATCGTTGTCTGTCGCAGCGGGGGGAACTGCGCGGATCGCGCTGGGCGGCACATTGGACCTGAGTAGCGGGACCGTACAGACTGGGGAATGGGGTGGCCAACTCACGCTCGTCATTGACCTGAGCGGGGAAGGGAAACTCAAGCTGAGCAGTGGCGTCATGACCGCCCTCACGACATTGGGAACGCAAGACAAATTCACCCTCAGGCTTGAAAGTTTGTCTCCTCCTTCGTCCAACTCTTATGCTCTTTTTGACCCGAATGGGATAGGAGAGGAGACCATGCAGAGTTTCCTGAATGCCGTACTGGACAAGACGAATATGGGACGGCACACGGTGGACGTTGATGGAAACGGGAACATTACCATTGGTGGCGAGGATGCGCACAACCTCACTTGGACCAACAGCGTGACTACGTGGACAAATGGTTCGACCGGATGGACAGATGGAGAAGGCACAGGGTCATTCCAAAACGGCGACAACGTCACCTTCAATGACACCGCGGGTAGTTCAGTTACCTGGAGTGGTGAGTTGCTGACGGGTTCCATGACCGTCTCCAGTGGCACGTGGACCTTCACGAGCAGCAGCGAAAGAAGTGACAGCCTCCAAGTGACCGGAGCTTTCTCTGTGACTGAGGGGGCGAGCGTCACGTTCGGCGGGCCGGGGAGCGTGACGCTGGACAACGTGACGAGCTGGGCGGGCGGCATGGGACTGCAAGGCGGCGCGCAGCTGGAGATTAAGTCAACGAGCGCCGCTGCCAGTACGCTCACGCCGACCTCTTTCACCTTGGGAGAGGGCGGCGGCAGCTTGACGCTGGGGAGTGGGATCAGCCTCACCGCTACAAGCGCCAGCTTCACAGCAGGCGCGGATTGGAGCCTGACCGGAGACGGCACGTTCACCATCACAAGCATTGTTGGGGATCAAGGCAGCATGGACGCACTCACTCTGGGAGGAGGAATCACCTTGGCTCTGCAAAGCGGCGCCCTGACAACAACCGGCCTCACCTTGGGCGAGGGAGGAGCGAGCGTCAATCTTGCAAGTGGAGCCACCCTGAACGTTAGCGGCTCCATCACGGGGTTGAGTGCCACAAATACGCTGAAGGTTACCGGACAGGGAGGGACGCTTGTGCTGGAGAACGTAGGGAACGTCGGCAGCAACTTAAAACTGACCGGCAGCTTCGGGCACTTGACCCTCAGCGGGGAAGGAACAACGTTGAG
>CANQAD010000061.1 GCA_947588735.1 uncultured Akkermansia sp.
TCCAGACAAGATATTTTATCCTTCCCCAAGCATTCCTTGACGTATTGAACCGCCCGCAAAATATGCCCGAGCAACGCGCGCTTGTTACCCAGACATGTGATGATTTGCCGAGACAAATAGTCAGGTTCCTCCTTTCCCGCCTCTGCAAGAAACGATGCTGTTTCCCCTTCCTTTGGCTGTCCCTTGAGCATGTCTGCATTCTACGGCAAAATCAAGGCTTTGAACAGGAAAATATATGCCCGCTATTGTTCTATCTCATGCACAAAGAGCCCGCTGCGCAGCTTCGGCTCAAACCACGTTGACTTGGGTGGCATGATTTCTCCGCTGTCAGCCACCCGGAAGAGGTCTGTCATGCTGACCGGGTACAGTGCGAAGGCGACTCCATCCCTGCCTGCTCGCGTTTCAAGCTCGTGCAGCCCGCGAATACCACCCACAAAGTCAATGCGCGGGCTGGTACGCGGGTCATCAATACCCAGGACAGGAGCCAACAGATTCTGCTGCAAGATGGAGCAATCGAGGCTGAGGATGGGATGCCCCTCATCAAATGTGCCGGGCCTGGCGATGATCGTGTACCAGCGGCCACACAAGCACATGCCGAAACTGTGCTTGGTACGTGGGGATACGGGGCCGGGTCTGTCGGCAGGAATCACCTCAAACTTCTCTTCGACGAGCCGGATAAACTTATCACGACTGTGACCATTCAGGTCTGTCACCACGCGATTGTAATCCATGATAAACAAATCCTCGTCGCAAAAGGTTACAGCCATCAGATAGTTAAACTCTTCATTTCCGGTATAGTCCGGGTGCTGCTCACGACGGCGCGCCGAAACGGCCGCAGAGGAAGCTGTGCGGTGGTGCCCGTCCGCTATGTAAAGAGTCGGCACCTCCTCAAACCCACGGCGAATGGTCTCAATCACTGCCGGGTCATCCACCGGCCATAGAATGTGGGTTACGCCATCCTCACTCGTAAAGTCATACTCCGGTTTGTGGAATTTGATCCACTCACGTACGGCCGAGGAGATGCCCTCATGCTTGCGGTAAGCCAAAAAGACCGGCTCGGTCTGGGCGCTGCAAGCATCGAAATGGTTGATACGATCCAGCTCCTTCTCCTTGCGGGTAAGTTCGTGTTTTTTAATGGTGCCGTTGAGGTACTCATCCACGCTCGCGCAGCCAACAATACCCGTCTGCACGCGCCCCCACATGATCTGGCGATAGATGTAATAGCAAGGCGCCGCATCGCGCACCAGAAAACCGCGTCGTATAAACTCCTGTAAATTATCATGACTCTTAATATAGGTCACCTCATCATGAATTTCCTCTTCAGAGGTGTCTATATCCGCGCGACAAATATGCAGGAAGGACGAGGCATTGCCCGCCGCCATCCGGCAGGCTTCCCCGTGACTCATGACATCGTACGGCAGGCTCGAAACCTGTTCCGCAAACTGCTTAGGCGGGCGAAGGGCTGCAAAGGGACGTATTGTGGACATGTTGGTAATAACAGAGTTATGGATGGATGTTTTGCAAAATTATTTTTTCAGGGGCGGGCTCCTTGATGATAAAGGGACGCCCATCCCCACGCGGTTGAAAGAGATCGTCCCACTGCACTTTATTCTTGTCGAATGTCACATTCTCTGCGGATCGGGTGGAAAGAAGCGGCACGTGATGCGTGCGGAACGTATTGCCGCTGATCAGGATATTGCGGTGATAACGCTGTTTCTGGTTTCCGATGTCACGCACTTCCGGACAAATGGCAATGACAGCGTCTGTAAATTGATAGGAAGCGGTAAGGTTATGGTCGAAGAGATTTTCGATGATCTTCACATCATTGCAAGCTCCGCTCTCGTACCACCCCTGCGCATCCCCTGCCAACAAAACAGCGCTTCCGTGTGAACGCACGAATTTGTTGCCCTTCACCAACACCGGTTTTGGCGTGGTGAACAGAGCGCCACGGGCACGGTTGTAGCGCACCGTATTATCAATGAACTTGACGGAGGGGTACCAATCTGCATTTTCCACAGCATCCCCGACGCCTATCCCCTCCGGCACAGGTGCTTCAAAAGTTAATCTCACATGTCGTTCATCAAGCATTTCCGCCTTCTTGACCCGTCCCAATTCAGGAATGTTTTCCAATGTTTTCCCGCGGATGAACTGGACGCGCTCCCCATCCATAAACACCTCAAATCCTACAGACTGGCGGTGCATATATTTTGCAATAACGCACGTAGAACTCTCCACCTTTTCAATGCCTAAACACGTACTGTGCACGTTGATCGCATCATCCATCATCCCCTCGTAAAGAGCGTTCTCCACGTGAATAAGCCCACGGCAGTTGGAAAAATGTGTGGCATCCGCAGAAGTGGTGCAGTATCGCCCGGCTGCACGCACACAGCCTCCTCCCCGAATCGTGATATTCTCACTGCGCTGCGCCAGTAGTCCCATCCCTTGGCTATCGGAAATGATGACGTTGTCGAGTTCGGTATCAATGGCACGGTAAAGAAGAATCGCCGGGTGTGGGCGAAAACCGTTTCTCAAGACAAGAATTTGGCCACGTTTCAACCCCATCCGATTGGCATCCTTATTGAAACGCACTTCATTCCCGCTCAGCTGTTCGGCCTGATCAGTCCATCCCAAGTCTCCCCCGCCGTCCATGGGAACCATCGGTCCCTTCGCCTCAAAAGGCAACGCCATACTAACGCCTTCCTCTCCATCTTCCCGCAATATGCGGAAACGCCCGTTTTCCACCTTCCATTGGAACATTTTCGGAGAAATCGCCAGTGTTGTCTTACCATCCGCTATCTTGCTGATCTTGCCCTCCACAACCCACGGCGCCGCATAGCGAATTGTCAAATTCCTCAATGTCACTCCACAACTGTCCTGAACGAGTACAGGCTGCATCTTTCCGTGGAAGACCAGGGTGCTTCCACACGCGTCCAAAGTCACATTCTTTTTCTTTACGAACGGAAGCCCCACAGGAATGTCGCGCTGCTGGTCATGGTTGGACACATAGAAATTCATCTTGGAAGACGTATTGGAGAACAAGTGATACTCCCGCTTGGGCAGAGTAATGGTGCTTCCCTCTGCCGCCCCCTCAATCTGCGAGCGCAATTGCGCGCCATCATCCTGTGGTACACAGGCACTGCCACTGCCTATGACACACGCCGCCACGCCGGTTGAAGCAAGAAATCTCCGTATCAAGTTCATTGCTGCGCCATGGTGTATAAAGTCAGCAACGCCGTTGCCAAATCCTGCGTATCGTAATAATTCGAGGCTGCCAGTCGCTCTCCCTGAGCTCTTAAATAGCCATTGAGCTTTTCTATGACGGGAAGGTAGCGATGCTCATAGGCGCTGGTAATTTCCGGCCCGCGCAGGGGCAATGACGGCACAGCCTGCGCCCATGAGCGCAGTTCACGCGAAAGTTCCACAATAATCGGAACGGCCGCTTGAGCGGAATCCGCATCCGACACACGTGCCAAAGTGTTGCTCAGCTTACCCAAGATGATAATGCCAGCACGTATGTGCGCCTCTTCCGGCGGAAGCGGAGCAGACATATCTCTCTGTACCACGGGTGACGCTTCCCCCCGCGCCACGCCCAGAGTTGACGCAATCACTGCAATAATCAATAGTCGTTTCATGTCTCAAGCAATGAACACAAAATGCTGAAAGAACGGAAAAAGGGAACCGACTCATAGCATCGCACCCGCTGCAAGCGGTAAATGGACTCATACACACGCCCCCATGTCGTGCGCATCTGTTTCTCATATTTGCGGCTGATCTCGGCAGCCAGATCCGGCGATAATTGGGTAATGTTGCCAATTTCACGACGTGACTCACCCACATGCAACAGCAATGCCTGCAGCGCAGCGCTCTCCGCATCCGCGCTTCTTTTGTCCTTCACCCGCACCATCACTCGGCTCAAATCCTCTCCGAGTTTTACATAACGCGCGAATATAGCGTCGGTTTCGGCCGGTATCTCTCCCGCCCGAACCGACTGAACAAAAAAAGTAAAAATACCAATCAGCAGCCCGTACACTGCAAGCCTGTGGCGCCCAGTGTCCATGGAAACCAGATAGCTCACTCTTCGTCGTCCTCGTCGGTGTCCTCCTCTTGTCGGGAGCCTTTTTCGCTATCCTCCGTTTCATCGGGATCAACATCATCCTCTGATGCAGCATCCCCATTCCGGGTGGAATCATCTCCGGCATTTTCCTCCGCCTCCTTGGCTCGGGCTTTCTCCCTCTGCTCCGCACTAAACTCTTCAATCTCCGTTTCCAGCTTCTCCAACTGCCGTTCCATCGAACCCAAGGCGCGTTCCAAGGTGTACGTATTCCTCCTGATCAGGTTATCTTTTTTGGAGGCAAAGCGCGTACGCTCTCGCAGCTCGGCGCGCAAAACCTGTATTTGCTCGTTGAGTTTGTCTCGTTCCGCCGGGTCAATATAGGGGGTCTGAAGGCTCCGGGCGGCAGATATTTCGCTGCTGTTGTTCAACAAACTCTCCGCCTCCGCCAAGCGCCCTTTCTGCATCTCATCGCAAATCTGATCCGTTTTTTGCCAGCAATCAGAAAGCACCTGCTCTGTCGCCCCCTGCTTATCGGACGTCTCCCTGTCAAGAGTCTTTGAAACCGTGCGCGCTACCTCGCATACCTTCTCAAGCATGAGCAAGTTGTTCACGCTCGGCACAAACAACTGCTTGTCTGCATCATTGCCCGCCTCCTTCATGCTCTGCTCTACTTTTTCCATACCACGAGCGTCCGCCTGATCAACCTTCTGACCGGCAACGGTACTGAGCTTCTCACGAGCTTTGGAGAGCTTCCCCTTGGAGTGGCTCCACCTTTTTGTAAGCTTGGCAAGCGTCTCCTCAGCGTTCTTCTTCACTCTGGCATAATCCGCAACCCCCTGATAGACCTCACGAACCTTCATAAAGAGATTCATGCCGTCCACCTGCTGTGTTTCCGTGTTGCCGTTCAAAAGGCGAGCAGCCTCTTTGAGCGCACTCTTTCCCTCTTGGATGTACTTCATGCGCTGATCTTGGGGGACGACGCTGAAAACGAATTCACTTTCAAGTTTCGTGGCACGTTCTTCGAGCTGCTTCTGTTGATCCTCCGTGGTCTTTTCAATATCCCGCATGCACTCGGTCACTATTTCCGTAACCCTGGCATGAACACGTGAAAGCGAACGTGGAGGAGATTCTATCGCCTCGTATTTTTTCTCCACTTCTTCGCTCTTTTTCTGCAAGTTCAAATACTGCGTGCGGTACTCAGAAAGCGCCTCTTCATCCGACTTATCCAAGGAAGTTGATTCTTCCTGGACCTCCGAATCAGACGCATCAATCTCGGTCTGCCCCCCTCCAGCACACACCAAAGCACAAGGAAAAACTGCCGTAAGCGCCAAACTCAGTATAGTCTTCATAATTCTGCGAGTTCCATGCTATCATATGAATCCTCTTTTGGCAACCACCAAATTCCTGAACAAAACCACACGTGTCTCAATAAAAATATTCTCCGGGATCAT
Organism: uncultured Akkermansia sp.; assembly: GCA_947588735.1. Lineage (GTDB taxonomy): Bacteria > Verrucomicrobiota > Verrucomicrobiia > Verrucomicrobiales > Akkermansiaceae > Akkermansia. The sequence continues at coordinate 5,506 of CANQAD010000061.1, forward strand.
TGAACCCCATTTCCCATGCGTTTTCTACGGACGAAAGAAGTAAACCGACAAGACAGCAAACCATGGAGGATTCAGCAAAGCAATCAACCCGGCATGGCATCACTCCGGAGGCTTTCCCTTGATAAGCGGTTCTGCCCTCACCGGCCGCTCACGCTCCGCAGCTTCGCGCTCCAAAGGCACGAGTTAGCGGTTGAAAAGTTTTCTCTACTTTTTCACTTCTGTCCAACGCGTTTGCCCCGGCCCCCGGCGAACCGCAACAAGAGGCCGACCCCACGCTGCGGCAGAGTCGGCCTTTATCTTCAAAAGCAGCAAGTTTCAGGAGAGAGTGTTTGAAAAATGCTCTGCAGAGCTCCCTTTATCCCTTGGATGCGGGCATCTTGCCCGTTGTGAAATACTGTTCTATTTCCTCCAGTGTACGACCCTTCGTCTCCGGCAGGAAGAAAGCCGCCGTGATGAAATAGATCACCGTAAAACCTGCTAAGGTGAAAAATACGCTGGAGTATCCGTACGCGCCTACCCACGGCAGGAACGTGCCCGCAATGGTGGTGGATACACCCTGGTTAATCAGAAGAGCAATAGCCATCCCATTAGCGCGAATGCGCGTAGGCATAAGCTCCGAGAGAGCCAGCCATACGCACACGCCGGGACCTGCAGCGTAGAACGAGATGAACACCACAAAAAACGCAGTGACGAGCCAGCCTGTCAGCGGAGCCGGCTTCATGCCCACCTCGGCACGGGTGATGCTGAGTTCCTCCAGAGAGCCTGGTTCCGGATATTCCCGCCAGAAAGACATGTGATCCAAAAAGGTGGGATTAGGCACAAACGCAGGGGAAATAATCACACGATCGCCGTTGCGCTCCAGTTCCAGTAAGGCATTCACGACCTCCTTGTGGGAGACCCCCTCAGCGAGCTGAGGACGTGTTTTTTCATCACGCACCTTGTCGGAAAGCTGGTAATTTTTTTCCTTCTCAATTGCCTTCTTCGTGAGATTTTCTCGGAACAAAGCTTGCGCAGCCGCCACATCCACCGGCCCCATCGCATCGTCCTGATAGCTCTCCGTCGGCAGAGCCTTTTGCACAAGATTCAACCTTTCCTGGCGGTCAAACTTCTCAGCCACTACCTGGCTGGAAGAATCTCCCTGTTTGTAAGTCACAATGAGCTGCACGCCGGGGATCACGCTACCGCTCTGCATCAACTCAGGATGCTGGGACGCCACCGTTTTGACGGCATCATCCACGGAAAGTTTCACGTAGGCATCCTTGCCATCGTGCTTCACAACGCACCCTTTCACATAATCAGTCACGTCTATCCTCTGCTCTTCCACGGACAGGAACATCGCCCCCACTCCGGCCAACCCGGCAATGATGCCGAGCGTACCGACCTTCAGCAAGAAGGTGCGACCCTTTTTGTCCACCAGCGAAACCGCCACGATTGTCATGAGCATATTGACCACCTTGATGGCCATATCGGCCACATTGGCGCTTTGCCCCTCAAGCCCGGCTTGCTGGAAAATTTTCACTGAATAGTTGAGCACGGAATTGATGCCAGTTGCCTGGGTGCAAGCCAGCACAATCACTGCCAGAACGAAGGGTATGACGTACTTGCGCTGTAGCAATCCATCTCTTGCGGACGCTGCGGCAATCGCCTTTTTCTCCGCTTCTGCAGCAGTATCCGCCTCCTTCATTTCGGCCAAAATCTCCTTCGCCGCAGCTTCGCCGTTGTTAGCCGCCAGCGCGATGAGCGCTTCATCCTCCCGCCCCCGACGATACAACCAACGCGGAGATTCCCTTAACCGAAATGCCCCAAGGAAAAGAATGAGTCCCGGAACCGCGGAGCACCAGAAAATCATTTGCCATGCCAACGTCTTCATATCATCGGGCACCGTCACATCGGTGGCCGCTCCCACCAGCGTCGTTGTCACATACCCCACTACCGCCGCGAAAACAAGCCCGACTGTCAGCAGAAACTGGAACATTCCCGTGCCCTTGCCGCGCGAACCGGCATCCAGGCACTCCGCGAGATACATAGGTACCACGACGCCCACCAAACCGGCAGATGCGCCTTGCAGGATTCGCCCTCCCATGAGCTCCCCAAAGTTACCGTTGGAAAAGCAGATGATGGGAATGCTCAGGGTGAAGAGAAAAGCAGAGAGAATAATGACCTTCTTGCGCCCCAGCCACTCGGCCAACATCCCGGCAAACAGGGAGGAAATCACCGAGCCAAACAACACGGCCGCCACCACTAAAGAGATTTGCGACGGCGTGTAAGGAGATGTCTCTTCAATGTACGGCACCGCAGCGGCAATGACCCCCACATCTATGCCATATAGCAGTCCTCCTAACCCTGCCATCACCATAAGGTAGCGCGCATACCTCTTTACGGAGTCCGATACTCGCGTTTCAGTCAACCTGGTACTCATAGCGCTTGCATTATAGCACCTCAAACAGTCAACGCAAGCAAAATCACCTCAGGGCAACCGCATTAGGAAATGCGGTTGCTATTGACGATTGACGATACACGAATTACGATTTATTGATAATGTGCGCGTTGCACAGTTTTTTTTCGAATCGTAAACGTAGTCAGGAGAGTTCCTGAGAGCCATTATCATGATGACTGCTTGTTGTCACTTTTTGATGCGTATCAACGATCATATCAGCCAACAAGGCCATTTTCCCGTTGATGAACTTCTTTCAAATGCGGTTGTCCTGAAATCACCTCAGGGCGACCACATGACACACGTGTCCCAATAAAGTTGCCCTAAAATCATGCAACCAATTTACAATCGACGATTTACAAAGTGAGCACGCCAAGGACGCGAACGGACGGTTGAAAACGGTCTGAATTCGGGGCAACAGCACAGTTCGACCTTGCCTGACTTACTGAAGCCTCCGATCAGTCGACATTTTCCGCTTGGAGATTTCATCCTTCTTTCACACTTGGATTTCGTTTGGACAGAAGGAATCGCATTCGTGAAAAATTCGTAAACACTGAAAGGAAAATGCATCCCCGAACGTACTTTTCTATGTATGAACACGTGGAAAGCGATTGTAATCGCAGTTGTTTCTTGTTCCGGTATGCACAGCGCTCAAGAACAAAGTCCCTATCCCCCCAATCCTGACTGGGAGAATCCGCAGCACCTCTCGGAAGGACGAGAAGAAGCTCGCGCTTTCTTTGAACCCTTCGCCACTCGCGAGGAAGCTCTGATGGGCAAGCGCGAAAACTCATCACGTTGGATGTCACTGGACGGCATGTGGAAATTTCACTGGGCTCCCAAACCCGATGACCGTCCGGCAGATTTCTACAAGCCCGAATACGATGTGAGCGGGTGGGCGGATATAGATGTACCGAGCAACTGGCAGATGCGTGGCTACGGCACTCCCATCTACAGCAACCAGCCTTACACCATGGTGCGCGATTGGCCACGCGTCATGACCCCGCCGCGTGATGAAATCGAGAAAACCTACACGACCCCGAAAACAGAGCCGAATGCCGTGGGTTCCTACCGACGCGAGGTTACGCTGCCGGAGACTTGGGACGGCATGCGCGTATTCATCCGCTTTGATGGCGTTGACTCCTTTTTCTACCTGTTTGTCAACGGCCATAAAGTGGGATTCTCGAAAGACAGCCGCACTGCCGCTGTGTTTGATATCACTCCCTACCTGCACAAGGGAAGCAATACCATCGCCGCAGAAGTGTATCGCTACAGTGACGGCTCCTACCTGGAATGTCAGGACATGTGGCGCCTCTCCGGCATTTTTCGCAGCGTCAGTCTCATTGCCACCCCTCACGTGTTTGTGCGCGACTTCTTTGTGCATACCGACTTCGCCAAGCGGCCGGACGGCTCCACGGACTACGCCGATTGCAACCTGCGTGTGGAAACAGATGTATCCAATCGCACCGCCGAAGAACAACCCTACGAAGTTGAAGCAGAGCTTCTTAGCCGCGACGGCTCCACGCGAGTAGCCGCATTGAGCTCCATCCGCGGTCGCGTTCAACCCGGACAAAGCACCACTAAAGATCTCACGGCTCACGTGTCTGCCCCGCAACTCTGGAGCGCAGAAAAGCCCAATCTCTACCGTCTGGTGATGTATCTGAAGGACGCCAATGGCCGCGTCTCGGAAACAATTTCGCGTCTTATCGGATTCCGCGAAGTGAAGATGGAAGGCGGGCGTTTTCTGGTGAATGGCATGCCTGTGAAGCTGAAAGGCGTGAATCGCCACGAAAGCCAGCACGCCAACGGGCATACCGTAACCCCGGAGGAATGCCGCACGGAGCTGCTGCTCATGAAGCGCGGCAATATCAACCACATCCGCAATTCGCACTACCCGCAGCCTTCGTATTTTTACGAAATGTGCGATGAATTGGGCATCTATGTGTGTGATGAAGCCAACGTTGAATCCCATGGTTACCACTACGGCGAGCTCTCCCTGTCCCACCCCAAAGAATGGGAAGCTCAGCACGTCTGGCGCAATAAAAACATGGTGGAGCAGAGTAAAAACAACCCATGCGTCATCATGTGGTCCTACGGCAATGAAGCTGGCCCCGGCAAAAATTTTGAGGCCGTGCGCGACTGGATCAAATCACGCGATCCTTCTCGCCCCACTCAGTACGAGCGCAACAATGACTTGGCCGACCTCTGCTCCAACCAGTATCCGAGCGTCAATTGGATGCGGGAAATCGCCGCCAGGAAACTTGATAAACCCTGGTATGTTTCTGAATATGCCCACATCTTGTGTAACTCCATGGGCAATCTGCAGGATTATTGGGATGCCATCGACACGAGTGATTCCATCATCGGTGGAGCCATCTGGGAATGGATTTACCAATGCTACGATCAGGAAGTCACCGCGCCTGACGGTAAAAAAATCATTCGTCAGAGCTATGGAGGAGACCGTGGGGAGGAACCCAATGATGGCATCTTTTGCATGAAGGGAGTCATCTACAGTGATCGCACTCCCTCTCCCGTTTATGATGAAATCCGCAAGGTGCAGCAAAATGTGGACTGCCGTTTTCTGGGCGCCACGCCGGGTGGCAAGGGCCTCAAATTTGCCGTCAGAAACAAACACCTCTTCACGAACCTGAACGAGTACAACGCCCATTGGCAAATTACCGAGGAGGGGCAACGCGTGCTCGCCCAAGGGGATTTCACCCTGGACGCAGCTCCTCTCGAAACCAAGGAGTGGGAACTCCCGGAACGCGCCATCCCGACGGATCAGTTTAAGACGGATCGCAAATACTTTTTTAACATTGACTTCACGCTGTCCAAAAATACGCCTTGGGCTGAAAAGGGCTACGTAATCGCGACCGAGCAAATCGCCCTGCCGGACGACTTCGTCGGCTACTCCAGCAAATCCCGTATCATCCCTTTGGACACCGCGCAAAAGCTGGAAGTTCGCAATCGCAATTCAGAAGTTCTCATCATCGGGAAAAGCTTCTCCCTGTGCGTTGATAAAATTACCGGCGGGCTCAAAAACTACATCGTCAACGGCCACGAGCTCATCTCCGATAAAGCCACCTTGCATCTCAATTCTTTCCGAGCGCCCCTCGCCAACGACAAGTGGGTCATGAATCAATGGCTGCAAAACGGCATGCGCATCATGCATCATTCTGCGTCCCCCGTGCTCGTTGAGCGCCTCTCGGATGGCGTCGTACGCATCTCTTGCGACGTAACAAGCCGCGGGCAACGTAAAGAAAGTCTGGACAGCATGCTCTACGACCATGGAAAGTTTACGCCGGATGATAACGGACCCATCACGGAAAAGGACTTCAGCTACTCTACGCAAATCGTCTATACCATTCTTCCCAACGGCTATGTCAATGTCCAGGCCGGCGTACTTCCCAAAGCGGAGAAGGTGGTCCTGCCTCGCTTGGGCTACACCCTCAATTTGCCCGAGAAATTCAACAAGGTGCTTTGGTACGGCCGCGGTCCCGGGGAAAACTACCCGGATCGTAAGAGCGGATCTCCCATCGGGGTTTACTCGCGTTCTGTGGCCGATATGGTGGAAAAGTATCCCTTGCCTATGGAAATGGGCAATCGCATGGATACCCGATGGGTCGCCGTTACAGATGACCATGGCGTGGGGCTTCTTATATCCTCTTCGGAAGGAGAAACCATCAATTTCTCCGCTCTGCCTTATACGGCCCAGGCTCTCTTTACCGCTGCGCACCCCGAAGAACTGCAACCCGCTGGTTCTACAATACTGAACATCGACAAAATGACGCTGGGTCTCGGCGGCGCCTCGTGCGGGCCGCGTCCCCTTGACCGCGACATACCGCTGGCCACCCCCACTTCTTTCTCCTTCTCCCTGCTGCCCATCATGCCCGAAGACAACCCGGTAGAAGTAGGTCGCCGCTCCCTGCCTCTGGCGGGGGCCGTCACAATTTCCCGCGATGATCTCGGTTACGTGCACGCCCACTGCGACACCAAGGATGCCCGCATCAACATGACCCTGGCTGACGGCACATCCACGACCTACACTCAACCTTTCCTGCAGCGCGAGGAAGGCACCGTACGTGCCTATGCCTCCATGGACGGTTGTCTGGACTCCGCTATCACTTGGCAGCATTTTGACGCTTGGCGACCGAGCAACCTGTTGCGCATCGTCTCTTGCTCCTCGACATCCGGGCTGTCAGAATCTCCATGGCGTCTCATTGATGGTCGCAGTGATACGATCTGGCACAGCCAGTGGCATGGACAGCCGGCCCCCTACCCGCACGAAGTTGTCATCGACTTGGGAGTGGATTCTGAACTGCGGGGCTTCACCATTACCCCGCGCCAGGCGCGCAGCTCCTCCCGTGTCCGCAAAATTGCTTTCTACCTCTCCATGGATGGTAAAAACTGGACGCCTCAACCGACCTGTACTCTGGAAATGGAAGATAGCGACCACGAACAGAGCGTCATTATGCCGGACATGCAGACCGCCCGTTTCGTCAAACTGGTTTGCTTGGAACCCATGGTGCCGGATGAACCCTATGCTTCGCTGGCGGAGTTCGTACCCATCGTCACCAGGGTGATGGGTGAATATCCGCCTCATGCCTACTTCTCGGTGAATTACGTAAGCTCAGAATTGCCGGGCATCGGTCAGGCGATCCACCTGCTGGATGGAAATGAGGAGACCTACTGGCACTCCATGAAAGGAGTGACCGTAGCCAGCTTCCCGCATGACATACGCTTGGATCTCGGTGGCGAACGTACCATCAAGGGTATGCTGTATCGCGCAGCGGCCCCTCAGGATGCCCGCATCAAGGATTATGAAATCTATGTAAGCCAAGATGGCGCCAACTGGGGTGAACCTGTAGCCAGAGGTTCCTTTGCCGATCACACGGACCAGCAGCAGGCTCTCTTCTTTGCTCCCGCAAAGGCGCGCTTCGTACGCCTGGTGGCTCTCAATTCCCACAGTGGCGGAGATTACGCTGCCATCTCAGAGCTCGATGTGATGCCGGCTGATGAACAGTAATCCGGATACAGGGCAAACGCATTTCCCATGCGTTTGCTATTTACGAGTTTGGCGGCTCTAGAAATTGATGCGGTAGCCGATGCTTGCCTCCATGCTCTTCCAACCGCTGCGCAGCTCAAGTCCGGCGTCCACGAAGATATCGCCCGCGCGTCTTCCCAGAGGCAGGGTGACGCCCACGCCCAACTCCGCACCCAGCACGCCGACTTCGGCGCTGCGCATATTGGCCACATAGTCCCCGCAGCTCAGGCGGGTGGCTGTCTCTCCCCGGCGGTCGCCCACATCGGCTTTCA
>CANQAD010000062.1 GCA_947588735.1 uncultured Akkermansia sp.
TACACTATTTTTGTCCAAACGATAAATCTCTTGCCCTCTTTTTCCCCGTTCGGTGCACTTATTTTTGTCCGATTGCGAAATGTGAAAGGACTTGAGTCCACCCTTGACATTTCGCCTTCTCTCGGGGTATCATAGCGCATCCGTTCGGTTTAACTTTTATCCTCCATTATCACCATGCAAAAGCTCATCGAAACCGTAGGCCGATATCTCCTGACTGTCACAAAGCCTTTGCTCAAGCACCCGGAACAGGCTGAGCTGCGTGTTGCCCAATCAGCCGACCACAGCATGGTACGCTTCCGTCTGGTGGTGTCGCCGGATGATATTCCTCTGCTCATCGGACATAGCGGGATGACTGCCTCTGCCATCCGCTCGCTGGCCAAAGCCGCCGGAGAAAAGCAGGGCAAACGTGTGGTCGTGCGCATAATCTCCAGTGATGAGGTGGATGAATGAGCATGTCTGCTCCGCCACCGACCGCTGACGGCGGACACTTGTTTGACGCGCCGTCAGTCCTGCTCGCAGCGCGTGTGCTGGTGGATGGACTGAACGATATGATCCTCGACTATGCCGTGCCGCCGGGTATGCATGTGCAGCGGGGGTGCCGCGTTGAGGTGCCGCTGCGCAGCCGGCAGACCACGGGCACGGTGCTTGCGCTGGTGGATGGGCCGCATGACTACACCCTCAAGCCGCTGCTGAGGCTCATCGGGGAAGAGCCCGTGGTGTCCCCTGTTCTCATGGACTTGGCAGAGTGGGCGGCTTCCTACTATGCAGCGCCCGTAGAACAAATGCTACGCTGCATTGTGCCCGAACCTGTACGCAGCGAGCGACACGATGAAAAAACGAAAAAGTTTGTGCGTCTGCTGCGTCGGCCAACCGATGACGAGCTGAATAAAATCAACGCCCGAGCCCCGCGCCGCGCGGCCATCCTGCGCTACCTGATGGAGAGCCAGGGAGAAGGCGAGTACCTGAGCAGTCTGGGCGGCACGCCTGCGCTTGCTCCTTGCCGAGCTCTGGCGGAACAAGGGCTGCTGAGTCTGGAAGAGCGCGCCGTGCACCGCGATCCCGCCGGGGAAGAGACCTTTGCCCCCAGTGTTCCCTTGCAGCTCAATGATGACCAGCAACGGGCTCTGGATATCATTCTGCATGCTTACCACAACGGGGATTCAAAGCCGATCCTGCTTCAAGGCGTCACGGGTTCGGGGAAAACGGAGGTGTATCTGCAGGCAGCGGCGCAAGTGATGGCGCAGGGAAAAGGCGTGCTCATCCTGGTGCCGGAAATATCGCTCACCCCGCAGACGATGGCCCGCTTCAAGAGCCGCTTTGCCGAGCAACCCGGGGCGGTGGCCATCCTGCACAGCGCCATGAGCGATGGCGAACGCTTTGATGAATGGCACTCCATCCATCGAGGTCGAGCTCGCATCGCCATTGGGCCACGTTCGGCCCTTTTTGCGCCCGTCTCTAACCTGGGACTCATCATTGTGGACGAGGAGCACGATGCTTCTTACAAGCAGGAAAACAGCCCCCGCTACCATGGCCGCGACCTCGCCGTCCTGCGCGCGCGCATGGAGGGCGCCACCATCGTTCTGGGCTCCGCCACGCCCTCGCTGGAATCCATTCTGAATGCGCGGCGCGGCAAATACAGGCTTGTGCGCATGGATAAGCGGGCGGACAACCGCCGCCTGCCCCTCACGCGCGTGCTGGACATGCGCAGCGAGCCAAAAGACAAGCGCTACCTGGGCATTCTCTCCGAACGTTTACGCTGCGCGCTGGAAGAGCGTTTGCACAAGGGCGAGCAAGCGATCCTGCTGCTGAACCGCCGGGGCTTTGCACGCGCGCTGCAGTGCCCGGACTGCGGGTATGTTGTTGTTTGCGAACACTGTGCTTTACCTCTCACCTACCATCTGCCGGAAAATCGCCTGGTGTGCCATATCTGCGGGTATCGCGCGGTGGTGCCGGCATGCTGTCCGGAGTGCGGCTCGAAAAATATCCTGCTGGAGGGATACGGCACACAAAAAGTGGAGACCGTGCTCACCCGCTGCTTTCCGGAGGCGCGCATCCGCCGGGTCGATGCCGATGTCACGATCCGCAAAAACGCGCTGCGGGACATTCTGGCGGATTTTCGTGCGCACCGCATCGATATTTTGCTCGGCACGCAGATGATTTCAAAGGGGCTGGATTTCCCGGGGGTAACGCTGGTTGGAGTGCTCAACGCCGATCTTGGCCTCTGCGTACCGGATCCTCGTGCGGCAGAGCGCACTTTTCAATTGCTCACCCAGGTGGCGGGTCGCGCCGGGCGCGGGGAAGTGGACGGCGAGGTCATCATCCAAACTTACTCCCCGCAGGCGGCCGCCATCCAATTCGCCCGACGGCATGACACGGATGGTTTTGCTGACAATGAGCTCGGCCTGCGCGAAAAGTTCGCTTTTCCGCCCTTCTCCCATCTCGCCGTGCTTACAGTGCGATCCGAGCAAGAGGACATGGCCTCTTTTGCGCTGGCCACGCTGCACAAGCGATTGCTGGCTGTACTGCCGCCCGAGGTCGAGATGAGCGACCCGCTGCCCGCCCCCCTGAGCAAGGCCTACGGGCAATTCCGCTACCAGTGCGTGCTCAAGGCTCCGCGCGCGCGCCTTCTCGCAGACGCCGTTTCTGCAGAAATCACGCGTCTCTCCCCGGGAGATTCCGTCATTGTCACGCTTGACATCGACGCCTACAACTTCATGTAGGGTCATTTCATCAATCCCTGCTTCTGCAGCAGAGCGTCCGGATTGGGGTCGCGCCCCATGAAATCGCGGTAAAGCTCGCCAGCCGGTTTGCTGTCGCCTTTGGAGAGGATTTGCTCACGATAGGCGGCCCCCGCAGCGGGGTTGAGTACGCCCTCCTTCAGGAAACGGGTAAAAACATCCGCTGCGAGCACCTCAGACCACTTGTAGGAGTAATAGCCGGCCGCATAGCCTCCGGAAATGCAGTGCGTGAGCGTACGCATGACGGAAGGTATCTCCTGGCTGTAAGGAGCCCTCCATGGCGCAAGCAAATCCCGCGTGGCCTCATCAATATCTTTCCCCCAAAACTTTTCGGCGTAGTGCATATGCATCTCCATGTCGAGCTTGGCAATGCAGAGCTGATTCATATCGTCAAAGGCTGGGAAAAAGAAGCGCATCTTCTGCAATTTTTGCAGGTAATCATCCGGTATGCTCTCCCCCGTTTCGTAGTGCACGGCAAAGGTGCGTAAACTTTCCGGCTCCCAAGTCCAGTTTTCGTTCATCTGACTGGGCAATTCCACAAAGTCCCATGTCACGCTGGTGCCGCAGTGAGCGCGCAGCTCCGTATCGCCCAGCATGCAGTGCATCATATGACCGAATTCGTGAAATACGGTCTCCATGTCATAGTGGGAGAGCAAGGACGGCTTTTCCTTTGTTGCAGGGCTCAAATTACCCACGAGAGCAGCCAGGTGCGGGGAATGCGGATGCCCTTTGCGGGAGGGTTCGCCGTAATGCATAGGTTGCACCCATGCTCCCCCACGCTTCGTGCTGCGCGGGAAAAGATCCATGTAAAACGAGCCCAAATGAGCGCCGCTGGCAGCATCGCACACGGCGAACACACGCACCTCCGGGTGCCAAACCGGCACGGCATCCTGTGCAGCGGGTTGCTCCTGTTCGGCGTAACGGGTCGGCAGCTCCTTGATACTTATGGAATACAGCTTTTCATAAATGGCAAACATCCCTTTGAGCACGCGATTGCACTCCTGGTAGGGACGCAGCAGTTCGGTATCGAAGGAAAAGCGCTCCCTGGCGAGCTTGCGCATGTAGTAAATAGTGTCCCAAGGATTGAGTTTATCCGTTTTGGACCCTTTGCATTTGGAAATGAAGTCCAGTAACTGCGCCACTTCGCCTTCGAATGCCGGTTTTACTTTCCGCATCATGTCGTCCACAAAATCCATAGCGTGCTGCCCGCTCCCGGCCATGCGGTGCGCGAGCGTCAAATCTGCGAAGGAATCAAAACCCAGCAGTGTAGCCATCTCCTTGCGCAACTCCATCACACGCGCCACGATTTTGGCGTTGTCGTATGGCTCGTCACGCCCTATGGACGAAAGCGCATCCCAGCATTTTTTGCGCGTGGCCTCCACGTCACAGCAGCGAAGGACTTCGCGTGCGCTGGGTTCCTGCAAGGTGATGAGCCAGGCAGGCGCCTGAGGCGTGCCGTAGCCGGCTTCCAAAGCATCGGTCCGGGCGCGCTCCATCCATTCCTTGGGCATGCCCGCCAACTGGGCAGGATCGCTCACCACCCACTGCCATGAGTTTGTGGCATCCAACACATTTTGATCAAATTGGTGAGCAAGCGTGGAGAGCTCGCTGAGCACTTGGGCAAGTCGCGCTTTCCGTTCAGCGGTCAAATCCGCTCCGCTGTCGTGGAAGGTATCGACAACCTGCCGCACGTAGCGCTGTTTTTCGGGCGAAAGTCGCTTCACCCACGGAGCCTCCGACGCCGTCTTGATCACGTTCCACAATTTTTCATCCGCCATAATCGCGGCATGGAAGAGCGTCATTTCCGGCAGCATTTCCTCTTGCACGCGGCGCAGCTCCTCGCTGTCCATCGTGGATGCCATCGTGTCCAAATAGCTCTCCGCTCGCTCCATCTCGCGCGGAGCGTTTTCAAAAGCGGCAAATACATTCTCGTAATTTGTCTCATTCGGCTTGAGTTCACGGATTTTTTCAAGCCGCTGCTTGGCCAGTTCCATGCCGGCGCGCAAGTCGATGGCTCCTTGTTCCGCCGTAAATTCACCCCACTCCGGATACAGCCCGCACTCATAAAAAGGATGCTTTTGCCCCACTTGCTGTTGAGCTGCACACACGGTTGCCGCCAAAAGCGCTGTCATGCATGCTGCAAGTCGATATACTACCGTCATCTCATTTAAGATACGCGCTGGATTCCCTCTTTCTATCACTCGAAAAAATCTCCCCGTTCCTCGCACCCCTTGCTTCATCCCGTCTCTTGTACCAAAAAGATCATGGCATGAAACGTTCCCAACCTGAAAATTCGAGGCAAACGCATACGAAAGAAGGTCATCAACGGGGAAAATGCTCTTGTTGGCCACATCCGTCCCATGAAATAGCAATCCCGACAGGCGCTTATCGCCGCATCATGAAGGAGAAACCCCCTTTTGTCATTTTCGATTGACGATTTTCGATTGACGATTTGGAAAATTAGCGCGCTGGCGCGCGGGGAGGCGGAGCTGGAGCGACGGGGGAAGGTGGAACTGCGCGCGGAGGTGGTTAGAAAGCGGCGGGGGAGCGGAGCGTGAGCGAAGTGGAATTTTCGAAGTCGAGGGTGCGATGATCAAGGGAAAGCATCCGATGTTACGCTATGCCGGGTTGACTGCTATGCCGAATGGTCAGAGGTTTGATATTCTTGTCGGGCTTACTTCCTTTGACGCCTCGTCGCCACACTACCTCTGCGCCCTGCGGGCAGCGCATGCGCGCTGTCTTAACTGTCTTACACCGTCGACAGTTTTGGCTGTTGGAAACGCATGGGGAATGTGTTGGATGAGCCCGGAGAAATTTTATTGGGACACGGGTGCTTGTTGGCCGATATGATCGTTGATATGCATCAAAAAAATGGCAAACGCATGAGGACACGCGTTTGCCATGCGTTGTGATTTTTCGGTTGCCTTACGGCTTCACCACCGACACCAGCACCACCGTGCCATTGAACGGCGTGCTCACCTTCTCCGGCAGAGTGAGCTGCGACAAACGCAGCGATTCATTGAGTGAAATGCCGCTGATGTCCGCCACGATCTCGCTCGGGATGTCCTTCACCGCGCTGCGAATCGGCAAGTCATGCACCAGCTGCTGCACTTGACCACCCATCGACACTCCCACCGGTGTACCCTTCAAATGCACCGGCACTTCGGTGAGCACCACCGTCTCCGGTGTCACCGCGTGAAAATCCACATGCATCGTGCTGTCCGTCAAATGATTGTGCTGAACGTGCTTGATGAGCGTGAGCAACTCCTTGCCCTCCATCTGCAACGTCACCAACACCGTGTCGGTCTCGTCGTCGCCGAGAAGTGTGCGGATGTCGGCAGCCTTCATCTGCACGTTGATATTTTCGCCAACGCCGGTGCCATATACCACACCCGGCACCCAGCCTTGCGCGCGCAGCGCGTTCAGCTTGCCCGTTCCCGTTACTTCCCGCTTTTCAACTGCGAGTTTCTTTGTCTTCATAGCCTTTTAAAGTTTGGTTTGTTGGATAAATTGCCGACGTCGGTGCGCATGCGTCACCCGCCGAGTTTACGCGCCTCCGCCTGCGGAGCAGGGGCGGACGCACACGATGCCACGCTTCCCTTTGTTTGTCAAGTTTTATTTGCGAGCCTCTTCTATTTTTCGGTCGTGCAGCGCTCCCTTCAGGATGCGCGTAAAGACCGCAGCCGTTTCCTGGGCGTCCTGCACATGATGGTCAGACGCCACAATATCCTCCGCTCCCCATGCGATGTGCGATGACCAATAGGGCACAATGCCGTCCGAGCTCTGCGGTGAATCGTTGAAGCCCCTGTCGCCCAGGATCGTGTAGGTGGGCGCGTTGCGTACGTTCAGGCGCGAAAGGCCGCGGATGGAATAGCTGTCCGGCGAAAGTTGGCGTATGCTGTTGAACTCCCTGGCAAACTTCCCCGGATTGGTCAGCACGCTGTCCTGCTGGAGGGTGGCGATGGAGAAAATTTCTTCAGCGAGCGTTTGCGGCAGGCGCATCAAGTTACTGAACAGCAACACAAACCGATTGCGCGCTATCGGTGCGCCGCGGTGAGGAGTAGCCATATACACCACACGCCCGGCGCGAATCGGCTCAAAGTAATACACATCGCGCAAGCTTCCGTCCTGCCGCACCGGCAGAGGATGGTTCACGAAGCGCCCGGTGAGAAAATTGGAAAATTGATTGCCGCGTTGCGGGTCGTTGGCTGCTTCCAGGAGTTTCCACGGCTCAGTGCACTGGCTGTAGTGGGTGATGAGACCTCCCATGGAATGCCCCACTGCCACCATGCGCTCCCAGTTCGGATTGCGGTGCTTCGGGTCGAAGTAATCGCGCGTGCGCCGCAGTGCTGCGCGGTAGCCCGCCGCGCTGACGGGCCAGGCCAGACCGGTCGGGTAGTTGTAGTACCAGAATTGAAAATTCTTGCGGATTTCCGGCTCGCTCATCAACCGGTTCACCAAATTGTCGAAGGTGGCTGCGCTGCTCGCCAGCCCATGCACCAGCACCACCGGTATTTTTTTCGGGTCATATCTCTCCATGCACACCAAACCGGTCGTGTTGCGCACCCGCTGCGGCCGCAGGAGCCCGAGAAATTTGCCTCCCTGCACGCGAGTCAGTTTCCAGTACACCTCAATGGAGGCGGAAAAATCGCCCGCAAGCTGATAGCGCATATTTCCCACGCGCACATCCTCGTGCTCTCGACGCGAAATGAGGCGCATCACCGGCTTGCCGCCCGGAAACTCCAGGACCCCGGTCAGCGTGCTCACGGCGCCGCGCGCACGGAAAGCGGCTATACCGAAGTCCTGCTTAAGCTTCACGGCGGGGATCACCCCCACCATCGGAACTCCAAGCCCGGGCACCACGTAGCGCTCTTCCAACTCCTCGAGCCGCACATCCGCCGCCGGAACAATATCATCAAACACATCCTCCAAACGAGGGATGAGCTGCGTTCCTTCCTGCTCCAGTCTGAATGGGCACGGCAACTGCCGATCTCGTACCAGCACATTGTAGCGCACACATCGCACCAGTTCGAGCAAATTCCGATTGTAACGCTTCATCACCGATTGCCGTTCGCTCTCCCCCATCTTCACACGCCCCAACAATTCCCAATCCCTGCGCAGTTGCTCAATAAGATTGTCCTCCGCCCGCTCCCTGCGCAGTTCCCGCGACAGCCACGGCCGAGGCAGCAGCGGGCTCTCACATCCCACTGCCAGCAACATCAGCAGCGTGCATCCCACTTGCGCTATCCGCCATGGCTTCATCTCCTGCATCCTAGCCTGTCTTCCCCCTCCCTGTCAATTCTATATTTTCGCTCCGCAACGACTCCCCTCCTGCACGTGTCCCAATAAAATTCCTCCGGGCTTATCCAACCCATTTCCCATGCGTTCCCAACAGACAAAACTGTCGACGGTGTAAGACAGTTAAAACGGCGCGGATGCGCTGCCCGCAGGGCGCAGAGGCAGTGTGGCGACGAGGCGTCAAAGGAAGTAAGCCCGACAAGAATATCAAACCGCTGACCATTCAGCATAGCAATCAACCCGGCATAGCATAACACCGGATGCTTTCCCTTGATCATCGCACCCTCGACTTCGAAAATTCCGCTTCGCTTTTACTGCGCGTAGTGCGCCAGCATCCAAATCGTCAATCGAAAATCGAAAATCGAAAATCCACCTGCGCTTCGGCTCCGCTTCTCCGCTTGGCTTTCTAACCACCTCCGCCCGCGGTTCCACTCTCCCCCGTCGCTCCCGCTCCGCCTCCCCGCGCGCCAGCGCGCGAATATCCCAAATCGTCAATCGAAAATCGAAAATCGAAAATGTCAACCGTCAGCTTTCCCTTATTTTGGGGTTGATTTTAGACGTCGATTGTATAGAATAGCCGTGCTATGACATACGAAGTTTTCGATACGCCGCAGGCCGCCGCCAAAACATTGGCAGCGGAGGTCGCTCAGCTCATCCGCTCTCGACAGGCAGAGGGCAAAAACGTGGTGCTGGGTCTTGCCACCGGGGCTACTCCCCTTCCTTTCTACGCAGAGCTGATCCGTCTGCACCAGGAAGAGGGTCTCTCCTTTGCCAACGTAACCACCTTCAACTTGGATGAGTACACAGGTCTGCCGCACGAGCACAAAGAGTCGTACTGGTACTTCATGCACCACAATCTGTTTGACCACATCGACATCAAGCCCGAGAACGTGAACCTGCCCTGCGGCACGCTCGCCCCGGCGGACATCCCCGCCCACTGCGCCGCCTACGAGGCTAAGATCAAGGCCTGCGGCGGGCTCGACCTGCAGATTCTCGGCATCGGCCGCACCGGCCACATCGGTTTCAATGAACCCGGCTCGGATGACACCACCATCACCCGCCAGGTCACCCTCGATGACCTCACCAAGACCGATGCTGCGCCCGCTTTCGGCGGCTTCGACAACGTGCCCAAGACCGCTATCACCATGGGCGTGGCCACCATCATGGGCGCCAAAAAAGTGCGTCTCATGGCCTGGGGCGAGAAGAAAGCGTCCATCGTGAAGAAAGCCATCCAAGGCCCCGTCACGGCAGATGTGGCGGCCTCCTTCCTGCAGAAGCACCCGGATGCCAAGTTCTTCCTGGACAAGCCCGCTGCTGCCGAACTGTAAAGAACCTTATCGCTTACTTTCAGGGCGAGTGGCAACCGTGTCACTCGCCCCCGTTTTTTCAACAGAAAGCCCTCTCCCGACATCCCACCCACGCACCCGGTCATGAATATTCGCCAGATCAGAAACGCCACCCTCATCGTCACCTTCAACGGCACACGCTTTTTGATAGACCCCTGGCTGCTGCCCAAGGAGGCTATGCCCGGCTTCGATTCCGCCGTCAACCCGCACATTCGCCAGCCGCGCTGCGAACTTCCCATCAGCGTCGAGGAAATCGTCCGGGTCGATGCGGTGATCCTGACGCACTGGCACCCGGATCACATCGACGAGCTCGCCCTCGGCGCTCTCCGAAAAGACATCCCCTTTTTCGTGCAGAATGAAACCGACCGCGCAACCATCGTCGGCTTCGGGTTCACGGATGTGCGCATCCTCAGCGAGACCGGCCTTCCCTTCCACGGCTCCACCCTCTTCAAAACCGGCGGTCAACACGGTCGCAGAGACATCATCCAACCCGTCTGCGAGAGCATCGGCATGCCCTACGATGCCATGGGCGTCGTCTTCACGGCTCCGGGGGAGAAAACCCTCTACATCGCCGGCGATACCATCTGGTGCCCGGAAGTCAAAACGGCGCTGGATGTTTTCCGCCCCGCCGTCGTTGTCGTCAACGCCTGTGCCGCCAGTGTCGCCTCCGGCGAAAAACTCATCATGGGCACAGAGGATGTCTCAACCATAGCCGCGTACGCCAAGGACGCCCTCATCATCGCCAGCCACATGGACACCGTCAGCCACCTCACCGTCACCCGCGCTGACATCCGCGCGCTGCACCTCAGCAACGTGGTCGTCCCGGAGGATGGCGAAAGCATCTCGCAGTAGCCCCCATTGGCAGCTCTCCCTCTCGACCATGCAGGCAGCAGAGCATATCTACATCCACATCCCTTTCTGCCACAGAGTGTGCCCGTATTGCGCCTTTTACAAGCACACCCCGGGAGCAACGAACATGAGGGGCTTTGTGCAGGCGCTCGTGGACGAGGCTCAATTGCGCCTGCCCTGTGCGGCCGCTCCGCAAACCCTCTACTTTGGCGGCGGCACTCCCAGCATGCTCTCCCCCACCCACCTCCAGCTGCTGATCGACGGCCTGCAGCAACGCCTGGATTTCTCCCAGCTGCGCGAGTGGACCCTGGAGGCCAACCCCGCCACCTTCACTGCCTCCAAAGTCCGCCACTGGCGCAAGCTGGGCATCACCCGCGTCTCACTCGGCGCCCAATCCTTCCTTGAGTCGGAACTGCTTTTCCTCGGCCGCGACCACTCCCCGGCGGATATTGCCAGGAGTGTGCATTTGCTGCGGGAAGAAGGAGGGATGCAGGTGAACATCGACCTCATGTTCTGCCTGCCCAACCAATCGGCGGCAGCGTGGAAGCACAGCCTTGAACAAGCCCTTGCTTGTCGGCCGGATCATATCTCGACCTACAGCCTCACCCTGGAACCGGGAACCCCGTTCGCAACACTGACCGCGCCGGGGGAAGAAACTCAGGTGCAACTTTACTCCCTGGCTCACGATCTGCTCACCTCCGCCGACTTTCGTCACTATGAGGTATCCAATTACGCCCGCTCAGCCTCTGCCCGCTCCTTGCACAACCTCTCCTGCTGGCGCGGGGAGGATTATACCGGCCTCGGTCCCGGCGCCTGCGGCACTGTGCGCGGCGTCCGCTATGAAAACGCCCATGACACTGCCCGCTACATCGCCTCCCTCGCCCAGGGCCAGCTTCCCCCCGGCTCCGCCTCCCCCCTTTTCCCCGCCCAACGCCGCACCGAGCTCATCGCCCTCGGCCTGCGCACGGATGAGGGAATCCCCCTCTCCCTCATCCCGCCCGACCGGCTGCCCATTCTGCCCTCCCTGGTGAGCGAAGGCCTTTGCTCCCTTTCCCCAACCCGGCTTTGCCCCACCCCTCGCGGCCTCCTCCTGGCGGATGAACTCGCCCTCCAATTCATCTGACCAACCACGCCCACAACGTCCCCGCTCCCAGTCGGCTATCCGGCGAGCCATGGTGAAAAATTTTGCATTTACGGCTCAAAATGGAGCTGTTTCGCTTCAAATCGGCTCATTTTTGCGGTGAAATCCTCATCGATTCATCCGAAAGTGAGCCGAAAATGAAAGCTGACGTACTGCGAGGACCGGTGGAGGAGCTGTTGAGACGCGGCGTGAGAAGGAAGTCGAGAAGCGGCAGGAGCAAGATGCCATCTTCATCGTAGCAGGCGTTGATGGCGTCGTTGACAATGATAACCTTCGCAAAGGAGTCAGGGATGAGACCACACGTGTCCCAAGAAAAAGAACCCCCAATGCTAGTTAACGGTACATCATGCAGCATAATCCATTGGTTATTTACGATTTACGATTGACGATTGACGATTTGCAAAAGCTAGCGAGCCGGAGGCTCGGGAAATGCGGAGCTGGAGCGAGAGGGGGAGGGTGGAACTGCGCGAGGAGATAATTAGAAAGCGGCAGGGGAGCGGAGCGGGAACACAGGTGGATTTTCGATTTTCGAATTACGAATGACGATTTAGGAAATTCGTGCGCTGACGCGCGGGGAAGCGGAGCGTAAGCGACGGGAGAGGGTGGAATTGCGCGCGAAACTAGTTAGAAAGCGGCGGGGGAGCGAAGCCGAAGCACAAGCGGATTTTCGATTGACGAGTTACGATGACGATTTGGAAAGTTAGTGCGCTACGCGCGGGGCTGCGAAAGCCGCCGACGGCTGCAAGGCGGATTAGCCAGTCCGCAGGGCAGGCTTGCTTCTTTCGTTCATAAGAAAACACATGCGAAATGGGTTGAATAAGCCCGGAAAACATTTTATTGGGACGCGTGTGGGGCAGGCAACGGGGCTGATTTTTTTAGTTGACATTACCATCTTGCTATGTCCTGATAAAGCCATCGAAAGATTATTGCTCTTTCATTTTCACTACCCGCCGGGGCGTTGCAGCGCTTAACTCGGCGGGCAGTTTTTTTATGGGGGAGATTTAGACTTGTGCTCCAGCTCCATCACCCGCACATTCAGCTCCACCAGCTCCCGCGCTATCTCAATACGAGCAAAACAACCTTGCCGCCCTCAAGAGCATCATGGCCGAGCGAACGCGCTTCGCCGTCTCCCAGTACTTTTAGCCCACTCCTCTGCAGGGACTTTGAATGTCCCGGTAATAGTGCAATTCTCATAGTTGCTTCTCTAGTTAGATTGTGTTAAAATGCGCCCGCCGGGACGGCAATCCCGGCACAAATAAATAAGTAACAACATGAACATAAAAACACGCCGCATGCAGGCTGCGTGCTGGTGGTGCTTTGCGCACCCGTGGCACGTGGAACAACTGGTATATCTTGCCTTGCTTGCTCTGTACCGGTTGTAGCGTGCGTTGCACCCGCCCCGAGGCTTCTTCGGAAGCTCCGGGCGTGATCGGACAAAAATAGTGCACCGAAAAAAGAAAAGTGATCGGACATAATTAGCGCACCGAAGTGTTCCGCGAT
>CANQAD010000063.1 GCA_947588735.1 uncultured Akkermansia sp.
CAAAATCTCCGTGTCTATGGAATCTCTTATAGTGCATGAGGCATAAGTTACCATATCTATGTGTCTTTGCCTCTCTGGTACAACCTTCAAACTCGCATTGCATTTTGTTGTTTCTCCTTCCAAGTAGTAAGTAATCCTTTGATTTTTCGCCCTGTCAAAATCCTCGTCGTCGAAGTCCATCAATCTAAATGTTTCTCTGGGCGTTAATTTTCTAATTCGATATTGCCATTGCATTTCGCCACCATGAGGGGATTCCCATATTTCTTGTATCGTATATAGTGCTTGTTGCAATAGCCCAAACCCTTCACAGGCTTGCCGCAAATCTTGCAGAAATGCCTTTCTCGATGTTGCTTCAAGTGGCAACTTTTGCACAATACCATTAAATTGCCGATATTGTTGTTTTGATAGTTTCCGTCCTTGTGATGCACACACAAGCGTCCACTTGCCCCACAAATCTCGCACCGCTTCTTCTGTAAAATCAATTTGTTCGTATGGCGAGCCGTCATGTGCGCACTTGAATAGGACTGTTTCGTTTCCCCATTTTTCAAGAAAGCCTTGCGCATACACATTGTGTCGCAGTATTTCCTCCGCAAGAATGCAGTAAAGTCCTCCAATCGCCCACTCGCAAAAACTTTCCTCTCCATTCTCCTGCCGCAATACGCACAATATTTCTCTGCTGTTTTCTTCATTGTTCCCTCCTATCGGTTCTGCGACAAGATTGTCTTTCTGCACCGAGGTCAACGTGTTCGACACGCTACCGCCGATTTCAAGCCGCTGTTCGAGCGGAATGCCCCTCGTCCTGTCGCTCGGGTTGTCTGGGTTTCTGCCGCGCATGGCGCATATCGCGGGTTCAATTATTTTCACTTCCTGTTGCCCCCCCCCGCAGGTGTGTTGCGTTGGTTCAACGCCGGCGGGATCGTACACGCGCTTGCTCTGCTCGTGAAGTTTTTCATACGGTCCACCCTCAAGCGTCCCCGCCACTATGATTTTTTCTGCCATACCACAACTCCGTTTTTTCTTTCCGTGTCGATTGCTCTACTTATGCCTTTCGGCGGAGGCGGTACGAAAGATGCCGACCTGCCAATAACCGTGCCGCTTTCTCGATCACTTCTTCTGCCACACTTCGATCACTCCCGTCTGCGCTTGATTGCCGAACCCCTTGTAGTCCCTCGCCATGCACGGCGTCGCCACTGTCAATTCCTTCTCAATCTTCCTTCCGTAGTTCGACAATAATATCCCAGCTGTGCCTGTCAAAACTCTGTCGTCCGCTTGCTCTGACTGCTTTGCTGACACGGGGGGGGGTAGCACTATCCGCTATGAAATTGCCTGTCCAATTTTGATTCCCCTTTGCCGTGATCGCCGTCGGCGCGATAGGACTTTTCTCGTCTACGATAACGGTGTCGTTGTGCCGCTTAGGTGAGGAAATGTACTTTATGCCCTTGTCGGAGAGGTAGAACTTCTCATCCACATTCTTCTCCAACACGTCTTTGAGTGCACGCTTGCATCCGGACCCATGCGGGAAATAGTAGCTGTGATCTCCGAGCCAACTCACCATGAAACACCGCTCGCGATTCTGCGGAACATTGAAGTCCTTCGCATTCAAAAGCGCCCACTTGCTCGTGTAACCGAGCGCATCGAGGAATGAGATCCACTCCGCGAAGTCCTTGATGTTCTTCTTCCCGATGACCTGCGGGACGTTCTCCATGAGGAGGATCTGCGGCAATTCGGATAGCTCCCGAAGAAGTCTTTCGACTTCCCATAAAAGCCCACTACGAGTACCCCCCCCTTGTGCATTCCTGCTTGCTTCCCCGCGACGGACAGATCCGTGCATGGGAAAGAGTAGGTCATTATGTATGTGAACTTGTCCGTGTCTACCACACCCAAGTCTTCGCCTTTGAGATCGCGGATGTCGCTCGTTTGGAAGTTCGTCCCGTGGATGGCGTTATAGCTCATCACGGCGTATTTGTCGAACTCGCAGATGCGGTAGTGTTCAAACGGAACGCCGAGCCGTTCGAGCGCCTTTGCCTGTGCTCCGATGCCAGTCAAGAAAACAACTCAATAAGTCTTATCGGCTTCGTGATTTTCAACGGACTTGCCCCGTCGAACATACTGATTTGATTGACATTGGGTTGTTTCATTCGGCATCACCTCCTTCGTCTTTGAATTTCCACAGATAGCCCTTGACGGTTCTCCGCCCATAACTTTGTCGGCAACAGCCACCGATATTGCTTGAAGTTTTGCACCCAACCGCTTTTGCGGCTTCGTTTATAGATCCGTATTCATGAACGACCAAGCCCGTTGACGCGTCTACCTGTAACACTTTTCGCCTCGGTCTCCCTGCCTTATGCGACACTTTTTGCAAGCCCGTTATCCAAGCGTGTCTTTGATTCTCTTCGTTGGTACACCATTCGAGATTTTCTATCCGATTGTCGCCTTTGTCCCCGTTTATGTGATTCACTTGCGGCTTGCCAAACGGATTCGGAATAAAAGCGGAAGCAACCAACCTGTGTACAGGAACTGTTTTCTGCCTGTTGTTATGCGACAAATAAACGATTGGATACCCCTTGTGACTCCTTGCCTGTTTGAGGATCATCTCTGGTTTATGCACATATCCTTTCCCGTTCCACACGAGGCGTTCTGCAGACTTTACGTTGCCAAATGAACTCACTTGATATTCCTCAAACCCTGCGATCGGTTTCCACTGTTCTTGTTCGCTTATCATCTTATTGTCCTCTTCCGCTGTCCCACATGGAGACCTGCACCCCGCTCATTCGTCCACCTCTACGCCGTATTCTTTCCACGCCTTCTCTTTGATGTACTCCGCATCCTCACCCCGCGCTTTCACGTCGTGATACCATTCCGTAAAAATCTTTTTTGCCGTTTCGGTTTCACTATTGAAACACTTTATTTTGTATAGCGTTTCCATGCGGTTGAACGAATGAATCGCGTCGTCAAGTGCCGCTTTCAGCCTTTCGATTTCCCCGCACATTTCCTTGCGGACTTCATCGGCTTTGCGATAGCCCGCTTTAATAAGAGATTTTGACAAATAGGATCTCGTGTGCATTGTAAACGGGAAACTGTCGCCTTCATGTGTTACCGCCAATACATCACCTATGTCTCTTGCCATTTCCTCAATTTCTTTTTCCTTGCTCATCTCTCACCTCAAAACGGGATGTCCCCGTCGTCGTCATAAACTGACATCTGCTGTTTCCTCGGGGGAGTGCTCCGCGCTCTCTCACGGGGCGTTTCCTCGTAGAAGTCGTCGCGCTTCTCTCTCTGTATCAAGAACTCCACGTCCTGCACGATGATGTCAACGGTTGTTTGCTTCACTCCTTTGTTGTCCTCGTAGGTGCGCATTTGAATGCTCCCTGTGACAGCGACCTTGTTGCCCTTCACGCAATAGCGGGCAATGCTTTCTGCGAGTCCACGCCATGCGATGCAGTTAAAGAAGTCGGCTTGTCGCTCTCCGCTTCCGTCCACATAGGGACGGTTGACCGCAATAGTGAAGCGGCAGACGCTCACGCTGCTGTTGTTTTGCGATAGGTCGGGATCCCTCGTCAAGTTGCCGATCGCGAAAAATTTCTGCATGGTTTTTCCCTCTTTTCTCTGATAACGCGGCTATGCTCTTCTCTCTTTTCCCGAAGGAGCTGACACTTAGCACTCCTTCTGTTCTCAAGGACACATCGACTCTTCGGACAGTTCAGACAGACCTCTCTTTCGTCGAATGGAATATAACTGCTCATCTCCTTACTGTCCCTTGTATCTTTTCTCTCTCTTTCTCGATGAAGTTATCGGCATACTGCTCTTCTGCAAACAAATACGACTGCGGGACTGTGACCATATAAACTTTTTCGCCGATTTCATTTGTTCCTAAAAACTCTTTCTTCGGAAGCTCTGCAAGCTCTCCACTCTCGAGTTTATCTTCAAGCTCGGCAAGGCGATTGATCACGTCTCCGTAAATCATATCCTTACATTTTGGTTGAACGTTGTCGAGGTAAATACCGTAGAAGCCAGCTTCCGCGACCCAGCGTCCGTTCTCGTCTTTTCTTGTCAGTCTCCTGTATTCGCTCATGATTTTCTCCCTGTCATTCTGTCAATTAGTTCAAAATAGCTCCGCTTGTAAAAGTCTCGCTCCCCTTCCAAAACACGAATGTTTGGATCCTCGCGCAGCGCGGGGGGGGGTACACTATTTGAAGCAGACAACTCAAGTTGGACGCAAAGCGCCGCGTCAATCTTCTTCATTGTCCCCTCGTCAACTTCCCCGCAGAAGTTCAAAAGCCGCTCGTTAGAGATCGTGATGACCTGCTCGCAGAGGAAAGTGCCGTGAACGACTTTTCCTTCGTATGGCACCCTTGTCGGTATGGGCGACTTCTCCTTCGATGTCATCGGAACGACCGTCACAAGCCCCGTAAAGGCGTTTGCCTTGTCGTTCGAAACAACAACGCAAGGGCGACGGTTTACGCCGCTTTCCCCTTTCATCTCGCAGCCGACTTCCTGCCCCGTGAATTGGTAGTAATAAATCTCACCCCGATGAATGTCGTAAATGACCCTTCCCTCATGGTCCGTAGAAACGGAAAATGCACGTTCGTAAAATTTTTGCTTATCGTATTAATCCATTACTTAATCCCCATGTATTTTTTGATTTCCGAGATCGCCGCGTCTGCTCCGTAGGCGACCACCGCATAATAGCCGTTCTTGTTAAGATACGCGACCCACTCGATCTGTTCCCTCGTCGGGTGCGCGAGCTTGTCCCGTTTGAGCTCTATGTACATCGCATGGTACCCGCCCCGCGCCTGCGGAATGTGAATGTCTGGGAATCCCTTCTGCAATCCCATCTCTTTGAGCATAGCACCCATGCGCTTGGAGCGAAGCCCCTCATTCGGAATGTGAACGAATGGAATCTTTTGATACCTGCAATACTGAGCCACAACGATTTGTTCGTCTGTTTCAGTTGAACGAAGCACTTCTTTCTTTTGAATCGGCTTCCTCTCCTCTGTACAGTCAGCTTGAAATGCAATGCAATCGTTCCAAAATTCGCACTCTTTCCCGGAATATTCACACCCCTTCCGAATGCACTTGATTCCTGTCTTCATGCTTTACCTCTTCCTAACCTTTATGTCGAACCACCCGCCCTGTATTGCCCGATAAACTTCGTTGGACTGCTCTTTGTCGATTTTGACGTCATCCCCGGGGTATCCATAGCAATCAAAGAGGCGGTCGATTATATCTTCCAATTTTGCGTTCGTGAGCGCACGCCTGTTGAAGGAGCAGTGTTGGATAAATTGCCAGAGAGCCGCCCGAAGTTGAGGTCCAACCTCCCACTTCGTCATGAGATCGTCATAGCTCTCCAAAGGCTCTTCCCCGCGCGCGCCCGCGCTTGATGAGTTATTATTTATATTTTCTTTCTTTCTTTCTTTAATAGAATCTATCCTATCCTTACCTAACCTATCCTGTGGTGCCATTTGGTTGCCATTTGGTTGCCAATCGGTTGCCACGCTTTCGTCCGCTTCCTTTTCTTCGGAACGTTGGTCGCTTGTGGCTATCTTGGGAAGAGGGAAACCTTGACTTTTGTCAAGGGTGTATGCGCCGTCTTTTTTGAGAAACAGCAAAGCCTTTTCTTCTGTGTAAACCGTTTCTTTGTAGCGATCTTTTCGCAAAAGATTGTGCATTCGCCAATGCTTGATAACGATAACGCCCGTTTCAAACGGAATAATAAACCTCTTTGCGATCAAAAGTTTCAGGTCATCATCATTGCACCCGACAAGCCTTTGAATGCTCTTCGGGTTCTTCACAAATCCGTCGTCATCTGCGTTCATGCACAAGTGAAAATACAGGGCTTGACTGCTCATCGGCATTTCGATGAAAGCGTCACTCTCCGTTATTTTCTGTGTAAACATTCTGCGTTCTGCCATGCTACTTGTCCCCCTCCGATGAAGAGACATCGCCCGCTTGCTCTAAATCTATCCCCATCAAAGCGGCTATTCTCTTTCCGCGCTTTTCGAGGGATCGTAGTTGGTACAGCCTCTGTCGCAAAGCCCTGTTCTCCGTATCTTTGGCGAGCTTTACATAAGGGGACTTGCGAAGAATTTCGATTTCCGAAATGATTTCTTCTGTTGTCAGTGTTGTTTTTGCCATTTTCTCTCCCGCTTTGTTTGCTCCCCCTTTCCCCTACGAGATCGGGGGAGCCGCTTGCAACTTTTTTCGTCAGTCTTTGTTGTCAAAGAACGCCGCCTGTACCGCCGCGTTGTCGGCGGGCTTCTCCGCAGATTTCCGCGCGCGCTTTTTTTCGGCGGGCTTCTCCTCGACAACAACGCCGTCCTCGTCTGCCGTGACTTCCTCTTCGCCCTCGTCGTCTCTTCCGTCGTCGATAGGGTTCGGAAGAATGAGCGGTTCCTCTTCGACGGGTTGCACCGTAATCACTCCATTCGTGGTTTCAAGGGCGTTTCC
Organism: uncultured Akkermansia sp.; assembly: GCA_947588735.1. Taxonomy (GTDB): domain Bacteria; phylum Verrucomicrobiota; class Verrucomicrobiia; order Verrucomicrobiales; family Akkermansiaceae; genus Akkermansia. The sequence continues at coordinate 6,448 of CANQAD010000063.1, forward strand.
GTCCGCCTCGTATGCTTGCAGGAAGTCGGAACTCATGATACCCCACTTGCCGATAAGCTGACGCACCATTGTTTTCTTTGCCATTCCGTCGAAGTCCTTGTACCAAAACGAACTGTACTTCCACTCGTCCGTCTTGGGGTACTTGCCTGCCTCGTAGTCCGCATAGGACACGCGCGACTTGTTCGGCTCGTTGCTCTTGACGGCTTCGAGGTGGAAGGCTTGCGAGTAGCGGTCTGCATGGTGAAGCATTTTCTCCTTCGACCAATACAGCCCCTTGCTGAAACCGCCCGAGCGTTCGTTGTACTTGAAGTAGGCGTAGTAGCCGATCGTTTTTGCCTGTTCTCTTTTCTCGGGGTCTTGAATGGGTGCGAACACATATTCGTCGAGAATCGGGTCTGCTTTAATAAGCTCCCCCTCCTTGATCTCGATGACATGGATCCTGTCATAATAGCCCGTCCTCGTGGCGAGCTGGACATAGCCGCGCCAACCGAGAATGAAAGTCGCGACCTTCCCCTTCTTCTTGTCGTTGAAGGGAACAATGTAGCACTGACCGATCGCGGGCGAGAGAGACAGCCCCAAAGAGGTTGCGAGAAGCCCCGCGCTCAAAATCGAGGACTTCATGCACGTCTGCAATTCGGGATTGGTCGCAACGGCGGCGCAGATGCTCGAAACAAAGTTCCGCGCCACTTTCTTGTCGGTGAGCGTCGAAGAAATCATGTTCTGAACGTTCTCTTGCGAGATCCACTGCGAGAACTTTACGCCTTCTTCGGACTGCCCCTGCGGTTTGTTACTGAATTGCTGTAAAGAATTTCCTGCCATGTTTTTATCTCCTTTTAATTGATTGCTTTGTATTCGATGCCGTTCTCTTTGAGGAACTTTTTGAGAGCGACGAGTTCTTTTTCCGTGCCCTCTACCTCGAAGCGGATGGTGAAAATCGCCTCGTCATTTGGCTTGAGAGCCGTTTCTCTTTCGTCACGTGTTTCCGAACGACCCTGCTCACGATTTGTCTCTACGGGGCGATTTGCCCTCAAAACAGCCGAGATTCGGTCTTTGTCGTCATTGATCTCGTTTACGGCCGCGACTGCGCCCGATAAGTCGAAGTTGCGCAGGTAGAAAACCCTCACGAGTTCCATGTTCTCGTCTTGCTTGGCGTAGTAGTCGATGAGGTTAAGGTCGCTCCGTATCTTTGTGAGCTTTTCGTCGATCGCCTTCTTCCGCTCGGTATCCTTCACGGAGAGGTTGTACCACTTCGCGTCCTCGATCTGCTCGTAGGTGATGATATACTTGAGGTCGCCGACGACGCTCTCGAAGTACGCCAAGCAAAACTCTCTGTTCCTGCTCTTCGCCTTGCCTTCGATTACCGCGATCTGCTCATTGACCTTTCTCATGGCAGTCTGCACGCGGTCGGTCGCGAGCTTGATCTTGTCCTTAAACTCCTTGAAGGGCTTCGTGTAGATTTTCTCGTACTGCTTCCGCGCGCCGTCCACTGCGTCTACCCACTTCTTCAACGTGGCGTGATCTGCCCGCGCTTCCGAGAGCTGGTCGTCCGAGTACAAACGGGAGAGATACTTCGGAAGCACTTCTTCGTCAAGCGCCTTGATGATCTCCTCGATGTTGCACGGAATCTCTTTGGGGAGCTGCGCCTCGAACCCTTCGGCGACGACAAGCTCCAACTGCTGTTTTGTTTCGTTTTCGCTCATGTTTACCTCCGATCTTTATACCAATGGAAGTTTGACCCCGGGGCGTTTCCGCTCCACAACCGACTTCCAAAAGATTGTCTCGTGTTCCTCGACGACATGAATGTCATCGTTGACTTGTTCCCGCTCGAAGAAATAGTCCTTCTCCGACGAGATGATCTCCCCTTCCATTCCAAAACTACGGAAGCGGACGCGCAATATCCAAAAATCCCAACCCAACGTGGATAGGTAGTGAATCACCTGCGGGTAGTAGTGATCGGGAATTTTCCCGTCCCACTCGTCCCAAGCGCGGCGGCTCATGGGCGTGGTGTACTTGACTTCAAGCCCGCCTTTGCGCCCCGTCTCCTTTTCGACAAGCCCCGCGTCGATTGAGGCAATTTGAAATCCGCGCCTGAAAACGGTCTCCTTGTAGTCGATGACCTCGTACTGCGGGTGTTCGAGGGCGAAGAGGCGCACGATAGGCTCTTCCGCTTCCGTCCCGAGGAGCATGAGCTCGTTTGTCTCGGTGGACGGCTCAACCTCGCCGATTTTCTCCTGCCACAATTCGAGGTTCGACTTCCATGGGTTCAGCCCGAGGATCGCCGCCGCGTCGCTCCCGCCTATCCCCTGCCGCCGAAGCGCGTACCACTCGGGCGACTTGTAGCTTATCTTCAATTCTTCTACGGGGCAGTTGATCAACTCTTTCATGCCTTCCCCTCAAAGCCTCGAAGCGATATGGTGAACGAGGGACTTGACGGTCGCCGCGATTGAGTTGCGGGTGCAATCTATGCCTGTACCTTCTACCCACAACACTTCCAACTGACCTACGATTTTGTAGTCGTATTCGGTGATTCCGAACGCCTCGCAAATCGGCGCGATTGTCTCCAAGACGGTTTCGCGCTTCTTCTCGTAGTAGTCCGCCGCGCCGACCTCGCCCTTCTCCATAACGCTATAAAAGTCTTTCATTTTCCCTCCACGAACTTCTCGTAAAATGCCCGAATACCCGCGCGGCAATCATTTTCGTTCTCCGAGAGACACGCCTCATCGGCGGGCGCATTGGCGCAGTACGCGCAGTAGTCCTCTGCGCTGTGCAGGAGATTGTCGAGTAAATACCGCTCAAACGACGTGTCAGCTTTGCAGTAGCCCTCTTTCACGAGCACCCTTGCAGCCGCCTTGTTGAAAGACTCGCTTAACAGCCCTGCCTTTGCGAGCGCCTTTTCGATGGCCGCGATCTCTTTTTCTTTATCCATCACTCTGCCCTCGCCAAAGATTCGATAAAAGGTTTGCCGTCCTCGCCGCAGATGATCTTCCCCTGCCCGTTGCGTCCCGCCTTGCGCTCGTTCGCCCAATACACTTGGAGTTCACTCAAAGCGTGGTGGCGGAGGGCGTTGTTCGCGCGGTCCACTTCCTCGATGGTGGAGCAAGCGAAGTAGCCCTTTGCGCAAGAGCCGATGACCTTCTCAAAGTCGGGGCTTGTCCGTATCTCGTTGATGATGTCGCGGAGCTTACGCTCGGTAATGCCGAAGCGTATGCCCAATGCCGTCGCGCTTATCGCGTTTTTTTCGCCGATTGCCCCCGTCGTGAGGTATTCGTACACCGCCCATACCTCGTCGGAGTGCCGCTGCTTTCGGAACATTTCTTCTTCCTGTTCCCGCTTATAATCGTCGTCTGCTTTCGTATCGTAGTAGTCATCTTCCTGCTCGTCGTAGATGGAGCAGCTTTCTATGTACTCCTCATGGTCCATTCCGACCCAAGGCGCGTCTTTGACTTCATCTCGCATCTCAATTTATCTCCTTATAAAAATAGATTCTGTTTTTTGTGCGTTCATAGGTAAGTCGCAGTCCTTTTCCGCCTACCATGTGCACGATCCTATAAACCCCACGTTTTTCCGCAAGAATACGGAACACGGTTCTGCTTGACATTCCGAGTATCGTTGCGATTTCGGCAATCGTGATCCGAATAGGTTCGGGCGGCGCATCTGCGAATTCCGAACACACGCTATTCCCCTTTGGGCGACCATTGGGAAACGCTTTATTGCACTTGCATAAATTCCCACAGTTCCAGCAGAGGCATGCTTTCATTTGACGCCTCCGTGGTTCATGCTCGCATGATGCGATAATAGACTTTTTTAAACTCTTCCTTAGGAATGTCTGAAATATTTGTTTCGGTACCGAACCACAGAGAAAGATAGAACAAAGCAAACTTAGCGTCCCCCACCTTACAACAAAAGTGAAAGGATCTTACGTTTTTGTCGTTTGTTTTTGTGTGCTCAAAAGAATCTTGGTCGTCATTTTCCCTTTTGCATTCAAAAGAAAACGAACGCCAAAATTCACTCCACCATTCGCTCTGAATGCCAAGATAGAGTGCCAGCGTTCGATATGTAACGGTCCTCTCGAGAAATTCATCGATAGACCAACCGTGCGCCAAGGTGCCAAACTCCCGCGCTTTGTCAAGTAATGCTTTCCTTCCGCTATCCATAATCCTTTTCTCCCGCAGTTTTGGATCAATGTGCGTCAATTCGCAGCGACGTTGCCGACAAGATAGTCGAGCGACACGTTGTAGTACTTCGCCAATGCGACAAGTGCCCCCGTCGAAGGGCTTCTGATACCGTTCTCAAATTGAGAAATTGCGCCTTGCGTCAATCCGAGCGACTTTGCCACTTCGGCGGCAGTAACTCCCTTTTTGTTTCTTTCCGCCCTCAAGCGCTCACCGAGTGTCATTCTTGCCTCCTTCCATGTTGGAATTTGTCCTAAATTATTACCGCAAGTAATTGACAGCCGACAGATTCCGTAGTATAATTTTTGTGCTACCGAAAATTACACAACCGACGACTGTCAATTACGGCAAACTGCGCTTTGCGGTTCTAAAACACGCGGGCGCGTGTCTTATACAAAATATCGGCGAGCGAGTTCAGCTTTTGGCGGGGCAGACCCGCTCGCCACCAACGCACATTGAAAATTTCATATCCGCGATACTCGGTTTACATTGCCGTTCAAAGGCAGAAAGGAGGGCTTTATGTTAAAAGCACTTTTGAGTATGCCCGAGCATTACGTTGTCGTTGAGACCTGACTTCACAAAAGTGTGAACTGTACGAAGTCAGCCCACCTCAACGGCTCGTTGTGTAGTCAACGGGCAAACGTTTGAAAGCAATCCTTTCAATCGACAAAGCAGAACCAAGACTGTAGGAACTACACAGCACCGCACCTTCGCCGCCCAAAAGACGAGGAAACAGAAAACGTGAACATTGATGGTTTCTGTGCGGGACAATGCAGAAATTTGGCGACCCGAGGCGTTGTGTTTGGGCGCAACGCCGACGGTTGATCCCCTCTCTGCGGCAATGTAAGCCGAGTAGGAAGCCGCCAAAATCTCGGTAGCGGATATTCGGTTTTCAATTTGCAATCGGTTCGGTTTTGCGCCTCTGCGCATTACCTTGGTAATATTATATAGGATACTTTCCCATATGTCAAGCGTTTGTGGGAATATTTCCCGTATAAAATTAAAAAATTTTTCCGCCATGTTTGAGAGCGGAAAAGGAGAGATTGATATGGATGCTTGGAATATTGTCGGCGTCGTTTGTGGAATATTGGGCGTACTTGCTTCGTTTACAACATTATTTGTCATTCCATTCATAAGGAAGAGCAAAAGCAAAGTCGGCAATAAGCTCATTTCCGTTGTCTATGATGCGACCCCACCCGCTATCCCACCTGTTGGCTCTGGGCTTACTAAACCTTATGTAATCGCGGCAATTACAGTCGAAAATGAAATGCTTACCGATGCCTTAATCACAAAGGCTGTTTTAGTAGACAAGGAAAGAGACAAACGCATAACAATTATTGACAATGAAAAAGGCGTTTTCGAGTGGACGATAAAATCAAAAACAAAAAGGACACAGAAATTCCTCTTCTGTGTCCCACCGCCTCAATATTTACTTCCCGCTCAATGCGTCTTGGAACTTACCATTAACGAAACAGTACTGTCTGTCGTCGTAGAAACCAACAGCAAGGAACTACCGTACTAACATCACGATTCCGCAAAAACTCATAATGAGACCGCCCACCAAGAGCAAGTTTCTACCTATTTCAACCCATGTCTCGTCGTTTTTTTTGAATCCGGCGACAAGCGAAATGATGCCACCTGCCACACCCGTGAACGCAATCGCAATTATGATGATAATGGCTATTTGAGCGATAGTCATACCCCGCACCTCGCAAATAGAATTTGATTTTATTATATAGGAGAATTTCCCATATGTCAAGTAAAAACCAAAAAGAATGCGCCGTCCTCA
>CANQAD010000064.1 GCA_947588735.1 uncultured Akkermansia sp.
GGCGGCGTACAGGGTGCTGTTGGCGGAGCAACCGGCGTACACGGAGATGCTGCGGCAGCAGGGGTACACGGAGGAAGACATAAGGATCATACGCACAGTTGGGATAAAACAGGGTATTGGAGCGGGCGTTCCCACGACTTGATGTCTTCCGGGTAGAAAACAAATTCATCCTCGGTTCGCGAGACGTGACAGTACACATTGATGCTGCTAACTTCGTCCACCACGAAAGGCACATAGATAATGTCTCCCTTCCGCAGCTCCTGTATTTCTTCTTTTGTCATCATTTTTGGCCTTTTTTGGTTTGGTTGAGTTTGGTTTAGTATTCCCCGAGAGTTGCCCGGGTGTCGGTCATTCATCGTGCCAGACCGCGTAATCGCGTTCGGCGCGTTCCTGAGCCTTTATTTCGTCCGCCGGGGATGGACTCCCAGCCCGATTGCCAACGCCGCCACAGGCCCCGCTACGAGCCCACAGACAGCAAGTTTCAGGTCGGTTATCATAGGTTGGTTTTTGTGTGGTTAAGAAAGGTTATTTTTGAGGCGGCTTTTTGGGAGAGTCCACCCGTGGCGGGAACGTGGGCGGCTTGCACATCCCTCTCGATTTCGGCGCGCGAGAAAAGCATCCGCCGCGCGCTGATGCGGTAGTAGCTCAGGACGCCACGTCGTGCGGCGCTCAAGACAGACTGCTGCGTCGGGAATATCGCCGGGTATTCCTCTGCAACTTGGGCGGAGGTTAGCAAGTCATGCGTCATTCCTCACCCCCTTTCAGACTGTCCCTTTATCGCCCATTCTTTCGCTGAGCATGGCTCGTACCTGTCCGGCCAGTGAACGGTTGTTCGCGCTGGACAGCTCCTTCAATTTTCTCAGCATTTCCACAGGGAAGATCACCATGGCCGCCTTGTATTTCTGAGTCTCTTTTTTCATGGTCGTTTTTTTGTTTGAATTATCATTTTTCGCCTGCTCACCAACAAAAAGCTCGCAGCCGTCATCTGCGTAGCGTGGGTCATCCTTCGGCTCTCGCTTGCATACTCTCCGCAATTCGCCGAGCTGCTTGCAGACTGCCACAAATACGTGGCAACAGTGGATCTTATCGGCTCCCTCGCCGCCGCTTCCCTCATTGTCGAGCTCGCCATTGACGCTTACTCCTTCCTTTCGCGCAAGTGCAAGCACCGCGCGTTCGACCGTGCGCGCATGGAAACAGTAGAAGGCATACGCCAATCCCGCAACAGCGAGAAATACATAATCCTCGTCCACCTCTACCACTTCCCGAACTCGCAGCTCAACCCCTTGTAGCCAGCGATAAAAACCCTCCGAAAAACCGGCATCCTCTGCTACACCTCGAACATCGCCACTCGCTCCCTCAACGGACTCACCCTCATCGCCTGTGACATCACCGACCCCGTCCGTGAGCACATGGACGCGCATCGCGACCAACTCCCCTCCCGCGACCTCATCGCCCACCTCACACCATACAAGACCACCGACGACTTCGTCAACCTCGCCAAAGGCCACCTTTGATGTCTCTTGTTTTGCTGTCATTTCTGTGTATATTTGTGGGTGTGTTTCACCCGACGCGAAAAAAAATTTAGGAAGCTTTGCTCAGTTTCTTGAGCGCGGCATCGACCAGCCAATCCGAAATTGTGAGCTGTTCGGCCTCAGCCGTGCTTTTGATCTTTTCGTACAGTTCTTCTTCCAAAAGAATGGAGAAAGTCTCTTTTTGGGTGTGTTTCACCTCTGATTGCTTTTCTCCCTGTTCGGTTATTTTTATCGTTTGCATTTTATTATTTTGTGTTACCTGCTTCCAATTTTTCTTTCGCTGCCAAGCGCAGGTACTCGACGCGAGAGATGCCGAGCTTTTTTGCCGCAGCTTCAATTTCAGCTAGTGTTTTCTTGTCTATCGACACCGAAAACAGCTTCTTGTTTTTGTCTCTTTGATTCGGCATGTCTCTATCCTAGCAGGTGAGTTTCACCCAGTCGATACTATTTTTTAATTTTTTTATTTTTCTTGCATAGTTATCATTTTCAACGTTTAGCGAGACGGATGCTCCATTTTCCAATCCTTCGAAACCTTTACGGAGCCTCGCAAACCTGTTAAACTTACACGCCATGAGCGAGGAAAAAATTAGCAAGGCGATGGATGAAGCCATGCAAGACGCCACCGTTTACGTCAACGAGATCCGCGTGGAGCCGATTGACGAAATCATGGAGGTGTCCGGGCGCAAGGTTTACAAGCCCTTCACAGCGGCTGAGCGAAACCAGGCGCGCCGCCAGATTGAAAGCATCGTGCGGCGTTTTTTGACCCCGGTTTTTCTCGATCTCAAAAAGACCCTTGCAGCCTCCGTCGGCACAGAAAAAGACGATGAGGCGAAACGCTACGCAGAAGCGGAAAAAGTACTCTCCGCACTGTGCATCGTTTACAGGCGATTCGGCGTGTTCTCCATGCTCAAAAAGCCGGAAAAGCCAACGAAAGAAGATGTGCCCCTTGTGCATGATTTCGTGCTCGCTGAATTCGCCGAGAACTTCCGCAACGACCGCGAAAAAACGCCGGATGTCCTCAAGAAACTCATGCGCACAGTGAAAGATGAGCTCGATAACTGCCTCGACGAAATCGAGAACGAGAACCTCGGCTTCATCCTCCCGACCTACTGCCCGGAGGGCTCCGCTGAGTTTGCTATCAACGAGCGGGCGAGCATCTTCGCTAAACATGAACGCCGACAAAAAGTCGGAAAAATGTCTGTCAGCGACAAAAAGCCGAAAAGCAGCGAGGTCTTCGGCATCATCAGCACCATGGAAGATCTCGGCTACCTGCCGAAAACCGGGAGCCCCTGGATGCCGTTTTACCAGCTCAAGTTTGGCACAGAGACAGCAGACTTTGATCATCACGACATCGAGAACGCCAAGGCATACATCAAAAAACAAGGTCTGTCTCTCCCTGTTTTTCTCCAATTTTGAACGAGTATATCCGCAGAAAAATAGGAGTGCAGGTCTATTCTCACCCGGTCACGATCCGGACAAATGACGTCGAGGAGACTCTCCAAGTCCCTATCTACGGCCCGCGCGATTATGGCGAGTTCGAGGAGGTCGTCCTCATGTGCTACCGCCTTGCGCACCCTGATTGCCCGGCTGATACACAGCCCGGCGCTTTCCGCGTTATCTCCCTGCCGTGCGTCCTTGTCGTCGTTGAGCGCAACAACGTCTCGCAAGGCGTCTTCGTGGACCCGTTCCGCCTTGCGAACGGCGAGCGGCGCGTCGCATCCCTGGCATTCGGCGAAGGCGCGAAAGACAAGTCCACCACCTTCAAAAAGTGGAAACTCCTGCCGGACATCCCCGGCACATTGCCGGAAGCCGCTTCCATGCTGCCTCCTCTGCCTTTCGAAAAATTGGGCAAGGAGAACGCCGTCGAAGCATCCGTCTGGTCCGTCAAAGCGACAGGGCTCGCGCTCGTCGCTTCCCGCGTGCGCACACCCAAAAAAACATCTTCTCTTTTCCCCACTCTCCCCTACGAAGAAAAAGCAAAGCCGTCAGCAGAGCCAACGCCGGCGCAAAAGCGCAGAGGCTGCGGCTGCCTGCTAATTTTATTTCTCATCTTCGTCCTCCTCTTTATGTCCGCCATGAAACGTTGCTCCTCCCCCTCCACACCCCCAAGCGAGCAACCCGCCTCGCCAGCACAAAAAGGAGTGTAAAGGGTATCACGAAAAAACTTTATACCTTGACAAATTTTTTGCATTTTTTTGAAAATTTTACTTGCACATTGTGTAAGTTTGTGGTAAGCTATAGGCATGGCGACGAAGATCAGAAACCTAGTTGCCATACTTGAGAGAAACGGATTCGAGCTGACAAAGTTCGGGAAAGGTTCTCACCGCAGATACAAGCACAGAGCCAGCGGAGTTTCGGTCACCATACCGGGAAAAGACGGCGACGATGCGAAAATCTACCTCGAGAAACAAGTCCAAAAAGCTCTCAAGGATGTCGCGACAGGCAGGGGGGAGTAATCCTCCCTGCCACTCGCAGCTCAGAACACTCAACCTCAAACAGCGATGAAAAAAGCACCCCTCAAAAAAATACAAACCCTCGCCCGCCGCTACCCGCGCTTCATCCGCTGGAGCGACGAAGACAACTGCTACATCGGCTCCTTGCCGGATCTGGACGGCGATTGCACGCACGGCGACACCCCGGACGAAGTCGCCCGCAACCTCGACGAATGCGCAGAAATCTACGTCGCCGATTGCCTGGACGATGGCTCTCCACTCCCCGAGCCAAACTCCTTCATCGTCTCCCCCTCCCGCTTCCGCCAGCAAGGCGCCACTGGCCGCGTCCAAGCCCTGCGCAAATCACGAGGCATGTCCCAAAAAGACTTCGCCGCCTTCCTCGGCGTGAGCGCATCCTCCCTCATCAAATGGGAAAACGGCGTGCGCAAACCCTGCGGAGCCGCCGCCCGCCTGCTCGACATCTGCGCCGCGCACCCGGAAATCGTCCGCTAACTATACAACCCCCACTCATGGTGACACCAACTCCGTTTTCCACCAAAACAAACTCCCGTCGTTCGGGGCGGCCCGAGTCGCTTTAGGTACCCCTCCCACGGGTCAGTACCTTGAGCATTGGAGCCTCCTTCGTGGGGTATGCTGCTCGTTGCTCCCGGCGTTTTCCGCACCTACTGTCCCCTGTCAGCTGTATCTCCACTCCTTCCCTCAGGTGGTCGATAATCGCTCTTCCCGTTGTATCATCCGCCACATTTGTCCCAAAAACAAGCGATCTCAACGGCGGTTATCGCCGCATCACGAAGGATAACCCATTGGTAATTTTCGATCTTCGTTTTACGATTGACGATTTGGGAAGAATGCACGCTTGCGCGCGGGACGCGCAGTAATAATCCCGGAAAAAGACGGGAGAAGTGAAAATTCCATTGCTTGCCGTCAAGCAAAACGCATGAGGTGTCTGCCGCAGCATGCGATTCTTTGCATTCCACAACACACGTGTCCCAAGAAAAAGCACCCCCGACAGGTCGTTAACGGCACATCATGAAGCATAAGCCTTTGGTTATTTATGAATTACGATTGACGATTGACGATTTGCAAAAGCTAGCGAGCCGGAGGCTCGGGAAATTCGGAGCGGTAGCGACGAGGGAGGACGGAACCGCGCGCAAGACTAATGAGAAAGCTGAGAGGGGGGAGCGAAGCTGAAACACAAAGGGATTTTCGAGTTACGATTTTTGATTTTCAATTTGGGAAATTTGCGCGCTGCCATTTTCGTCCGAAGAAAACGCATGGGAAATGGGTTCAATGAGCCCGGAGAATATTTTATTGGGACACGTGTGATCATCCGCATATTTATCTGGCGGCGCCGGTGGAGTAAGCCGTTCCAGCAGGTCGTTTGAGCCGATATAATTAGACGTTATGACCGTGGCGCGCTCGTTTTCACATCTAGTATCGATAATTGCATAAAGCTGGGATATAGTCCACTCTGTCGGGTGTTCTTTGCCCAAATCATCAAGTACAAGTACACGCGTCAGGATATACTTGTCTATGACGTCTTTCTCGCTTTTTTTATAGCTTTTGTGGGTGTCGTTCAACTCCCGGATAATATCGCCCACTTTCGCCCACGTGACATGCACCCCTTCCCTGTGTAACTCCCGCACCCAGCAACTCGCCAAAAACGTTTTTCCTGTCCCAATATCGCCAGAAATATACAAGACGCCGGGATAGTCTCCTTTCTCAATTTTCTGCCAATAGCTGATGATTTCACGGTACGCACTCGCCCTCTCCTCTGTTGTCTTCTCCCACTTGGAAAGCCTCCTCACCCTCCTTCCTCCCTCTCCCATCCCTCCACTGACCCATCCAATACGGACTCTTCCCGTCTCTACAAACAATAACATTGCTTACTAAACAACTCGTGCTGCCACTCGTGCTAATCTCGTGCTTCATAACACGCTTATTAAACAACCTCCCCCTCCCCTAATCAATAAAAAAGAATTAGATACGTTTCCTAAACATACCTAGCTCAATACCATCGACGGGAATTGAGGGGTTGAGGGTGAGGGTGTTGGGGAGAGATGTAAGGATGTTGTAATGAGAGAGGGGGGAGATTATGTGTCATGAGGGGGTGGGTTTGTGGGGGAGCGGGAAGGTTATTGCGTTGTTTATGGGGATATGGTAGAATGATTATGTATGCTGAAGGACTGTGTTATTTGTTTTTTGATTGCGCTGCCGTTTGTGCTGTTCTTTTTGCATTATATTTACAGCTGTGGGTATAAAAGCAGGGATGGGGAAGTTGATTCGTTGAAGGAGGCGGTAAACAAGGGAAAAAAGAAGATTAAGGAGCTGGAAGTTGAACGCGATGTTCTTGTGGAAAAGACGAAAGAAAATTACGGGGTAATTATAGATGGATTGAAGAGTAAAAATAAGGAGGAAGTGAAGGAGCGCGAGAGGGCGGAAGAGAAGATTGGCGCGCTTGAGAGGGAGTGTGATTTGATAAGGGGTGAATGCGGTAGGGCGAAGGCGATTATCGATGCGTTGAAGAAGGATGCAATCAAGGATTTTCCTACTATTGCGCAGATGTTGGATGAGTTGGAAAGGAACGAAGAGAGAAACATTTTTTTCTCTATGATGATGAGGGCGCCGAAGAGTGCGGAGAAGGTGCAGATAGCGCAGGAGGAGGCTAGGAAGTGGAAGAGTGAGTATTTGTTTGTGAAGAGGAGGATGGATGTGTACGCCGCTTTTGCTCCGTGGCTTGATGAGTATATGGAATGTTCGGTGGAGGAGGTGATTGAGGCGAAGAGGGAGGAGGATAGAAGAAAGATGGAGCAAAAAGATGAAGATGATCCGGTGAAAAGATTTTTAACAGCGCAGGATTATGCGCGGCTTTCAGAGGTGGAAAGGAATCAACTGGCTCTTGATAGGTATTGGGATAACCGCGTGAAAAAGAATTTGTGGCTGGTGGGGATTCAATATGAGCGTTATGTGGGGTGGCTTTATGAGAGTAAGGGGTACAGGGTGGTGTACCACGGGGCTGTGAAGGGGCGCGAGGATTTGGGGATAGATTTGATTGCTACGAAGGGGAAGGTGACTTACGTGGTGCAGTGTAAGAGGTACTCCGAGATAAAGAGGATACCGGTAAGGGAGAATGCTGTTGCGCAGATATTCGGCGCGGCGAAGGTTTATCAGTATGAGCAGGGAGGCGGAAGGGTTATACCTGTGTTGTACACTTCATTTGAGTTATCGGATGAAGCGCGGAGGTTTGCTGAGGCGTTGGGCGTGGAGATTCATGAGAGGGTGGCTTTAGAATATTATCCGTGCATTAAATGCAATTACAGCAGGAGGAATGGCGAGAAGATTTATCATTTGCCTTTCGATCAGCAATATGACAATGTTGTTGTGGAAAAGGATAAGGGAGAATGTTACGTAGAAACGGTGCAGGAGGCACATTTACGTGGCTTTCGCAGGGCGTACAGGTGGAGAGGGAACGGGTGAGTTGATTATCAAACGATAATAAAGAAAATGCAAAAAAATGTAAAAAAGGTTTGACAAACCTATTAAGGAGGGTGTATATTGCGCTCAACGATATGCCTAATCAACCTGCCAGAGATAAGAAGTGGGTCTCCATTTTACTGAAAAGAGAAACGGTCAAGAAGCTGGAAAAGCTTGCGAAGTTTCGGGGTAAGACTCGCTCTGACATTATGTCTTCTTTGTTGGATGAAGGTGTGTCGGGAGTAGAATTAACACGAAAAGATTATGAAAGCATCCTCAAAGACATGCAAGAAAAGTGAGAAGAGCGAGAAGTGTCAAGTTTCAGCTCATTTGAATCGGACGCAGGTGGCGCGAATCGAGAAGATGGCGAAGGCGAGTCACCGGTCGTTGTCGGGACAAATCGCTTTTTTATTGGAGCAAGGTTTGACAAACCTATCTGACGAAGAGTTGAAGCAGTCGGGTATATCATTTTCTTAATAGGTTTGACAAACCTAAACTGAAAGGAGACGGGTATGAAGAATTTTTGGATGAATATGATTGCAGGGATCGGGCAAATTGTATGTTTTACGGTTATATGCCTGATGAAGGATAAAGAGGGAATGACGGAGTGGGTTTGGTGGTGCTTTTACGGTGTAATAACGACATTCGTTATGCTGGCTTTCGCCGAAATGTACTACGCCGGGCTGGAAGATGGAAAGAAGAACAAATAAGGAAAGGAGACGGGTATGAAAGGCTTATTTCAAAGAGTATTTATGATGGATGGAAGGGATGACAGGTTGATGGGGGAGAGTTTTGCAATGGGTTTGCATGTATTGGCGGACGGTGTGGGAGAGGCAGAAGGGGGTAACGCAGGAGTCGTCGGGGTAAAGGCGGGAGGCACCGGTAGGGTAGAGGATGCCGAAGGAGTGGAGGTGTTGTATGATTGGCTCATAGAGGTTGAAGGTGGAATCCGGGGAGCTGTAAAGGAGCATGATAAGGTTGTATTCATCGCTGCCGGGAGTTTGGAGGATTTGCTTTACTTTTTTTATTGCCGAGCGTTTGAGAAAAAAGTGGCGGAGATGAGGGGAGGAGAGGGAGACGATAAAGGAAGAGAGGGAGAGGAAGCCGATGAAATCTATGTAGTGCAGGTAGTTTGCGGCGTTTGCCGAGAGCTCGGGGAATTGCGCCGGGCAGCGGGACGCGAGGTGAGTAAGTGCGCAGGTGAGGCAGATAGCGGCTGCGAACTTTTTACTCGCGATGAGTTGGAGAGTGTTTTTGAGGAGTGCCGAAAAGTCCATGAGGGGATTGTAGCAGATGGGGCGTGGGAAGGCAAAATTTTTAACGATTAAACAAGACTAGACGAATATGAGTAATGAGACGGAGATGGTGAAGGTGGCGACGCTGGCGCGGATGTTTGACTGCGATAAGCGGACGATGCAGGAGGTGCTTTACCGGGTGCGGCAGAGTCACGATATTCCGACGGTGAAGTGGAATGGGGTGGAGAGGGTGGATTTGCGGGCGTTTAAGCGGGCGGTGCTGGAGTGTGCGACGATTTGCTGGCAGAAGCAGTGAACTCATTTACGATTTACGATTTACGATTTACGATATGAGAATTCGCGCGCTTTGCGCGGAAGATAGAAAGGAGCAGAGCATGATACGTGATGAGATAATGGAATGGGCGATGGTTGCGGTGATGTGGTGCGCGGTGATTTTGGTTGCGGGGTTGGTGGCAGTGACGTCGTATGGAGCAGGTGTTAAGCAGGGGAAGAACGCTGCGGAGGCGGAGAGGAAGGCGAGGATTGAGTATAGGTGCTGGTGTGAGGAGTGGGCGGATGTGCGCGCTACGCAGGAGGCGTATTTGCGGGAAAGGAGGGGGAGATGAGGGATGTGGAGCAAGAGGTGAGGCGGCTGGTGAGGCGCTGCGGCAAGGCGATTGACAGGCTGTGGGAGAAGGCGCTGGATAAGGATGTGGCTTATGAGGAGTTGCGGGAGGTGGTGAGGGTGGTGGATGGGCTGGCGCGGCTGGCGGTTGAAGCCGCGGAGATAGAAAGGGGGGAGCGATGATGGAGTTTAATGACATGGTGACGACGGTGGTTGACCAGCGGGAGAGGGAGCTGCGGGAGATTGAGGTGCTGGTGAAGTTGGTGCCGTTTTTGGAGAGGGATGTGGAGGAGAGGTGTGCGGAGCTGGATGATGCGCAGGCGATGGCGGATGGGATTTATTTGAAGGATGGGGAGAAGGCTGATGAGCTGAAGAAGGAGTTTCTTGAGGATTGCGAGAGGAAAAAGGAGAGGGAGTGGGAGAGGGTGGTGCGGCTGCGGAGGGGGATTTTGGAGAGGGCGGTGAGGGTGTTTCCGGAATTAGCGGCTGAGGAGCCGCAGGATAGTTTTCGTCCGGTTTCTGCGGAGGCGGAGCCGTCTTTTAACGCTGCGGAAAATGAGAGAGATGCGCAGTGTGTTTTCAGCGGTGAGGGGGATGGGTGTCCCCCGACCGGGCGAAGAGTTGAAAATGTTTATAGGTCTCTCACAAACTGAAAATATATTATGACTACACAACAAAATACACAGTTACGGGCGCAGGCGGAGCCGAGTAAGGTTGAGGTGAAGCTTACGCAGTTTTTTGCGCAGCCGCAGGTGCGGGATATGCTGGCGGCGGCGGCGAGTAATTTGGTGAATCCGGAGAGGGTGCTTTCGACGGCGGTGAATTGTATTCAGAAGTCGCCGGAGTTGCAGCATTGTGCGCTGGATAGTCTTGTGGCGGCGATTAAGACGCTGGTGGCTATGGGGTGCGAACCGGACGGCATCCATGGTTACCTTGTGCCTTTCCGAGAGGGGAAGAGCGGCAAGGTGCTATGCACGCCGATTCCGAGTGCGCGGGGGTTGATGCGGACGGCGAGGAAGAGTGGGATTAAGGGGATTTATGTGGGGCAGGCGACGCGTGATGAGGTGGAGAGCGGGAGGTTTGTGTGGGCGGTGGAGAATGGGCAGTTGTGTGTGACGCACAGGCCGGATTTGCTGCGGGAGGATGTGTCGGGGGCGGCGTTGTATTATGTGGTGTGGCAGGATCAGGGGGGGGCGCAGCAGGGGGTGTATATGACGCGGGATGAGGTGGAGAGGATTCGCCGGAAGAGTAAGGCGGGGGATAATGGGCCTTGGAAGAGCGATTTTGATGAGATGGCGAAGAAGACGGTGCTGAAGCGGGCGGCGAAGCAGTGGGACATGCCTACTGCGGTGCTGGACGCGATGAAGGAGGCGGATGAGAGTGAGTTTGAGGGTGCGCTGCGGGATGTGACGCCGGTGCGGCAGGGCGGCGGTGGGCTGCGGCTTGCGAAGGTTGCGGGGGAGGTTGTGACAAATGACGCAGCTGAGCTTGCGACAAACGGGGCGACAGCCGGGCATGAGCAAGTTGAGCAAGTTAGGGCGCAAGTGGCTGCTGTTAAGGCTTCAAGTTCTGAAAAGATGGCGGCAGATGGGGCGACGGAGGAGGCGCCGGATGATTCGGAGTTGCTGCTGGCTTCTAGTTTGGAGGAGTTGGAGGGGGCGCTGGCGTGGATGGAGAAGTCGCTTCGCGGGAGTGGGGCGACGTGGGGGAAGGTGTATAAGGTGTGTGAGGCGGTGGGGGCGCCGCATCCGGAGCCAGGGTGCAGCAGGGAGGAGCTGGCGGGGTTTGCGCTGGCGGTGCGGTGTGATGCGGAGGTGCGCAGGGCGTTGGAGGAGTCGGGTATCATTTTTGAAAAATGAATTACGAATTACGAGTTACGAATTACGAATTGAGCAAAGCTAATAGAAAGGGTATTATTATGGAGACGAATTATGATGCTGTGAAGGCGCTGGTGGCGGCGGTGTCGGCTGGGTTGAAGGGGGATGGGTGCTGGAGCGGGCCGGTGATGCCGGAGGTGTATCACGCGGCGAAGGGGGAGGTTGAACGCAAGCTGAGGTGTCCGGTGGTGAGTAAGTCGCTGTTGTGGGATTTCATGAAGGATCCGTACGGGGCGCGGTGGAGGGCGATGGAGGGGGTGAAAAAGGAGAGTGATGCTCTGCGCAAGGGCAGTCTTATTGACTGCCTGACGTTGACGCCGGAGTTGTTTGGGGGTTTGTATGTGGTGGAGGAGGTGAATCGGCGGACGAATGCGGGGAAGGCGCGGGTTGCGGAGTTGGAGGGGGAGGGGAAGGTGATTTTGACGCCGAAGGAGTTTGATGAGGCGCAAAAGGTGGCGCTGCTGGCGCGGGGGGTGCTGGAGTCGCTGGGGGGGTACCGGACGCAGGTGGCTTGCTGGGCGCGGGTGGATGAGGTGGGGGGTGAGGCGCTGGCGTGTCCGGTGGTGATTACGGGGATGTTCGATGTGCTGCCGGATGAGGTGGTGCTGCCGGTTGTTGATTTGAAGACGACGAGCCGGAGTATTGTGGATGAGCGGGAGGTGTGTAGGAATGTGGCGGAGTTTGGGTATGGGATCCAGGCGGCGGTGTACACGGATTTGTGCCAGTTGGTGCTTGGGCAGGAGAGGGGATTTAGGTTCCTTTATGTTTCGACGGAGGAGCCGGTGCGGCTGCGGTGGGTGGGGGTGGATTCCTGCGACGTTGAGATGTACCGTGCGCGGTATTATGCTGCGCTGAGGGAGTATGCTCGGTGTTGGAAGGAGGATTATTGGGGGGATGCGGTGCTGCCGGCGATGGTGTATGCGCCGCCGGTGTGGGATGTGAATCGGGGGTCGATTTATGGGCCGGGGGTAGAAGGTTAAGGAAGAAAGGAGAAGAAGTATGAAGAAGAAACAACTGGTAGAGGTGGATTCCGATGAGCTTGACTTGCTTCGGATGCGCCTCATTGCGAAAATAAAGAAGTGCAAGGAGGCGGACAAGCTCATTGCTTTCCTGCTCATGGTTGACATGACAGAAAAGGAGCTGGAGGAGGTCGCAATGGCATTCAAAAAAATGCAGAAAGGAGG
>CANQAD010000065.1 GCA_947588735.1 uncultured Akkermansia sp.
CCACAGAAGACGACAGGTTTCTTCTGCGCAAGATTGCTCACATAGCCGCGGAACGCCTCATCCCACTCCATACGATAGGACAGACGGGCGAGCTCATTCTGTGAGTTCGGTGTGTAGCAGTTCACTAGGTAAAAATCCCTAAACTCCATAGTGGCCACACGGCCTTCTGCATCATGTTCATGCTGGCCCATACCGGTGCTGGTACTCAGTGGTTCTGCGCGAGATAAGATGAGCACGCCGGAGTAGCCGGGCCGTTCGGCCGAGTTCCACAAGCGGTGCGGCCAGGAAGCGAGCCAAAGATCGCTCACCTGCTCTGGACGAGCTTTTACTTCCTGGAGGCAGAGTACGTCTGCTCCCAAGCCATCCATTTTCTCAGCGAGACCCTTGCTCAAGGCAGCGCGCAGGCCGTTCACATTCCAGCTCACCAATTTCATACCCATTCAGGGTACCACACTCCCCGCTACCTGTCAATGTCACATCGGAGCGGCGCTTCTGCTCAGAAATCGTAGCGCCTGTAGCAGAGTAGTTGTCCGTCACGCATGTCCACAGCGTAAGGAGTGGCGTGTTCGAACCATGCCCCGGTATTCAAAATCCGCCGTCCGGTGCTCTTCCATTGTCCGCCTCGGTGAAAATGGCCAATGACAAGAAGTTCTACTCCTGGCAGGTAACGCTCACAAAATGCCTCTGCTCTTCGCCCACAGGTCAACCATGCCGCCACAATGTGCAACGGCCTTTTTGGTGGCCAAAAGCAGTGATATGCTTCGCGCAACAAGCTTCGTGACTCCCGTGAAACCTCCGCTGAAGGTACATGGCATCCCAGCAGTTTTGAGAGCTCGTGGGCGAGTTGTAGTCGCTCTTCCAAATCATGCGCAGCCCGTGGACGCTCAGCAATGAGACGCTTCACTTCTCCCGCGCAGGCATCATATTCTCGACTCCACGGTGACACACGGTATAGCAGGCTGTGACCGTGCATGACCGCCACTTTCCCTCCCCATAGAAGCGCGAGCTGGGCTTCTATGTCCGGGTCGTGGTTGCCTGCAAGTTCCACGAGTTCCACTCCGCGCTGTTCGCACAGATCACGCAGCTCGGCACGCAGTTGCATGCTGAGTTCTCTCTCGGCACAGGCTTCGCGCGTTTCGGCGGTGTCTCCCGCCAGCACCAGCATATCCACGCCACACATGCTTTCTACGAGTTGACGAGGACTAGGAGCGCGGCTGCGATGGTGTGCCAGATGGAGGTCAGAAATAATGCGGACAGTGTGACCCGACGGCGGTTCAATGTGCAGGATCGTGGGCATGTTCAGACCATAGGTTGCTGCCGCTGCCGCACGGCTTCATACAAACACACTCCCGCGGCTACCGATACGTTTAGACAGGGTACACTGCCTGCCATGGGAATGCGAACCAAGAAATCGCAGGTTTCTTCTGTGAGCCGTCGCATCCCATCGCCCTCGGCGCCCATGATGATTGCGATGGGCCCACGCATGTCAGTGGCGTACAGTGAGCGGTCGCCTTTGTCGGAGGTACCCACCAGCCAAATGCCTGCCTGTTGCATGTCGCGCAGGGTACGCGCTAAGTTGGTTACTTGGATGAAGGGAACCTTTTCCGCCGCGCCGACGGACACACGCAGCACGGTCTCGGTAATGCCTGTGGATTTGTCTCGCGGCGCTATCACCGCTGCCACGCCTGCGCCGTCTGCTGTACGTAGAATAGCCCCCAAATTGTGCGGGTCTTGCACGCAATCAAGCACCAAATAAAGCCCGTCAGGTTGCTCAGTTAGTATTTCTCGCAATCTTCCCTCATCAGCAGCGGGGATGACGATCTGAGTGGGCTTTCGATCTGTGAAAGCAGGGAAGGATGCGTGCTTATTTGCACGTGCTATGTGCGGGTTCAATTTCATGGGCAGGGGCGGTGATGATTTGTAGAACGGCGGATGCCGCAAAAAAACCGAAGGAGCCCGTGATGGGGGTGGCGGAGCCAAAGCCGGCCGCGCATCCGAGACCGCCGACTTGCCCGGGTCCCCGCTCCGGGCCGACGCTGCCGTCGCATTGCGGGTACACGGGCGATTCCGCGCTGTACACGCAGGGAATGCCGATTTCCGCGCAGCGATCGCCGAGGGGCAGCCCGTATTGCTGCCGCAGGATTTTGCGCAGGCGCACCAGCATGGGGTCATGCGTCGTGCGCGCCAGATCCGTCAGGCGTATGCTGCCTGCGTGGCGTCTGCCGCCCGCGCCGCCGCACGTCACTACCGGCACTCCTCGCTTGCGGCATTCGGCTATCAGGTGGGCCTTGGCTTGCATGGAGTCGATGGCGTCCGCCACGGCGGTGGGTTCGTGCTCAAAGAGGATTTCCGGGGCGCTCGCTTTGTAAAAGCAAGGCAGGGCGATGACTTGGATCGCCGGGTTGACGCTGCGCAGGCGTTCCGCCATGACCTCGACTTTCATCCGCCCGTAGTTGCCATTGAGAGCGTGTAGTTGGCGGTTGGTGTTGGTGATGCAGATGTCATCCGCATCCATGAGAATGAGACAGCCCACGCCGCTGCGGGCGAGAGCCTCGGCCACCCAGGAGCCGACGCCGCCGATGCCGACCACGGCCACGCGGGCGCAGGCAATGCGCTCCGCCGCTTCTCGCCCGTACAGCCGACAAATGCCGCCGAATCTTTCCTCATCCATCATGGTTCCTTCTGCAGTTCGAGATTCAGCGGCTGAATTCTGGTGGCATGCCCCGTGGCGTCATCGGTCTCGATGAGCGCGCCGCTCACTCTCGCGGGCCATCCGGCAACCGGCAGCTTGCAAGGCAATCCGCTCACCATGCCGTCCAAGACAGCTTGCTCCTCGCGTCCAATGACGCCGTCCCTGCTGCCGCACATTCCCACATCGGTCATGTACGCCGTGCCTCCGGGCAGGATGCCGGCATCTGCCGTCTGCACGTGCGTGTGCGTGCCGAGCACGGCGCTTGCCAGCCCATCCAGTCGCCGTCCCAGAGCTACTTTTTCGCCGGTGGATTCCGCGTGGAAATCAACCAAGATGGCGCGCGCGCCTTGCTCCCTCAGCCGCAGCACCTCCTCGTAGCCCGTCGTGAAGGGGTTGAGAGCCCCCGGCCGCATCATGCTGCGCCCCATCAGACTGACGATGCCTACCTGACCCTGCGGGCTTGTGAACAGGATGCTTCCGCGCCCCGGGGTGCCGGGCTGCAGGTTGTGCGGACGCAGAATGCGGGGTTCGTCATCCGCGTGTTCGATGTAGTCGGATTGATCCCAAGCGTGGTCGCCGAGCGTGATGACGCTGACGCCATACTCCATGAGGCGGTGGGCCACAGCCGGGGTAATACCGCGTCCTCCTGCGGCGTTCTCTGCGTTGGCGATGAACAACTCTGGCTCATATTCACGCTGCCACTGCATGATGGCCCGTCGCAGCGCTTCACGCCCTGTGCTGCCCACCACGTCACCTGTAAAGATCAATCTCATGCTCACACTACTGCACTGGAGCGCAGGGCACTACTGTCACGGGGATCGTTGCAGTGCGAACCAGCCTGGCTGCCGTACTGCCAAGCAGGATGGATGAGAGCAAGGAGTGATGTCGATTTCCGATGACAAGCATGTCAATGTGGTGCCGCTGGCAGAATTGATGAATGCACTCTACAACGTCATCTGCCTCTTCCGCCTTTCCGTAGATCGGTATGTCCCATTTTTTACTGATTTTTTCCGCCGCTCGGTGGGCTCGTTCATTTGTCAGTTCCAGCAAGGACACATGCCGCATTTCCTGTCCCTCCCCCTTTTTCCCTTCCATTGTCAGGCACCCTGCCGCATCCATCATACATGGTTCCACCGCATGCAGCAGATACATCTTCCCGCCACTTTGCCTCACCAGATTGGCGGCAAAATCTACCACGGCTCGACCATCTTCGGAGAAGTCTGTTGCGGCTAATACTCTCAGCATGCCCTCATTCTATCACTCTTAGCCCGGTAGAAGCAAGTTTTTTTCACTTCCCGTCTTTTTCCCGCCAAGAAAAATTGAAAGAAGTTTGGGCACGATTGCGTACCGTCTGTAGCGTGCGGAGAGTGTTCTATCCGCGGACATGCAATGCTGGTCATAAAGAGTGATGGAGGTGGCGATGAATCGTACCATGTTTTTTAGCGGATCGTTGAGTGCGCAGAATCCAGGTTCGGTCGGAGCGGGAGCTGCGCATTCAAAGAACATCGCGCCAGTGGATGCAACTGCTGTTCCCCCGCGGCCCGAGGGTAGCATTTACATGGGTGGATTCTGTGCCCAAAAAATTGACCGCGTGCGCGTAGCGGTCATTGGTCTTGGCGAACGTGGGGTTCGTCAGACGCTCCATTTTTTGAGTATCCCTCATTGCGAGGTGGTGGCGGTGTGCGATTCGTATGATGACGCCACTAAGACGATGGCTGATCGGATAGAGAAGCAAACGGGCAAGCGACCCGCCGAATACAGTAAGGTTCCCATGGCGTACAAAAAAATGCTGACAGAGGTGAAACCGGATGCCGTCCTCATCAACACGCCGTGGGAAACGCATGCGCAAATGGCCATTGATGCCATGGAGGCGGGCGCGCACACATTTGTCGAGGTGCCGTTGGCGATTACTCTGGAGGATTTGTGGCTCGTGGTAGACACTGCTGAGCGTACGCAAAAGCACTGCATGATGCTGGAGAACTGCAACTACGGTCGCCATGAGTTGATGTTCTTGAACATGGTGCGCCAGGGACTCATCGGCGATCTCCTGCACGGCGAGGCCGCCTACATCCACGAGTTGCGCAGGCAGATGTTTACTGAAAATAGCGGAGGCAATTCGTGGCGCATCAATCATTACGTCGCGCGCAACGGCAATTTGTACCCCACGCACGGTCTCGGTCCCGTGGCGCAGTATATGAGTCTTGCGCGCGGGGAAGACACCTTCGACCGCATCGTCTCTTTCAGCAGTCCGGCGATTGGCCGCGCCGCCTATGCAAAAAAGCATTTTCCTGCTGACCACAAGTGGAACAAGCTCCAGTTCAAATGTGGCGACATGAGCAACTCCATCATCAAAACCAAGCTGGGGCGTACCATTCTGGTGCAGTGGGATGAGACGAGTCCTCGTCCCTACGACCGCAAGAATCTCATTCAAGGCACAGCCGGAACGCTTGCGGATTACCCTTTGCGCGTTGCTGGCGAACGTATTAGTCCAAGGGCTGCCGATTCCCCCGAGAAGAAGGGACAGCCCGGCGGCTCTGAAATCAGCTCCGAGTGCGGCTACCACGAGTGGTATGAGGGCGAGGAGGCTGAATCCAAACTGTACGCCATGTACGATCACCCTCTTTACAAACGCTTGGGGGAAGAGGCCCGCAAAAATGACAGCCATGGCGGGATGAATTACATCATGCTCTATCGAGTCATTGAGTGCTTGCACAAAGGCGAACCGATGGATCAAAATGTGTACGAGGGAGCGTTTTGGTCGGCAGTCGGACCACTCTCTGAAAAATCGGTGAACGAGGGGGGAGCTCCGCAAATATTCCCCGACTTTACTCGAGGCGACTGGAAAAAGACGTCTCCTCTTCCTGTTATTCAGTGAGAATCTCTCATCTTTGTCTTGCAAACGCAGTGTAAATCTGTGTAGGACGTGCTTCTGTCAAAAAAGTTGAAAGAAGTTTGGCCAGGTTACGTATTGTCTATGGTACACGAGAAAGTACTCTGCCTATGAACATGCGATACCAGTTAAAAAGAGTAATGGGGATGGTGATAAATTGCACCATGATTTTCGGAGGTTTATTGTGTGCGCAGGATCCGGGGCCAGCCGGGGCGGAAGCTGCGCATGCGAAGAACGTGGCGCCAGTGGATACGGCCGCCGTTTCTCCGCGTCCTGAGGGCAGCATCTACATGGGCGGATTCCGTGCTCCGAAGATTGAAACGGTGCGCGTGGCGGTCATTGGTCTGGGTGAACGCGGGGTTCCCCAAACGCTTCATTTTTTGAGCATTCCGCACTGTGAGGTGGTGGCGGTGTGCGACCTGTTTGATGACGCGACGAAGAAAGTGGCGGACCGGGTCGAGAAGAGCACGGGCAAACGTCCCGCCGAGTACAACAAGGATCCTCAGGCGTACAAGAAAATGTTGGCGGAGGTGAAGCCGGATGCTGTCATCATCAACACGCCGTGGGAAACGCACGCGCAGATTGCCATCGATGCGATGGAGGCGGGCGCGCATGCTTTTACGGAAGTGCCGATGGCCATCACGTTGGAAGATATATGGCGCGTGGTGGACACGGCTGAACGCACGAAGAAGCACTGCATGATGCTGGAGAACTGCAACTACGGCCGCAATGAGTTGATGTTCCTGAACATGGTGCGCCAAGGACTCATCGGAGATCTGTTGCACGGCGAGGCCGCCTACATCCACGAGCTGCGCAGGCAGATGTTTTCTGAAGACCGCGGATGCGGGTCGTGGCGCACCAATCATTACGCTGCACGCAACGGCAATTTGTACCCCACGCACGGTCTCGGTCCCGTGGCACAGTACATGAGCTTGGCTCGTGGGGAAGATTCCTTTGATCGCATCGTTTCCCTTGGTAGCCCCGCCATCGGTCGCGCCGCTTACGCCAAGAAGCGCTTCCCGGCTGACCACAAGTGGAACAAACTCCAGTTCAAGTGCGGCGATATGAGCAACTCCATCATCAAGACCAAGCTGGGACGCACCATCTTGGTGCAGTGGGATGAGACGAGCCCGCGTCCTTACGACCGCAAGAACCTCATCCAGGGCACTGCCGGGACGCTTGCGGACTACCCTTTGCGCGTTGCAGGCGAGCGCATCAGCCCGGGAGCTTCCGAGACCTCTGGGGAGGGACAACCCGGCGGGGCTGAAATTACTGGCAGGGGCGGCTACCACGAGTGGTACGAGGGCGAAAAGGCCGAAGCCGACCTCTACGCTAAGTACGACCACCCCCTCTACAAACGCCTGGGGGAGGAGGCTCGCAAGAACGGCGGTCACGGCGGGATGGATTACATCATGCTCTATCGCGTCATCGAGTGCCTGCACAATGGCGAACCGATGGATCAAAATGTGTACGAGGGAGCGTTCTGGTCGGCCGTTGGTCCGCTTTCCGAAAAGTCGGTGAACGAGGGGGGAGCTCCGCAAATATTCCCCGACTTTACCCGAGGCGACTGGAAAAAGACGTCTCCTCTCCCTGTTATCCAGTGAGAATCTCACATATTTGCATTGCAAACACGGCATAAATCCGTATAATGCGCGTGTTATGTCCGAAGAGCAAATGCAGGGAAGTGTTGCCTCTTCTTCAGGGGAGGAGTTGATCGCTATTCGCCGCGAGAAGGTGGAGAGAATACGTGCCTTGGGCGTCAATCCGTACGGTTGTCGTTTCGAGACCACGACTGCTCCGGCTCAACTGAAACAAAATTTTGAAGAGGGAAAGCAGGTGCGGCTCCTCGGTCGTATCATTGCTTTGCGTGATATGGGGAAGACCCAGTTCTTTACCCTCGCGGATGTCTGCGGCAGCATTCAGTGCATGCTCACCAAAAAAGCTGTGAGCGAGCAATCGTGGGCCCTTTGGAAGTTGCTGGAGCGCGGCGATTGGGTCGGTGTGCAAGGTGAGACTTTTGTCACCCGTACGGGGGAACCCACGGTGCGCGTGGACTCCTTCACCCTTCTCTCCAAGGCACTGCGCCCCATGCCGGATAAGTTCCACGGCCTTGCCGACCAGGATATGCGCTACCGCAAGCGTCACCTTGACCTGATGAGCAATCCGGAGAGCGCGGCTCGCTTTGTCGCTCGTTCGCGCATCATCCACGAAATCCGTATGTTCCTCGCAGAACGCGGGTTCATGGAGGTGGAAACGCCGATGCTGCAGGATGTTGCCGGCGGTGCTGCTGCCAAGCCTTTTGAATCCTATTACAACGCTCTCAAAAAGCCGGTGACGTTGCGTATCGCTCCTGAGCTTTACCTGAAACGCCTGCTTGTCGGTGGTTTCCCGAAGGTGTTTGAGTTGAACCGCAACTTCCGCAACGAGGGTATCGATGCGCGCCACAATCCGGAGTTCACCGTGCTGGAGGTATATGAGGCCGGCGCCGATTTTGAGAGCATGGCTCAGATGATGGAGGAGATGATCACGACGGTTGCGCAGAAGGTTTTTGGCAAGCTGGTGTTCGACCAGTACGATGCCGAGGGCAATGTGCGCCGTACGGTGGATCTCTCCCGCCCGTGGCGCCGCGCCGACTACGCAGACCTCGTGAAGGAGGTGGCGGGGGCTGATTGGTTCGACCTCACCCCGGAAGCTCGTCGCTCCCGAGCGCAGGACGCGCTGCACGTCCAAATCGGCGACTCTCTGGACGATTTGGGCGTTACCCAGCAGGTGTACGAAAAACTCGTGGAGGAAAAACAGGATTCTCCCCTTTTCGTTTGCCATGTGGCGCGTGATCTCGTCCCCCTCGCCAAGGCTAACCCGCAGAATGATGAGGTGGTGGATGTCTTTGAGCTCGTCATGAACGGACAGGAGCTCTGCCCCGGCTATTCCGAGCAGAATGACCCCGTCGAGCAGCTTCAGCGCCTCATGCACCAGGCCGGTGAGGAAACGCAAAAAATTGACTTCGACTTCGTCGAATCTCTTGAATCCGGCATGCCTTGCGCCGGCGGCATCGGCATCGGTATCGACCGCCTCTGTATGCTGCTCACTGGCGCTTCCTCCATCCGCGATGTGATCCTTTTCCCCCAGCTAAAAAACCGAATCTGACCTCCTGCCTCATTTCTGACTTGTCAATGCAGATTCAACGTGGTAGAACAAGGATCATGAAGGTTCAGGTTGCCCAATGGATTGGCAAGCGAGTTGAGATGGAAGACTCCTATGCTGTGCGCCATTTTCCGGAGGGCCTGCTTGCTGTGGTATGTGATGGTATGGGCGGGCATGATTGTGGCTTCCAAGCGGCTGAAATCGCCGCTCGCCTTTTTGTGAAGGCTTTTGAACAATCCGCAGATCAGACCACGGCTCAACGCTTGCGCGATGCCCTTGATTTTGCCAACAAATCTGTGGGCGATTACTTTCACAGGCGTGGTATGTATGGAGGATGCACCCTGCTAGCGGCCTATGTCGCTTCTGGGGTCCTATGGTGGGTTAGCGTAGGTGATTCCCTCCTTCTTCTCTGGCGGCATGGCCGACTTCTACGCCTCAATGCTGACCATTCTATGCGTTCAATCTATGAGGAGTTCGTACGGGCGGGAACGATGTCTTTTGAGGATGCCATGGCTCAGGGACATTCCCTTCGTTCAGCTGTAACTGGTGATAAAATCCCGCTGGTGGATAGTCCCCCTACACCCTATTTGCTCTTGCCAGGCGACCGTATCGTGTTGGCAAGCGATGGAGTGGATGAGTTGATGTTGCCCATCCCGCTTAGTAATGCTGCACGAGTCATCCTCAATTCACGCTCTGATAATTTGTCGGCCGCTATTGTGGAAGGTTGCCGCTCGCTGGGTCGCCCTAACGCCGATAATGTGACAGTGTTGAGCATGGATTTCACCTCCGCAGTTCAGACCTGATTGATACGAAGATTGCCCCATATTGGGAACGCAGGGTTCATAGGCTGGCTGGGATGACATTCCGCGTCCGCGCGTTTTCTTTCCGCTCCGCTCAGGAGGCTCATGAGCGCATGCTTGCCAAGTTGCAACTGCTCGCTGATTTTTATGGCTCTTCTCACCATGGAGAGGATTCGCTTTCTTGTTTCCGTCGTTCTTCACGTGAGCTTGATGAGCAGAACAACGCGGAATCTAATAGCGTTGTTACCACTGACCAGATATTGCAGTGTAGGGACGAGCAAAATATCATCACTCGCAACCGCTATGGTGTCCGAGTACTCAATTCCTCCAGTCTCTGTATCTTGGATGTTGATTCTTTTCTTCGCCCGCGGAAGCAGCGACTACTTGCCCTTTTCGGCGGAGGAATGAGCGCTGAGTCTTGTTTGTTGACAGCTGCACGCAGTCTGGTCGCACGGGATGAGCGGCTTGGCTTGCGCGTGTATCGTACAGCTCGCGGGTGGCGGATCATTGCCGGTAGTCGCTCGTTCGCGCCGGATGATGGCAGTACCGTCCCTCTGCAATCCGCTTTGCAGGTGGATTCCCCCTACGCACGCCTTTGTATCTCTCAGAAATGTTGGCGAGCACGGCTCATCCCAAAGCCTTATCGTTTGGGTATGCCCTGCGTCTACCCTGAGCTGACTGAGAGTGGTGAATTGACTCCGGACGCTGACCATTGGATTCGACTATACGAGGAAAAGTCTGCCCATGTTGCCGTGTGCCGCCTCGTGGATTCCTTTGGCGAGGATTTTTCTTCTTCTGTGCTGGATTTGCACGATGAGACGACTCGAGCTCTCTATTCGGATCTGCCGCTTGGTTAGTCCATCATTCTAACTGGGATTGAACACTCGTGCTCCGGGGTCGCATCTCACTCCTCGACATGAATACGAATCCCTCGACCTGTGCATACCGCGATGGCCATTATGTGCTGCCGCCGTTACCTTATGATCCGGCGGAGCTTGAGCCGCTGCTGGATGAGCAGACGGTGTTGCTGCACCACGATAAGCATCACGCAGCCTACGTGGCCGGCGCCAATGAAGCGGCAGAACACCTGCGCCGTGTGCAGGATGGCGATTTGCCCCCTTCTGCCGCGCCGGATGCTACTGAACGCTTGGCTTTCAACCTCGGTGGTCACATCTTGCATTGCCTGTACTGGGAGAGTATGACCCCTGAGGATGGCGAGCAACCCATGGGCGATTTGGCGGATGCTCTCAACCGTTCTTTCGGCAGCATAGAGGGTTTTCAAAGGGTGTTTCGCGCTGTCACATTAGCGGTGCAGGGGAGCGGTTGGGGCGTGTTGGGAGTGGACCCTGCCAGTGGCCTGTTGCGTATCTTTGGCATTTGCCGCCATCATGACGCTCTCATTCCCGGTTTCCTTCCTATCCTCGCATGCGATGTGTGGGAACATGCTTATTACTTGCGCTACCACAATAATCGCGCCGGCTACATCGATTCCTTCCTGTCCCATATCGATTGGGAACACACTCATCAACGTCTAACCGCAATTTGCCATGAATCATGATACAAATACACACACGACGGGCCGCGTGGTCACCAACTCCTGGCTGGTGGCTCTGCTGGCGATCGCTGAACTCGTGCTGGGCTTCGTGCTGCTAAGTTTCCCTTATATCATGGGAGCTTCTGCGGTGTGGGTGGCCGGGTTTGTTCTGCTGGTGGTAGCGCTCATGCGCTTCATTCAGGTGTTCACCCGCCCGGGGTATCGCATCTGGAATCTCCTTGCCACGCTCATCTACGCTTGCTTGGGCATCACCTTCATCATGCGTACCGAAGTCTCGTTGAGCGTCATCACGCTCGTCATCGGCATTGCCCTGCTGGTCGGCGGCGTGTTGCGACTCGCTGTCGCCTTCTCGTTGCGCTCGGAGACAGGGAGCGCTTGGCGTTTCATCAATGCCATTATTTCCATCATTCTCGGCGCTTTTGTCACGTGGAGCTGGCCGGAAAGCTCTTTCTGGCTCCTCGGTACTGTCATTGCTGTCGAGATGATATTCTCCGGCTGGACTCTTCTCTTCCTCGCCCTCGCCCCGCGCAGGGAGGAGCTCCCCAACCATTCTTAATTTCCCCGGACATGAATGCACCGAAATGCTCGACCGACGCCAAAGCCCGGTCGAGCATTTCATTTTTGCTCTCTGCGACCTGCCTGTTCGCCTGTCCTAATTTTTCCTGACGACCTGTTTGCTCTTGATTTGTAGGAGTGCAAAACGTATAATGACCCGCGTGAGTGAGCTGAAGGATGCAGCCTTGCGCGCATACCGTGCCATGTGTACGGCTCGCGCGTTTGACACAAAGGTTTCCGCCCTCTACAAGGCCGGCAAGATCTTCGGCGGGGTTTTCTTGGGCCGAGGACATGAGGCCATTGCTGCTTGCGAAGCTGTGTTTCTTGAGAAGGGGCGCGATGTGTACAACCCCTTCATCCGCGAGATGGCCGGTCGCTGTGCTTGGAGCGATGACGCTGTGTTGGAGTCGGCACGCTCGTATTTTGGCAGCGCCTTGGGTTGCATGGGCGGCAAGGATGGCAATGTCCACTGGGGACAGCCGTTGCAGGGTGTGCCCGCTCCCGTTTCCCACTTGGGAGCCATGGTGGGTGTGGTTGCCGGGATGAT